>CAYYHB010000016.1:21296-40730 GCA_964471395.1 uncultured Burkholderiales bacterium | reverse complement strand
TGAGCTTCGAGCTGAGCGTGGAGCCGCCGGCCCAGGTGCAGTCGTTTCGAGACTACCAGGGCAACATCGTGCACAATTTCGACATTCCCCGCCCCATTTCCGAGCTGTGCATCACGGCCCTGTCCAGGCTGCAGGTTCAAGAGCCCGAGCCTCCTCCCAGCGCGCTTTCGCCCACGGTCTGGGATGAGCTGGATCGAGCCCAGGAGGAGGGCGAGCATTTCGACTTTCTCAGCCCCACCGCCCGCACCCGCGCCAGCGACGAGGCTCTGGAAGCCTTGCGACACGAGCTGAGCAGCTTCCGTCGCGACGACCCTCTCACCGTGCTGCGCGAGCTGAATCAGGGCCTGCACGAGCGCTTTCTCTACGCTCCCAAGTCCACGGCGGTGGAGACTCCGCTGGATGAGGTGCTGGCGGCCCGAGCCGGTGTGTGCCAGGATTTCTCCCATCTCTTCCTGGCCCTGGCCCGCCAGCTGGGCGTCCCGGCGCGCTATGTCTCGGGTTACCTCTACCATCGCGACGATACCAGCGTGCCCGACGCCTCCCACGCCTGGGTGGAGGCCTACCTGCCCACGCTCGGCTGGCTGGGGTTTGATCCTACCAACAACCTGCTGGCCGGCGAGCGCCACATTCGCACCGCGGTGGGGCGCGACTACAGCGACGTCCCACCCAACCGGGGCACCCATAAGGGCGAGGCCACCAGCGAGCTCTCGGTGGCCGTGCAGGTTCGCTTGCTGGGTCAGCCGATGGGGAAGGACCGGTTCACCTCTCTGGGCGAGCCGCTCGAGCTTCCCAACCTGCCGGCCTGGTACGCTGCCCAGCAGAAGCAGCAACAGCAATGACTCAGTCCGGGTGGCGCTGGTCGGAAACCACGTAAGGCGGGCGGCGCTTGAGCTCGTCGTAAATGCGAGCCAGGTACCCCCCGATGATCCCCAGCGAGATCATGGTGATGCTGCCCACGAACAAGACCACCAGGATGACGGTGGCAAAGCCCTCCACAGCGCGTCCGGAGAATTTGACCCAGAGCACGTAGAGGCTGAGCAAGAAGCTACCCACGAAGGTGAGAAAGCCCGCCAGCGTGATCATCTGCAAGGGCACATAGGAAAATGACGACAGGGCCGACAGGCTGAGGCTGACAAGCTGGGAGAAACTCCAGCGGGTGCGCCGGTTGGAGGGCGGCACCTCGAAGCAAATCTCGGCCCGGCGTGGCCCGAGCCAGGTGATCAGCCCGCGGAAGAAACGGTTGGCCTCAGGCAGGTCGAGGTAAGACTCCACCATCTCGCGGGTCAACAGCTTGAAGTCGCTCTGCCCGGCCAGATCGACTCCAGCCAGGGTGCGCATGCTGCGGTTGAAGATCCGCGCCCCGAGGCGTCGGTACCAGTGCTCGCGGGCTCTTCGAGCCTTGACCGCCTCCACCACCTGATAGGCCCCCTCGCGCCACAGCTTGACCATCTGGGGGATGAGCTCGGGCGGATGCTCGAGATCACTGTCCATGACGATGGTGAGATCTTCCCGCGTTGCCCGCAACCCGGCCAGGATAGCTGCTTCCTTTCCGAAGTTGCGGCTGAAACGGATGGCCTCCACATTGGGAAGTCGCCGGCACACCTGCCAGGTATTGTCGGTGGAGCCGTCGTCCACCAGGATGATGCGGCAGGGCAGGCCGGTGCTCTCGGCGTGGCGGCGGATCTCGGCCAGATGGGCTTCCAGGGCTTCCCCTTCGTTGAACACCGGGATTACCAGTGAGAGCGTGATCATCGCGGCTCCCGGCAGGAGTAAAACTGATAGATGGAGTGGGCCGGCGAGAGGCCGAGACAGCGGCAGCTCACCTGGCGGAAGCGCCCTTCGAGCAAGGTGCGGATCTCAACCCAGGTGTTGCAATGGAGATGGCGCATCAAGGTCTCGTAGCTCAGGCCGTGGCGCAGGCGAAACTCGAGGCCCGTGCTGAGGGTATAGGCCAGCTTCCAGACCCAGCTGCCCTCGGAGGGAATGGCCACCCGCAGGTCGCCGTCGGGGGTCAGAAGCTCGGCGCAGTGGGCGATCATGGTGGGCAGGTCCTCCAGGTGCTCGAAGGTGGCCACCGAGATGATTCGCTCGTAGGGTCCGGGAACATGCGAGATGTCGGAGTAGAAGCGCTGGATCTGATCGCGGTAAGGCGAATCGACGTAGAGCCCCTCGAACGGCTCAACCACGTCGTAGGGGCGGCTGGTGGGCTCGAAGGGGAGGTGGTTGAGCGTGCCCGCCCCCACCTCAAGGGTGCGGAAAGGAGCGGCGCGCGTCTTCGTGTCGCGGGCAACCTGGCGATGCATCCAGCTCTCCACGAAGAGAGACAGACGGCTGGCCGCGGTGCGCCCCTGGCGATTGCTGTAGTAGTTGGCCTCGTAGACCTCGCGGTAGGACTCGGGCAGCTCGGCGCGGGTCTTGGGATAACGGGCCAGGATCTCTTGCACCGTGGGAGTTTGGGCCACCAAGCGGCTTTCGCAGCCAGGTCGGCGGCTCCCTCCCTTCAGCGTCGCTCGTAGAGGCGCCAGGGCCCCGAGCGCCCCACCAGGCGGGCGGCGAAGGCCATGTACCGGTCCACTTGCTCGTCTCCGCCGCGCACCAGGTAGTACCGGAAGTGGGCGTGGTGGCGCCAGTCGAACTGGTTGGGAAAGTAAGGCTCGGGGGCGGCCGGGCGCTGGCCGGTCTTGAAGTCGACTGGCAACGTGCCGGCCGACCACAAAGAGCCCGCCACCCCGCCCGTGGCGATGTGGTAATAGAAGACGTCGTGCAGGTGGGGCTGGTAGAAGTAGTAGTCGGATTCGTCCGAGTAGCCCTGGTCGAACATCAGTGGCAGCACCGCCTGGCCGGGCTCCATCTGGGCGATCAGGGGGCGGATGGTGGCGATCTCGCGGCTGATGCGATACTGCTTGGAATCGGACAACAGCACCAGTGAGACGGCCACGGCCACCAGCGTGAAGGCCCACAGGCCGCGCACGATAACGCGCGAGGCCAGCACAGGCAGGAAGAGGAAGGCCACGATGCTGAGCCGCTGACCCAGCGCAAAGTTCATGCCCCCCAGGCCCCAGGGGCCCACCAGGCCCATCAGCAGGCCCCCTGCTACGGCCGCGGCTGCCATTCGGACCCCCGGCAGGGTGCCCTCCTTGAGGGCGCACCGCGCCAGGATGACCACGGCCACCACCCACAGCGCCAGGGTGGACCAGTCGGTGCTGGCTTCCCAGCCGGTGTTGGTGAAGAAGGTTGCCAGAAAGCGCAGATTGTAGCCCAGGCCCAGGAAGTGCACCCCGGTGCGCCCGTAGGGCGTGGTTTGCTGGGAGAGATACCACAGCCCGAAGACCAGCGAGCCAGCAGCCAGAGCGATGAGGTACTTCCGCTCGCGGGTGAGCACAGCCCACAGGATCACCACCCCCAGATAGACCAGCAGCCCGAAGGGGTGGGCGAAGAGCAAGGCCAGCAGCCACAAGGGGAGCCGCCAGCTCACCTTGGAGGCCTCCAGGTCGAGCAGGGCCAGCAGCAGGATGGGGAAGGCGTAAATGTAGTTTAAAAGACCAAGGAAGTAGAACTGGTTGTAGCACACCGGAAAGAGCAGCAGAGCGCCCCAGTTGGAGGGGCGCGCCAGCCTCCAGGCGGCCAGCGCCATCAGCAAGAGATAGAGCGAGACGGCTGCCCGCCCGGCCACGTCCAGGGGGAGGAAGCGGGACAGGCTCGAGGTGACCAGGTAGAAGACCGAG
Source organism: uncultured Burkholderiales bacterium (assembly GCA_964471395.1). Classification (GTDB taxonomy): domain Bacteria; phylum Vulcanimicrobiota; class Xenobia; order Xenobiales; family QWHO01; genus QWHO01. The sequence goes on along the minus strand of CAYYHB010000016.1, from coordinate 37,005 downwards.
TAGGTGGGCGCCAGGTTCACCTGGTACTGGGGATGGGCGGCCGGATCGGCCACCACCCGGGCCTGGAAGAGGTGCTGGGGGTAGTCTTGCAAAGCCGGGTAGGGGAAGGCCCAGATCGGGACCAGCGAGAGCAAGGTAAAAACGATCAGCAGCCGTTTCACGCCTGACCGACACAGGCCACCGAGGTGGTGGGCACCCACAGGATCTGGCGGGCGAGCCCACCGGGCAGGCGCAGCTTGAACTTCTCGGCCAGCAGGCCCAGGGGGAAGAACTCGGGGTAGAAGACGTTTTGCACATTCTTGAAGCCGGCCTGCTCGAGGGTGCGCTTGAGGGTGCTCTGCTCGTAGTAGGCCACGTGCTCGGGGATCTTGTAGGAGGGCCAGCGCCGGCCGAGCAGCAGGCGGAGCGGGCTGGCCAGGTTGGGCACGGCCACGGCCAGGGAGCCTCGCGGTCTCAGGCGTTCGCGCAGCCGGTTCAAGAAGTCGAGCGGGTCGTAGAGATGCTCGAGGACCTGGAGCATGACGGCGGCGTCAAAGGTCTCTTCGGATGGCACCGACTCCAGCCCGCCCAGGTAAACGGTTGCGCCGGTCTTGCGAGCCTGCTCGAGGGCTCCTGGGCTGTAGTCGGTGCCGGTCAGGTGGGAGAAGTGAGCACGGGCTTCGGTCAGGAAATAGCCGTAGCCGCAGCCGATCTCCAGCAAGCGCCCACCGGTGTAGCCCTTTCTCGCCAGCTTGCCGATGAGCAGTCGAAAGGTAAGTCGCAGCGAGCGCTCCTGGGCCAGGTACGAGCTGTAGCCCGAGCCCTCGCTGCTCTCGTAGTAGTCGCCGGTGCGGTAGTGCTCGAGCATTTCCTCGGCCGACAGCCGCGGGCTGAGATAACCCAGCCGGCAATCGCGGCAGCGCAGCATGCGACGCGGGGGAAACTCGACCAGCACCTCGGCCCGGGTCGAGTGACAGAGCGGGCAGTCTTCCAGCGACACGTCAGGCTCGTTCTGTCGCCGGGCGGGGAGGTCCTTCGCGTCAGCTCTTGCGCAGTCGCTCCTCCAGATAGGCAATCACATTGGGAAACCGGGCCTTGAAGTCCTGGTAATACCGGCATCGCGGGCACGTCGTCGGCGCCTGAGGCCCCGCTGGAGGATGGAGAGGTGCCCCGAACGGCTCCGTGGTCGTGAAATGCTCTATCCTCATTGTGGACCGCTCCTGTCGTCGCTGAAACAATGCTCGCAGACCTTCACCGGTCCGCCTTTACCGGTGTCAACTTCTGCGGTACAACACTAGCATGATCATTCGCGACTCGCTGCCTGCCGCCAGGGTCACCGCCGGCATGCCAACGCCGGCCGTCTCGATGGAGCAAGAGATCCAGGACCGGATGTGGGCGCTCGAGGACGAGAACGACCGCCTCCGGCGCGAGCTCGACGACCTGCGCCAGACCCAGCAAAAGCGCCCCGAGCAACAGGCGATGGGCGCCTCGGTGCACTTTGAGGTCAAGGACAACAAGCTTCAGATTCGCGATCTGGAGCTGGCCGGGATGCGGTTCGAAGAGCTGACGGCTCGCTTCGACCCTAAGGTCGACCTGCTCAAGAGCTTCACGCTGGAGGGCCTCCTGGCCTCGCCCGACAACTTGATCACCCCTGACCTGGACCCGCTGCAAAAGAGCCCCATCACGGTCGAGCGGCTGCGCATGTCCATCCCCTCCGAGGTGGCCCAGCAGGCGGCCACGGTTCGGGGGGGCGAGACGCTTGAGAAGGAGGGGCTGCGCGAGCTGGACATCCGCTTTGCCCCCGGCGGCATGGTGGAGGCCCGCGGGGTGCTCGACAAGCTGGTGCCGCTGCCCTTCACGGTGCGGGGGAAGCTCGAGCTAACCCGGGATAAGAAGGTGCGCTTTACTCCCGAGAAGGTGCGCGTTCTGGGGCTGCCGGTGCCGCGCATCGCGGTTTCCATCGCCAATGCCATGGCCGGGGACTCGCTCGACAAGCTCGACATCCGCACCGAGGGCGACTCGCTGCTGATCGACCCCAAGAGCTTTCTGCCCAAGAATATCCAGCTGCAGCTGAGCCGCCTGACGACCCAGGGCGACCGCCTGGTGCTGGAGGGTGGCCCGCCTCCCCCTTCCGGGCCCCCCAAGAGCATGTTGATGGAGTAAGGCGCCGAGTTCAACCCGTTTGTCCCCGCACGTTGCGCAGAGCTTTACGGTTCGTTTACATGACCCGTGCCCCGGCCTGCTAGACTGGCCCGGTGAACGTCCTGCTCCAGGCCGACCAGGCCACTTTGTCCCGCTTGCGACGCGAGCTGCCCGGTAGTTGGCATGACCTGCCGCTGGTCGGGGCGGCCGCGTGCCAGCTCGAGAGCACCGAGGAGGTCGAGCGCCTCACGCGTGACCATCCCGATCTGACCGTGTTGCCAGACGAAGAGGTCAGCCTGCCCCCCACGCCGGACAGCTTTCAGCCGGCCCTGAATGTGGCCGCGCCCACGGTGCGGGCGGGAGAGCTGTGGAGTCAGGGCTTCAAGGGCAAAGGCGTGGGCGTGGCCGTGATCGATACAGGCATCTCCCGCCATGAGGATTTTGGCAGCCGCATCCTGGCTTTCCACGACGTGCTGAATGGCAAGAGCGAGCCTTACGACGACCACGGCCACGGCTCGCACGTGGCCGGCATCGTGGGCGGCGATGGCAGCGATTCCAACGGTCGTCACACGGGCATCGCTCCGGAGTGCGGCATCGTGGCCATCAAGGCCTTCAACAGTCAGGGCAAGTCGCGCACGTCCGACGTGATCAGGGCTATCCAGTGGGCGGTGGAGAACAAGGACCGGCACAATATCCGCGTGCTGAACCTTTCCGCCTCGGGCGTGGCCCAGCTTTCCCACCAGCACGATCCCATGGCCCGAGCCGCCAAAGCGGCCTGGGATCGCGGCATCATGGTGGTGGTAGCGGCTGGTAACGATGGGCCCGACCCCGAGACCATCGGCTCGCCGGCTCACTCGCCCGTGGTGCTGACGGTGGGCGCTTCCAACGACCGGGGAACGGTGCGCCGCGACGATGACCGGGTGGCCGACCTCTCCTCGCGCGGCCCCACGCCGGTGGACGGCCTGGCCAAGCCGGACGTGCTGGCGCCCGGGGTGGGGATCACCGCCGCTGACAACGCCCGGAGCGGCTACGTGACCAAGAACGGCACCTCGATGGCCGCGCCCATGGTGGCCGGACTGGCGGCCCTCTTGCTGACGGCCCGCCCCCAGGCCACCCCCGATCAGCTTAAGCGAGCTGTGGTCAGCTCGGCCGAGAAGCTTCCGCGAGGTGGTGGGGTGCACGACCAGGGAGCCGGCCTGGTGGACGCGGTGATGGCTCTGGAGAGGCTGCCTGCGCCCGCTTGATCTGGGCATCCTGCTGGCCTACTTCGCGGTTCTGGGGCTGATCAGCTGGGGGGTCCGCCAGCGCCAGGCCAGCGCCCGCAGCTACCTCCTGGGCGATCGCCAGCTGCCCTGGTGGGCGGTGCTCCTCTCCATCATCGGCACGGAGATCTCGGCCCTGACCTTTGTGGGCGTGCCCGCCCTGGCCTACACCGGCGACTGGACCTACCTCCAGATCGTGCTGGGCGCCATCGGGGGCCGGCTGTTGGTGGGAACCTTCTTCGTGCCGGCCTTCTATCGCCAGAACGTGGTCAGCATCTACGAGTTCCTGAGCACCGCCTACGGGCCGCGCACGCGCAACCTGGCCGTGCTGGTCTTTCTGGTCACTCGCACGCTGATGAGCGGGGTGCGCCTGTTTGCCGGAGCGCTGATCCTGCAACTGGCCCTGGGCCTCTCGGCCACCTGGGCGGTCACCCTGGTGGCCGTGCTGGGCCTGGCCTACACCGTGGCCGGTGGCATCCGGGCGGTGATCTGGACCGAGGTGTTGCAGGTGGCCGTCATGCTGATGGGCGCCACGGCCGCTGTGGTGTACCTGCTGAGCGGGCTGCCCTCCGATTGGGCCAGCGTGGTGCCTCCCGGACGCTTTCGCATCTTTGACTTTTCGCTCGATCCGCGAATCGAGTTCACCTTCTGGGCCGGGGTGCTGGGCACCACCCTGACCAACACGGCCATCTTTGGCACTGACTACGACATGGTCCAGCGCATGCTGACCGCCAAAGACAGCCGCCGCAGCCGCCTGGCGGTGGTGGGCTCGGGAGTGGCCGACGTGCCTATTGCGCTGGTCTTTTTGTCCATTGGCACCTTGCTTTTCGCCTACTACCAGCTCCATCCTGACCCGACGTTGGGAACAGACGCTCGCAAGGTCTTCCCGCACTTCATCCTGACCGCCCTGCCGCCGGGCCTGTCGGGCCTTCTGATCGCGGCCGTGCTGTCGGTGGTGCTGTCGAGCTACCAGTCGGCCCTGACGGCGCTGGCCGGCTCGTTCGTGATGGACGTCTACCAGCCGTATCTTGCTCCGGGACGCTCCCAGGCCCACTACCTGCGGGCCACGCGCCTGTCCAGCCTGGGCTTTTGCTTTGCCCTGGGGGCGGTGGCCGTGGCTTCCCAGAACGTGGAGCGTTTGCTGCCCCTGGGCCTGGAGATCGGCACCTATTTCTACGGGGCGCTGCTGGCCGTGTTCGCCTACGCCCTGGCCACCCGTCGCCGCCCGCCCGACGCTCTGGCGGCGCTCAGCCTGCCCTTCTCGATCCTCGCCGTGGTGGCGCTCAAGCTCAACACCGAGCTGGCCTTCCCGTGGTTCGTCTCGGTGGGAGCCCTGACCGGCTTGAGCTTCCTTTTCATCAGCGCGCGCTGTTGCGAAGGCGCAGCCTCCGCTCCAGAGTCCGCCGATCCTCGCCCCGGTGCAGGACCAGTCGGATCGTGAGCAGATCCTCCCCGCTCACCAGGCGCGGGCGAAGTCAGGAGAAGCACACCGAGCACCAGCCAGTGCGGCTCGACGAAACCCGCATGCTCCACTGCCCCGCCGGTCAGGCGACGGTCGCTTTGCGCACCGCCTCCAGGCATTTGTGGTCGGAGGGGAAGGTCAACAGCCCTCGCTTGGCCACCGTGCGCCCATCCACCTGGACGGCGAACTCCCCGCCGCTCGACTTCACCAGCTCGACTTCCAGTCCGAGTTTCTCCCTGATCAGGGCCGCCACCCGGGTGGCCCGCTCCTCGTAGCCTCAGCGCGTGCAGTAACGAATGCTTACCATGCCGGGAATGTTCGCAAAGCAATCCCCGGGCCCTGCGGCCGCTCGTTCCCCTGTGCGGTGGTACCGGGAAATTGCCCGGTACCGGGCTGATTCCGGGGTATACGCAGGAATGAGGGCGGTACCGGGAAGTTTCCTCGTAGTCGAGGGCTCGGACCGGGCTTACCAGACTCCCCATCGGTGCGAAGCCCGGTAAAACACAGAGGGAGCGGGGCCCCTGACCCGAAGGCCCGCGCGCATGGCCGAAACCACCGAGTCTCCCTGGGCGCCGCTCTCCAATCGGACCTTCCGCTCGCTCTGGCTGGCGGGGCTCGGCTCCAACCTGGGATCGTGGGTGCACGACCTGGGAGCCTCCTGGCTGATGACCGACCTGACGCCGTCCCCACTCTGGGTGTCGCTGGTTCAGGCTGCGGCCAGCCTGCCGATCTTCGTGCTGGCGCTGCCGGCGGGGGCGCTGGCCGACGTGTTGGATCGGCGCCGTTTGCTGCTGGCAGCCCAGCTCTGGATGCTGGTCTCGGCGCTGGCGCTGAGCCTTCTCACGGCCACGGGCCGGACGACCCCGGCCTTCCTGCTCGTGGCCACGGCCTGCCTGGCGCTGGGAGCGGCCCTCAGCATGCCTGCCTGGCAGGCGCTGGTGCCCGAGCTGGTCAAGCCGGGCCAGTTGGCGCCGGCTATCGCGCTGAACGGCCTCAGCATCAACCTGGCTCGCACCATCGGGCCAGCCGTGGGCGGCTTGCTGGTGGCCACTCGGGGACCGGCCGCCGCCTTCGCCTTCAACGCCGTCACTTTTGCCGGCATCCTGCTGGTTCTGGCTCGCTGGAAGCGTCCGGTCAGGCCCCAGGCCCTTCCGGCCGAGCGCTGGTTTGCGGCTCTGCGGGTGGGACTGCGTTTCGTGCGTTATTCGCCCGCTTTCCGCGGCGTTCTGAGGCGCGCCCTGGCCTTCTTTCCGTGGGCAGCGGCCATGTGGGCGCTCCTGCCGCTGATCGCCCGCAAGGAGATGGGGCTCAGTGCCGGCGGCTACGGAATGGTGGTGGGCTCGATGGGCCTGGGGGCGGTGCTGGCTGCGTTCATGATGCCCAGGCTGCGGCGCAAGTTCTCGCTCAACAAGCTGCTGGGGCTGGCCACCCTGGTGTTTGCCGCGGTCATGGCCGCGCTCTCGAGCGTGCGCCATCCGGCTCTGGTGGGGCTGGTGATGGCCGTGGCCGGGGGAGCCTGGCTGACCACCATGTCCGGCTTTGGCGTGGCCGCCCAGACTTTGCTGCCGGGCTGGGTGCGGGCCCGGGCTCTGGCCGTCTACCTGGTGGTCTTCTTCGGCAGTCTGGCGGCCGGCAGCGCTCTCTGGGGCGTGGTGGCGACCAACCTCGGTATCCGTGTTGCCCTGAGCGCCGCCAGCATCGGGTTGGTAGCCAGCCTGGTGCTGGTTCGCAAAGATCGGTTGGAAGGCGATCCAAAGATCAACCTGACCCCCAGCCGCCACTATCCCGTGCCCGAGGCTCCCCAGGGCCACGACTTCGAGCTGGAGTATGACCAGGGTCCAGTGCTGGTGCGGGTGGAGTATCGCGTGCGCCGGGAAGCGCTCGGGGAGTTCCATGCCAGGATGGCGGCCCTGCGGCTGCAGCGGCTGCGCGGGGGAGCCCTGGAGTGGGCCCTGTTTGTCGAGCCAACTCGACCGGAAGTCTACTGGGAAATTTTCCTGACTCGGACCTGGCTCGAGCACCTGCGCCAGCATGAGCGCCTGACGGTCTCGGACCGAGAGCTGATCGAGCACATCAGGACCCTGCTCGAAGAGCCCCCGGACGTACGGCACCTGGTGGCCGAGCCGGGTCCGACTAGCCGGTGACCTTGCCGAAGCTGCCCTTGCGGATGGGCCAGCGTCCCGCCAGGCGGGAGACCCAGGGGGTCAGGGGGGCGGCCAGGCACACCCCGACCAGCCCGGCCAGCAGGGCGGCCAGGGCCATGGTGAAGTCAGCCCGGGGCACCGCCACCAGCCGGGGGAATCCGTAGAATACGCCGTACAGCAGGGCCTGAGTGCTCATGAAGGCGACCGTGCCGACGGCCACTCCCAGCCCCCCCGAGGCCGGGCGTCCCGGCTCGCGCAGGGCCCCCCGCAGGCCCGCGACGATCAGCACCAGGGCAAAGCCCAGCAGGCCACAGAACAGTCCCAACAAGCGGGCCTCCGACCAGCTGGTCAGCCGGCTGGGAGAATAGGGGCCGATCAGCACCAGGTAGCCCAGGTTCCAGCTCAGCGCCACCAGCGCTCCCCACTGCAGTGCCAACACCATGACCTTGAGGCCCTGGCGGCGGTCGACCCGAACGATCAGGGTGGCCAGAGCCATCAGCACCACGACCAGCACCACCAGGCGCAGCCCGCGTCCACGAAGCTCGAAAGACTCGAGCTTCGTCAACAGCTCGGAGACCGGATCGCCATTGCCTCGAGCCAGTCCATAGCGGGACAGGCAGGCGTCGGTAAGCTCCAGTTGGCGCTGACGAGCGAGCTCGCGCAGATGGGGTGGTCCCACCAGGGGCTGGCCCAGGCTGTGGGCCGGAGGCGGGATGCCCAACAGGGCGCTGACCGTGGGGGCCACATCCACCATCTTGCCCTCCAGCTTGCTTGCTTCGGGGACCGGCCCGCCCACCAGTAGCACCGGCACGTTAACCACTTCGGGCTCGTTCCCGCCCCGGCCGCCTCGGGTTGTGCGCCCGTGGGGCGAGACCACCAGCAGGGCCGTGCGCGCGAAGTCCAGGCCGCGGCTCAGCTCCACCAACTGGCTGTCGATGGAGGCCGGGTTCTGCGAGGCATACTCGACCACCACCAGCTCCAGACCCTCGCTCACCCAGTGCAGCGCTCGCGGCGTGCGCTCGGCGTCGCCGATCTCATTGGCGAAGGCGGCCGAGCGGGCCAGCTGGCCAGGGAAGAGCCGGTCCCAGGCAAACGAGCCCACCACCGCCGTGGGCAGGCGGCTGAACAGGCTCTCGCCCCCCACCTCGCCGGCGTGCAGGTCGGTCAGCACCCCGGTCATCCAGGGTGGCGCGCCGGTAGCGATCGCGGCAAGGTTGGGCCAGGCAAAAGTGGGCTGGACAGCCCGCAGCTGGCCCGAAGCCCCCAGTTTGGCCAGCTCTTGCCAGCCAGGCATGCTCTTCAGGTCGGACACTCGCAGCCCGGGAGTCACCACCAGCACCACCTGCGAGACCATCGGCTCGGTGCGAGTCGTGGTGGTCTTCATGGCCGGGGCTCGGGAGGGGAAGTGGGTCAGGCTGTGAGCCAGTTGCCGGCTCCACAGCAGGGCCAGCCAGCCCACGGCCAGCAGGATGGCCACCGGCAACCAGGGGTAGCGGAAGGTACGGCTCAAGCCTGGCCGGCCGCAACCTGCTTTTTGGCCATCTGGTCGAGCCGCTGGTCCGAGCTTCGGATGCGCTGGGTGAGCACCTTGAAGATCTCGAAGGCGATCTCGGGCATCTGCAGCACCAGCTCCTTCAGGCGGTCGCCCTTGAGGGCCAGCACCCGGGCGTCCTTGACGACCTTGATGGTGGCGCTGCGCGGCTCGTCGTCCAGGATGGCCATCTCGCCGAAGTAGCTCACCCCCTTGAGGGTGGTCAGCACCAGCTCGCTGGCCGTGCCGTGGCTCTTGACCACGGCCACCTCACCCTCCACCAGCAAATAGAGCTCGCCCCCCACATCCCCCTCGCGGAAGATCAGCTCGCCGGCCAGGTACTGCTCCTCGGTGACAAGCTGGTTGATCGCTTCCAACTGCTCCAGCGTCATGTGGGCGAACAGGGGCACTTTGCGGAGTACAAGCAGGCGTTCCATCTTCTCTTCTCGCGCGGAAGGTTCTCCCGCCCGGCTCTGGGTGCCTGCCGCCAGCCGCAACCACTGGTTGTCCGAGCTCTTCGCCTCGGCCACGACCTCGTCGGTATCCTTGTAGGTCGGGATGTTGAGCTGGGGCAGCTTCTCTTCCAGCGCCCCGTCCTCGAGCAGCAAGACCAGCAGGTGCGAGGCCTTGCGATCGCCCAGATTGGAGAGCACTTCCAGAGCATCCGAGCGGGTGCGCGAGGAAGCAAAGCGCAGCACCTTCTCCACGCTGCGGATCACCTTGGAGCTCTCCAGGTTCTCCAGCATGCGAAAGGCCAGCCTGCGGTTCTTGCTGGCCGCATCCTCGTAGGCGGCGCGCAGGAAGCGGTGGCTCAGCTCCTCGTCTTCTTCCAGCACGTGCAGGGCCAGCACGTTGCGCCAGGAGGCCTCGACCCGGGCTCGGAACTCGCGCGCCAGCACTTCGCGCGAGCGCGGCGAGCCGTTGTTGGCCAGAGCCTGGGCAGCTGCCTCCACGGTGGCCAGGTGGTGAGCATGCAGGTAGGGCTCCACCACGTTGACCACTTCGGCCCGGACGTTGCCCAGCGTCTCGGCGGCCAGCCGGCGCACGTCCAGGGCCGGATCGCCCAGGGCGCTGGCCACCAGCACCAGGCTCTGCACCGAATCCTGTCCTTGCCTTCCCAGGCAGCGCACGGCCGCCAGGCGTACGGCGAGGTCGGAGTGATGCTGCAGGGTGGCCAGGCGTTCCAGATCAAGGTCCACCGAGGTGTCCAGCCGGGCCAGCGCCTCCAGGGCTGAGGCCAGGATGGCCGGCGTCTCTTCGTTCAGCCGCTCCAGGGCCAGCTCGGCCAGATCGCCGGGCAGAAACTCAAGCGCTGCTGCCGCCTGGGGAACGATCTGGCTCTTCACCAGCTCCACCAGCCGGCTGCGCCCCTCCGAGCCCAGCAAATGGGCCGAGCGCGCGGCCAGCTCGGGGTGCTCGCTCATCATCAGCTGACGCAGCACCGAGCGCACCTCTTCGCGTCGCACCATCGGGGGACTGAAGGTGCGTAGGGCGGCCACGGCCACAGTGGTGTCACTGTCTTGGAGGGCCTTGAGCAGCTCGGGGATGGCCGAAACTCCCTGCGACTGGCCCAGCGCCTCAGCGCAGGCCGCCCGCAGTCGCGGGTCGGGGTGCTGCAAGCCCTGGCGCAGAGGCTCGAGCACGGCGCGCTGGGCAAGTACGGGCGCCATTTGCAGCAGAGCTCTCGAGGGGTGCTGGTAGTCCTCCTGTAACAGAGCGTTCCACAGCTCGATGAGCCGCTCGGCCCCGATGTCCGTGCCCACATCGGCCAGATCGAGCCGTCCTTCGCGCAGCTCGGTGACCAGAGTCTGGAGGTATTCACTGCGCACCTTGATGTTGGCCACCAGGTAGAGCAAGGCAAGCCCGCCGCCGGCCAGGCAAAGCCACTTGGGCCCGAGCCGCTCGCTCAGGACCAGCAGCGAGACGCCTGCGATGGTCATGCCTGAATAGACCACGATGCCTTCCAGAAAGGCCCGGATACGTCCCCGGAAGCGGGCTGGCAGGGCGTTGTAAACGAGCGAGCGCACGGGGGCGGCCAGGGCGTTTTCGAGCGACTCGCGGTTGAAGCGGGCCACCACCGCCGGGGTGAGCAGGCCCCAGCGCAGGTAAAGGAAGAGGAAGGAAGCCACCGTCAGCGAGGGGTGGAGCAGGTTGGCTCGAGCCACGCCCACGCGGCGGATGAGCCAGGGAGTGACGACCACCTCGACCAGAATCTCGCAGACGTTGCTGGCGGCGAGGTAGATCCCGAAGAACATGGCCAGCTCATCGGCCCGGGGAAAGCGACGCACCAGGATGTCGGAGTAAAGATACTGACTCACGAAGACGGCCAGCACCATGGTTAGAGCGGAGATGACCGTCCAGCGGCCCAGAGCCGATTGGCGAAGGTAACGCACCGCGGCCTTGATGCCCTCGAGCGAGGTTTCGTCAGCTTCCTCCAGCTCTAATGGGCCCCAGCGTCGCAGCCGGCGCCGGTAAAAACGCAACTGGGCGGCCGCCACCAGGCACAGGAGGGCCCAGAAGAAAAGAAGATACTGGGGGGGCAGAAAGCGCGAGCTGAATACCACCACCAGGCCCCCGGCGAGCCCTCCCAGGCTGCTGCCCACCACGAACAGGGGGAAGAGTCGCTTGGCCGCCAGGGTGTCGAAAAAGTCGCCGGTGAAGGTCCAGTAGTGGTTGGTGAAGAGAGCCAGGCTGAGGTAATAGAAGCAGTAGACGGTGGGAAAGACCCAGCTCACATTCTGAATGCAACCGTAAGTCAGCAGGCAGAGCGTGACCGCCGCGCCCATCAGCAGATTGATGAAGTAGACATCGTTTCGGGAGCGGTCCACGCCCACGGCGTAGACGAAGTTGCCCAGCACGGTGAGAATGGAGGCGGCGATGAAGGTCATGGGCAGGGCTTCTGCCCCCAGGCGAGCCAGCAACAGAGCCTCGGAGCCTGCCAGGCCCAGGGTCTGGCCCATGCTGAGCATGCCCGAGAGCACCAGGAAGAAAATGAATCGTTGCCGCTCGCGCTTGCGGACCCCTGAGAAGACGGCCCAGAGCAAGCCTAAAACGCCCCCGGAAAGTGCTCCAGGGTGAAGTCGCTCTCGTTTCGTCCCGTGACCGCGATCACGTCGAAGCGACAGGGCGGGTCGGCGAGCCTGCGCTCTTTGAGATACCAGGCCGCCGCCAGGCGGATCTTGCGTTGTTTTTGAGGCGAGACGGCCTCGGCGGGAACCGCCCGGGGGCTCTGACGCGTCTTCACTTCAACGAATACCAGCACGGTGCCGTCTCGGGCGATCAGGTCGATCTCGGCCGGGGGACAGCGGTAGTTGCTCTCCAGCACGACCCAGCCCCGCGCCTCGAGAAAGGTCGAGGCGGCCCGCTCGCCGGCCCGGGCAAGCTCGAGGCGGGTCATCGCGGACAGGAACCGATCGGCACTGAGAGAAAGGTTCTACCATCGTGGCCGCTCGCAAGATCAGGAAGATTCTTCACGGGGTCAGTCTTTTCGGTTGGCTCTGGATCACCTGCTGGGGCCTGACCGGCTGCGGGAAACCCGCGCCCGTGGCCAGCCCATCGGCCGCGGTTACCCCCAACCCGGCCGCCACTCAGGGCATCCCCAAGCAGCCCGCCGAGGCTCCCCAAAGCCGCTCCAAGCTGCGCAACTTTTACGTGCGCGAGAAATACTCCGAGGAGGAGCGGGTGGCGGTGGACGACATGGTGGAGCAAGTCCTCACCGGCTACTCCGAGGAGGAGAAGCGCCAAGCGGCGGCCGAGATCCTGGCCTACCACCATGTAGTCTACCACACCACCAACCACCACGACCTCAATCGTAACCACGCTCTCATCCGCCGCTACGAGGCCAAGCTCAAGAAGATCTGCGAGTTCCACCAGGTGCCCTTCCTGGCCGTGCTGGCCATCACGTCCTGGGAGAACTCGGGCGACATGGACAAAGTGAGCTGGGCCGACGCTGCCGGGGTGGGCCAGATGACCTGGGGCGCGGTCGACACGGCTCATGCCTACAGCGCCCGCCAGGCCGAGGAGTATTACACCCAGGCCCGTTTCTTCAAGAACGTGGCCAAGACCAACAAAGATCCCGAGGCTCGCCGCAAGGCCGCTCAGTACATGGCCCTGGCCGAGCGCTACGACCTGGTCAAGCGCCATCGTCACATGGCCCACCAGGCAGGGGTGGAGGACGAGCGCCTGGTGGTCGACGCCAATCTCGAGGACGCGGTGGTGTTCTTCAAGTTCCTGATGGACAAGTATGGCGACCGGGTCGATCTGGCCATCTCGGCCTATCACAACGGGGTGCTCAACAACGACGACATCCTGTTCGACTACCTGTCCCGCCGCGAGCCCAACCTGCTGCGTCCCTCGGCTGAGAACCGGGCCAACTTCCTGACCGCCCTGGGGACGCACAAGGTCAACTTCCTGACCATCTGGAACGATTTGCGCTGCCGCCAGATGCTCAATGGGCTGCGCACGGTCGAAGGCGAGATCACCGAGAACGTGAACCGCCACATGGCCCTGGGGGACGAGAGCGACATTTACGTGTGGAAGGTCCTCGGGTCGTTGGCCGGCTACCTCGCCGGGTCCGAGTTTACCAGGAGCACAGTGGCGAAATATGACGCCAACCGGGATTTCGTGGAGGTGGTCGGGGTGACCTCGCACCTGACCGTGGAAGACTTTCGCGAGGGCGTGCGCAAGGGAGAGCTGGTGCGGGTCACGGCCCCCGTCGCCGATCATGGCGTTGGCGGGGAAGCTAAACGAGGCAGCGATCCCCGCCTGTTCTCCTTCTACATCGCGCCCGAGTTGGATGGCTATCTCTGGAGTCTCACCCTGCGCATGCGCGAGGCCACCGGCAAGAAGGATTTTCGCCTGCCTGTCAAGCGCCTCTCGATGGCCCACCTGACCGCCACCGGCAAGCAGAGCTTCGACTGGCGCGACGAGCTGCACCTGAAAGGGGTGGCGGCCGAGGTGCCCCTGGGCGTGCTCAATGACTCCGAGCGGGCTGTATTGCGCCAGACGGTGGAGGCGGACTACCTGATGGATCGCATCTACAAGGTGGAGCTTGAGGGCGGGCGACTGAGAGTGTGCGTCAATCCTCGCTGGGGCGAGGACTTTCTGGCCGTGCGCGACCGCAACCTGGCGGCCCAGAGACCCGCCGGCGGACCGAAGGAAAACTAGCTCTGCCGTTTCGACTGCTCAGGGTCCTGCTGGTGATCGCGCTCATGGCCGGCCGGGCGGCTGTGGCCGACCCGGGCGACTTTGCCAGCTACGTGCGCGAGCTGGTTCGGCAACTTGAGGCCCGGGGCATACCCGCTTCGCGCAAGGAGAAGGCCTGCTGGCTGGAGGCCTACGGAGTGGTGGTGCAGCTCGGGCTCAAGCCGCTGGCAGCCGAGAAAACCCTGGACTCCCTCGACCCCGAGGGCACCCTGGAACCGCTGCATGAGAGCCTCAAGGGCGAGCTGTCCGAGCTCTCCCCCACGCGCGCCGTCGACCTGTTCTTGCATTCCGAGGGCGACCCCAACGACTTTCGTATGCGCTTGATGAAGCAGAAGTGGACGCGCAAGCCGGATTGGAAGAAGGTCCAGGCCGACCGGAGCGCCCTGCGCCTGCACGAGGAGCTAACCCGCCTGAGCCGCAAGAACCTGCACACCGACCACACCTCTCGCTACCGTAAGGCCGGCTGGACGGTCGACGTGAATGCCTCCTTTTACCCCTTCTCGCGGCGGGTGACCATCTTCGTGCTGGCCTCCTCGGAAGGGGGCACCAATCACTACGCTAACAGCGCCGTGCTGAACCTGGTAGGGCTGGTGGAGGGTAGGGCGGTGCGCCTGGAGGAGGTGACCTTCGACGCCACTTGCTGCGAAACCAACCTGAGCGGTCGCTGGACCGAGCGGGTCAGCTCCAAGCGGGGTGAGGAGGTGGCCCTTTCCAATGTGCTCAATCTGCGCATCAGCGGTTCGCAGATCCAGGGACGTTTGATTCAGAGCGGGTCCTCCCACAGCAAGTCCAATCTGGGCAGGGTTACCTACCAGATCAAAGGCTCGTTCAAGCAGGGCGTGCTGGAGGGCAGCTTCACAGCTCAGGCCGAGAAGAGCGCCCTGGACTGGCTCAAGGCTCCCTCGGGCACGGTGACCGGGGTCTTCAAGGGGCAGCTGCAGGGCAACCTGGCCACCGGCACGGTTACCCTGCCCTCGGGCCAGAGCTTCCGCTGGGAAGCGCGTTTGCAGTGAGAGGCAGGGAGGGGGTCATCGGCCGGCCAAGATCTTGCCGTGCTGGAGCCGGAGGATTTGTGCGAGCCCGAGTGGGCCGAGTGGTATCGCTTGACCCCGGCCGAGCGCTGGGAGCGCAGCCAGGCGATGTGGCCGGACTTTCTGGCTCTGGGCGGCAACCTTGACCCCGAGCCCGATACGCAAAGCCCTTTCTTCGATCCAGACGAGTGGCGCCAGATCGCTCGTGATGGGCGGACAGGCCTGCGTCTTATACGGCGCAGCGGAGTTTAGCCGCGACCTGGACCTGCTGCTCGACCCGTTGGAGTCTTCGCTGGCCGGGTTCGTGGATGCATTGAAGGCGCTGCAGGCGGTGCGCGTTGCGGTTCCTCCCTTTCGGCTCGATCTGCTCGAGCGGGGGCTGGCGGCTCACTTTCGCTGTGGTCATCCCGAGGCGCAAGGGCTGCGCGTCGATATCATGACCAGGCTACGCGAGGGACCGCCTTTCGAGGAGCTCTGGCGCAGGCGCACCAGCCTGCAGCTTGGCGGGCAGGAGGTGCAGGTAATGTCATTGACCGATCTGGTTCAGGCGAAGAAGACCCAGCGGGACAAGGACTGGCCGATGCTGCGCAGACTGGTGGAGGTACACTACTTCCAGAATCGTCCGGGTGCCACTCCCGAGCAGATCGCTTTCTGGCTCGAGGAACTGCGGACTCCCGAATTGCTGTGTGAGCTGGTCCAGAGCCACCCCGGCGCCTGCCAGCGTCCGGCCGTATTGAAGGCTCGAGATGGAGACCTCGAGGAGGTGGAGAGGATGCTGCATGTCGAGCAGGAGAGCCTGCGGGCTCGTGACCGGGCTTACTGGGCTCCACTGCGCGAAGAGCTGCAGCGTCTGCGTCGAGAGGTCGGCCCATCGGGGGACCCCGCCTCGGAGCTTGCGTTGGGCTGATTTCAGATCCCTTCAAGGTCGCTCGGGTAGTCTGGTTTCGTGATGA
>CAYYHB010000016.1:6463-21196 GCA_964471395.1 uncultured Burkholderiales bacterium | reverse complement strand
TTGGGCTGATTTCAGATCCCTTCAAGGTCGCTCGGGTAGTCTGGTTTCGTGATGAAGACCTTCGCCTATGCAGCCAATTTCCGCGAGCGCACCTGCGCCGCCGACTATCAGCACGCCCGCCAGGGCGATCTGCGCGCCAATCGCCGTCGGGCGGTGCGGCAGAGCCGCTTGCTCTTGAGGCGGTTGCGGGTTCGCGCGTAAACCGTCAGCGCGGGCCCCACTGCCGGTTCAGCTCGATCTTTCCTACCGTCCCTTCCATTGTAGTCACCCTCAGTCTCCAGGTGGGGTACTCGTAGGTCGTCCACTAGGTGCTTGCCAGAGGTGGGGGCACCCGGCTCAGAAAAGCCCGGCCACCGGGACCCTGACCTCGGGTAGGCGCACGGGAGCGATCGCGTCACCCGGCTGGAAGACCTCCAGCACGGCATAGCTCCACCCGAAGGGGGCCGTCGGGTCCTCGCGGGGGCGGGTGGAGCGCTCGAGCCGGCGGTCCGCCAGGTTGACGATCCAGTAGTCCTCGATGCCACTGGCCGCGTAGAGGCTGGCCTTCTCCTTGCGGTCGTGGCCCAACGAGCTGTCGGAGACCTCGATCACGAGCAGCGCGCGGGTAGGATGGCGCGTGTTGCCGTGCATCATGGCTTCGGTCACCACGGCGAAGTCGGGCTCGGGCTCGTTGCCCTCGCCCAGGCTGAGCGGGAGCTGGCAGCGCACCAGGTAGTCCTCGCCAAAAGTCCTGACCAGAAGCCCCGTGGCGCGGGTTATCGAGTTGCAGTGGGGCGGATTGTGGGGGCTCTTGACCACCACCGCACCGCCGAGCAACTCGACGCGCTCGCCATGGAACATCCCGTGGTCGGCCATCAGGTAATACTCGGACGTGGAGAAGTGGCGGGGCTTGACCATCCTGACAAATTCTCGGGGCCAGCGCTCGACTCCTAGGGCTTCTCCAGCCGCTCCATGATCTCGGCCAGAGTGGCAGCGGCATCCTCCAGGTCGAAGCCCTCCACCTGCCGGATCAGCTTCATGCGCAGGTCCTCCATCCCGACCAGCTTGGGAGCAAGCTCCCGGGCGGCATCCTCGGCGCCCGGGTCGAACTCTTTGAGCAACTCGCTCAGCCGACGGCAGCTCGCCAACAGCTCGGCCGGGTCGGCCGCCGCTGCAGGGGGAGCCTCGTCGGCCGGGACCTCCAGGCCGGCCAGAGCCGGCAGAACCTCGCCCAGCCGGGTGAGAACCTGGCCGAGAGCCTCCCGGCAGGCAGGGAGATCGCGCTTGCGGGCCGAGCCCTCCAGCTCCTTGGCGTGGGTGCGCAGGTGCCCCATCCCGAGGTTGCCGGCTACCCCGGCCAGCGAATGGGCCTGCTGCATCAGGCCGTCCCAGTCCTCGGAATCAAGCAGGGTCGCCAGCTTCTCGCCAGCCAGGACAAAGTCGCGCCCGAACTCGACCAACAGGCGCCGGTAAAGCTTGGAGTTGCCTCCCAGGCGTTGCACGCCATCGGCGATGCTGACGCCAGGCAGGTCCGGCCAGCTCTCCTCTTCCTCGGGGCGAGCTGGAGGAGCCACTTCCCGGCCACGCCCCGGCAGCCAGCGGTTCAGAGCCCCCACCAGGGCGGCCGGGTCGATGGGCTTGGTCAAGTGGTCGTTCATCCCCGCCTCCAGGCAGCGCTCGCGGTCACCGGCCATGGCGTGGGCGGTCATGGCCACGATGATCAGCTCGCGGAAGCGCTCCTGAGAGCGCAGTGTGGCGGTGGCTTCGTAGCCGTCCATCTCGGGCATCTGCAGATCCATGAAAACCAGGTCGTAGCTCTCCCGGTCGAGCCGTTCCAGGGCCTCGAGGCCATGGTTGGCCAGAGCCACCTCGATACCGAGCTGCTCGAGCAACTCGGTGGCCACCTGCTGGTTGATGGCGTTGTCCTCCACCAGCAACACCCTCACCCCCTCAAAGCGCAGGCAGGGCCTTTGAATGGCGGCAACCCGGGTCAGCTGCGAGCTGTCCCGGGCCAGGGCGTGGCTGATGGCATCAAAAAGGAGTGACGGGGTGACCGGTTTGACCAGAAAGCCCTGCAGACCCATGCTGACCGCCTGCGAGCGTACCTCGTCGCGCCCATAGTTGGTCACCATGATAATGGCCGGGGTGGCCTGCCCGTGACGGGTCCGCAGCTCACGCGAGGCCTCCAGGCCGGTCATTCCGGGCATCTTCCAGTCCATCAAGATGACATCGTAGTCCGTCACGTCGCGCTTGAGCGCCTCCTGGCCCGACACCACGCTGTCCACCGCGAAGCCAAGCGACTCGAGCACTTCGGTCAGAATCAGCCGGGCGGTCTCGTTGTCGTCCACCACCAGCACCCGTTTGCCTCGCAGGTCCAGGCGCATCGCCAGGCTTGGGGCGGACTGCTTTTGCAGCGGGAAACGGGCCGTGAAGTGGAAGTTGGTCCCCTGACCGGGCTCGGAATCCACTTCTATGCGCCCCTGCATCATCTCGACCAGACGGCGGCAGATCGCCAGTCCCAGGCCGGTTCCCCCGTACTTGCGGGTGGTGGAGGCATCGGCCTGACTGAACGACTCGAACAACCGGGCCATCTGCTCCGGAGACATTCCGATGCCCGTGTCCCGTACCGAGAACTCCAAGACGACTTCCTCCCCCAGCCGTTCCTTGAGCGAGCAGCGCACCACCACGGCGCCCTTCTCGGTAAACTTCATGGCGTTGCCGGTCAGGTTGACCAGCACCTGGCCGAGTCGAACAGGGTCGCCGACCAGCTTGCTGGGCACTTCTGGCTCGGCCAGCACGAACAACTCGAGTCCCTTCTCGGAAGCTTTGACCGCAAAGAGATTGAGCACCCCATCGAGCACCTCGTCGAGTCGGAAAGGGATGCTTTCCATGCTGAGCTTGCCGGCCTCAATCTTGGAGAAGTCCAGGATGTCGTTGATGATCTGCAGCAGGTTGCCGGCCGAGCTCTGGATCTTATGCAGATAGTCGCTCTGCTTGGCAGTGAGCTCGGTCTGCAGGGCCAGGTGGGTGAGCCCGAGCACGGCGTTCATGGGGGTGCGGATCTCGTGGCTCATGTTGGCCAGGAAGTTGGACTTGGCCTGATTAGCGGCCTCGGCGGCGATGCGGGCCTCGCGCAGGTCGTCCTCCACCTTCTTGAGATCGCTCACATCCTGCAGGATGCCGTCGGTGAACTCCACCGCGCCCTCCTCGCTGTAAACGCAGCGCCCGCGCTCCTCGACCCAGATGGTGCGGCCATCGCGATGGAGCATTCGGTACTCGACCCGCCATGGCTCCCGCGCGGCGCGGGCAGCAATGAGGTGGGCGGTCACTCGCTTGCGATCCTCGGGTTGAATGGC
Organism: uncultured Burkholderiales bacterium; assembly: GCA_964471395.1. Taxonomy (GTDB): domain Bacteria; phylum Vulcanimicrobiota; class Xenobia; order Xenobiales; family QWHO01; genus QWHO01. Next base: position 17,861 of record CAYYHB010000016.1, on the reverse strand, counting down.
GGCCCGCAGGGCGCTTGAGTCGGAGAGGAAGTCGCTGGCGGAGCGTCCGAGCAGGGCCAGAATGGCATCGCTGAGGTATTCCAGCCTGGTCTCGGGACCGGCAAAGCGAAACACCGCCCCTGGCAGGTTGGCCACCAGCGAGTTGAAGCGCTGCATCTCCAGGTCGCGGATGCGCTCCTCGCGGTCGAGCAGCTTCTCGGTCATCTCGTAGAAGCTGTTGGCCAGCTCGGCCACCTCGCCGCGCAAGTGAATGGGCAGGGTCGTGAAGGGCTGCTGATCGCGCCCGAAAGCGCGCACCTGGCCGCTCAGGGCCTCCACCGGCCGGATCACGATTCGCGACGAGCGCCACACCACCACGCCCACGGACACCAGTCCCAGCAAGATGAGCGAGAGCTGCATCTGCAGCATCTGGGTGGATTCTTTCAGCAGGGATGCGCGGGTGGCCTCCAGGGCCAGCAGCCAGCCGGTCCCCGGCAGGGGAGCCAGGGCCACGACCACCGGCGTGCCCGCGCGCTCGAGCGTGAACTGGCCGGGGAGGCCATCGCTTAGCGCCGCGGTCAGGCGTTCGCGCTCCGGCCCGGCCGCGAACTCGGCCGCGAGGGGTATCCGGGCGCCTCCGTGGGAGGAGATCACCGACTCGCCGGCGGTGGACACCAGGGAGGCACGACTGCCGGTGGGAGTGATCTGCTTGAGAATCTTCTCCAGCCCGTCCAGGGTGATGTCCATGGTCACCACCCCCCCGAAGGTCTTGTCGACCTGAAAGGGCTCGGAGTAGGTGGTCATGAGCGCGTCGCCGGCTCCCTCGTCCTTGTAGGGAGGGCTCCAGGCTCCCCGGCCCGATTGCCGGGGGGAGTCGTACCACTGCCAGCGGGGCTGGGTGTAGTCGTAGCCTCGCTCTCCCTCGACGTGGCCGATGTCCATGCGCTCGAGCCGCGCCCCTTTGCGAAAGACGTAGGGGCAGAAAAGGCCCGGCCTGTAAACGCCGGGTGCGTAGGCCAGCGCCGAGCCATAAGCGGTGGGATAGCTTTTGACCGCATTCTCGAGCTGCTGATAGAGCGCCTCGGGCGGGGCGTGCGGGTTGCGGGCCACCGTCACGGCCAGAGAGCCGGTCAGGACCTCGGTGATGCGCAGGTTGGCGCGCAGGCATTCGGCCGCCACCTCGGCCTGGTCCTGGAACTGTCGCGTTCGGGCCGTCAGGCTGGAGGCCAGCATGGCCGAGATCAAGATGGCCGTGCCCACCAGCATGACCAGGCTGACCGGCCAGAGAACGGCCAGCGGTAGACGGAATCGGAGCGAATCAAAGCGACCCGAGCGCACGAGCGGCTCCTTCGGCGAGCCTGGCTCGCGCCCCCCTGGCGCCCCCGAGGAATCAGGCACCTTTCACCCCGGGTGCCGCGAGAGCTCGAGCTCAAGCCGGGTCACCGGCTCCGGCCCGTCTTTTTGACCATCGACGCCGAGGGAAACGAGGAATACGTGCCCAATGAGCATCCCGACGACGTGCTGGTGGTGGACGAGGAGGGTCTGGCGGTAGAGATGCTGGACGTGGATCCGGGCAACTACTCGCTCGGGTTCATGGCCGTCGACCTTGCGGGCAATTCCTCCGAGGAGCTGACCGAGGTGGAGGTCGAGGAGTGATCCTCGGCAGACTCGCGGTCGGCCCGCTCCAGGCGACGCTCGTAAGCCTTCAGAAAGGGGAACCAGATAGCCGCGCTCAGGGCCAGGTTGACCACCACCAGCAGGAAGGCGCGCAGATCCTGGCAGCTCAAAGTGGCGCCCAGGAAGCAGGGCAGCACCCAGGGAGCCTCCAGGAACGGCTTGCCCACCAGCCCCCAGGAGATGGCCAGGAAGGCCACCGTGCCGCAGACCAGGGGAGCCAGCACGAAGGGGATTGCAAGCAGTGGGTTGGCCACCACCGGTAGCCCGAACAGGAAGGGCTCGTTGACATTGAACAGGGCCGGCACCACCGAGATCTTGCCGATGCGACGAAGGTGCGGGTGGCGCATGGTGAAGAGCAGCCAGGTGGGAGAGAGGGTCACGCCCGCTCCGCCGATCCAGATGAACCACTGCCAGAAGGGATAGGCGGTAACATACTGCAGGGGCTGGCCGGCCGAGTGCAGGTCGGCGTTGTGCACCAGGAACTGCTGCCAGATGGGCAGCATGACGGCGTTGATTACCGAGATGCCATGCACTCCGGCAACGCCGAACAGGTGCAAGAGCAGGTTCACCGCCAGCACGCACCCGAGCGTGTCGCCCAGGCGGGCGAGAAAGCTGGAGGCTTGCACGATCTGTTTTTGCAGGTCGAAGCCGAAGCCATGCACCACCAGGAAGACGGCCGTCACCACCAGCAGCATGGGCAGGAAGCTGGCAAAGGCGTCCACCACCGATTGGGGAATGCCGCCGGCCGCTTCTTCCTTGGGCTTCTCCTTGCCAGGCCTGAGGATCAGCCGGGAGAGCTCGACCATGAAGATGGCCAGCAGGATGCCCAGAAAGATGCCCTCGGCCCCCAGGCTCTTCAGGGGCACCACCCAGAAGGTGGCTTCCGGTTTGGCCGGGTCGTGCAGGGGATTGCTGGCCGGCAGGGCCACCCGCGAAGGGGTGCCGGCCACCAGCAGGGCGGCCACCGCCCCCAGCCCCTGGGGCAGGGGAGGCAGGTTGTACTGGCGAGCCAGGCAAGTGGCCACGGTGAAGGCGATGTAGAGCCCCAGCAGCCCCATGGTAAAGAGGTAAGGGATCTTGAGCAGATCCACCTTGCTCAGATACCAGGCGTTGAACCCGCTGGCCTCGAGGTTGGGAAGCCAGCTGACCTGGCCCGAGAAGTAGGCGCTCAGAACCGGCCCCTGGGCGGCCAGCAACAGGAAGCAGCTGCCCACCAGGATGATCGGCACCGAGCCGATCATGCCGTCGCGCAGGGCCAGCACGTGGTGCTGCTTTGAGGCCTTTTCCAGAAAGTCCAGAATTTTCTTCCACACGCCGCCGGCGCTGTTCCGCTCTGGAGAGCGAAACCCTGTCGAACGAAGGGGACCTCGCCAGGCGAGCAGAATCAGGCCTGCCCGTGAAACTCTCGCGCCTGGTCCTGATTTTGCTCGTCCTGACAGGTGGCTGGCTGGCCTACCAGCAATTTTTTGCCCCCGAGGGGGCGACCGAGTTCGAGACCAAGGAGCTCAAGAAGGGCGAGGTGACAGCCCGGGTATCGGCCACCGGCACCCTCGAAGCCCTGACCACCGTGACCGTGGGCTCGCAGGTTTCCGGCCCGGTGCTGAAGGTGCTGGTCGACTTCAATTCGCCGGTGGAGAAGGGCCAGATTCTGGCCGAGCTCGACCCCTCCGAGTTCCAGGCCCGTGTCTCCCAGGCGCAGGCCAGCCTGGACGCGGCTACTGCCGCCCTCACCAACCAGGTCGCTAACCTGGCCAACGCCGACGCCGGAGTGGCCCAGGCCGAGGCGCAGCTTGAGGCTGCTCGCGGTCAGCTCGAGCAGACCCGAGCCCAGGTTGGCCAGGCCGAAGCCGGAGTGGAGTCGGCCGAGGCGGGGGTGCTCAAGGCCCGGGCCGAGATGGATCTGGCCCTGCTCGAATACAAACGTTATGAGGAGCTGGTCAAGCGGGACCTGGTGGCCAAGAGCGAGGTGGACCAGCGGCGCACGGCTTATCGGGTGGGCGAGGCTGGCTACCAGTCGGCCATGGCTTCCCGCCACGAAGCCCGCTCCACCCTGGCCCAGGCTGGCTCGCGGGTGAGCTCGAGCCAGAGCGAGGTGAAGGCTGCCAACACCCGCCTGCAAGCGACCCGGGCCCAGCGCCGGGCGGCCCAGGCCCAGGTAGGCTCGGCCGAGGCCCAGGTGCGCCAGGCCCAGGCCAACCTGCGCACGGCCCTGGTGGACCTGGATCGGGCCACCATCCGCAGCCCCATCACGGGCACGGTCATCGACCGCAAGATCGACGTGGGCCAGACGGTGCAGGCTTCCTTCCAGTCGCCCGACCTGTTCAAGATCGCCCGCGATCTCCGCCATATGCAGGTGCAGGTGGAGGTCAGCGAGGCCGATATCGGCTCGCTCAAGGAGGGCCAGAAGGTGACCTTCAAGGTGGACGCTCATCCCGACAAGTCCTTTGAGGGCCGGGTCACCCAGGTGCGGGTGGGTCCGGTGGACGAGGAGGAGCAACAGGATAAGTCGGTGGTGGTCTACGGGGTGCTGGTCAGCGCGCCCAATCCTGAATTGCTCTTGCGTCCGGGGATGACGGCCAACGTGACGGTGGCCATCGATACCCACAAGGACGTGCTGCTGGTGCCCACTCTGGCCACCCTCTATTTCCCCTCCGAGGGGCTGAATGCAGAAGAGGAAGAGGAGCCGTCCAAGAAGGTGCGCCCTCAGACTGGCGAGCTGCCCAAGCCAGGCCGCCCGGCCACGGTCTGGGTCATGAGCCCGAAAGGGCCCGAGTCTCGTCCCATTCGGGTCGGGATCTCCGATGGTGAGTTCAGCGAATACCTCGAGGGTGACCTGAAGGCAGGTGAGAGGGTGATCGTGAGCGAGAAGGCTCCGAGCAAGACCAAGAAACGCGTGAGGATGTTCTTCTGAGCTTCTGGCTGGTGCTCAAGCTCGCCTGGCGCTCTCTGTGGCGTCGCCGACTGCGCACCTTCCTGGCCATGCTGGGCATGATCATCGGCGTGGCCGCCGTTATCGCCATGCTGAGCGTGGGTCAAGGGGCCAAGATGGCGGTGGAGAGCCAGATCGCCGGCATGGGAACCAACACGATCGTCATCTACCCCGGCTCGGGTCGTCGGGGCGGGGTGCGCACCGGTCAGGGAACGGGGCGCAATCTGACGGTAGAGGACTATCAGGCCATCCAGCAACTCCCCTACGTCCTGGCCGCCGCGCCCATCGTGCGCAGCAAGGTGCAGGTGGTGTTCGGCTCGCAGAACTGGAGCACGAGTTACACCGGGACCACCCCCGAGTTTTGTACCGTGCGGAACTGGCAGGCTGTGAGCGGCAGGCTCTTCTCCGAGCGCGAGGTGCAGTCGGCGGCGCCGGTTTGCCTTTTGGGAAAGACGGTGCGAGAGAAGCTCTTCGGGTCGAGCAATCCTCTGGGTCAGGTGGTGCGACTCGACAACCTCCCCTGCGAAGTGGTGGGAGTCATGGCCGAGAAGGGCGACGCGGGTTTCGGTGGGGTCAGCGACGACATGGTGATCTTGCCCTATACGACCGCCCAGCGTCGTCTGCAGTGGGGGCGCGACCTGGGCTCGATCATCGTGTCCGCCAAGCGGGCCGATCAGGTGGCCGCGGCCGAGAAACAGGTCTTGATGCTCTTGCGTGAGCGCCACCGGGTGCCGGAAGAGGAGGAGGAGCCCTATTACTCTTACAACCAGGCCGAGATTCTCAAGGCCGGTCGGGAAGCCACCCAGGTCTTCACCACCCTGCTCGGCAGCATCGGCTCGGTGAGCCTCCTGGTGGGAGGCATCGGCATCATGAACATCATGCTCGTCTCGGTCACCGAACGCATTCGCGAGATCGGCATTCGCATGGCCATCGGAGCCAGGGCTCGCGACGTGATGCTGCAATTCCTGGTGGAGGCAGTGGTGCTCTCGGTGGTGGGCGGAACACTGGGGATTGCCCTGGGCGTGGGCGTTTCTTATCTTCTGGCAGATGTGTTCCAGAGACCGGCTGGCGTGAGCACCGTGTCGGTGGCGATCAGCTTCGGGTTCTCAGTGCTGGTGGGGATCTTTTTCGGCTTCTACCCGGCCGTGCAGGCCTCGCGCCTCGATCCCATCGAGGCTCTCCGGCACGAGTAAGTCTTCTTCGGTGCACAGAGTGATCCCATGCTGGCGAAACAGGGCCGCGGTCACCCCGTCGCCCCCCTGACGCGAGCTGAGGCATCCGCAGGAGGGGCTGTGCTGCTTGAGCACCGCCTGCCGAGCCCCGGCCGCGACAACTCGCTCAAGGGCCTCCCGGGCACCCTGGCAAAACGCCTCGGTGACGTCCTGTCCGTGCTCGTCCACGACTCGGGCCTGGCCCCGCCAGACAGCTGCGCCGTCGCCCCCTTCGAGGGCCGCTCGCGGGCGAGGAGTGCCCAGTCCGCCCAACTCCTCGGGGCAAATCAGAACCACTTGCTCTCCACGCGCCATCAGCTCTTGCACGACCGAATGGGGCTTTGAGCCGCCGTCATAGCGGCAGCAGATGCCGGCCAGGCAGGCCGAGACCGCAACTGGCAAGCGTTTCACTTCAGAGGCCGTTTGGCGATGACCATGTGGGTGCCGTGGGCGTAGGCCGCCCAGACGTAGTTCTCGGAACATGCGATAGTGAAGGGAGCGCTGCTCGACTTCATGGTGAACACCTTCTCGGGGACGCTCCAACCGCCGCTCCGGTCGTTGACATACATCACGTCGCTGGTGCCCGTGGGTTGATAGATCACGTGCATTTTGTCCTCGCGGTCGAGCGTGCAGGCTGGATTGGGGCCTGGCACGGGGGGCGGGGTGTTGGCGGGGGGGGCCGGGGAGGTCTCGCGTTTCCACTCGCCGTTGTCCCAACCGAAGAGGAAGCTCTCCTGGCCCAGGTTGGTGATCAACTCCAGCCCGCCCCGGGGGCGAGCCCCCACGGCGAAGTTGTTCTGCACGTCCTTGTTGACCAGGGTGACCGGCTTTCCGGCCTCCCCGCTGATGGCTTTGATCTGAACCGAGCGCAGCCCGTTGCTGTCCGACCACACCACTCCGAAGCCACCTTTCGAATGGCCGCCGATCATCACTTTGTCCGAGAGCGCCGAGTGATAGCCCACGCTTTTGGCCGGGGCGCGTACCGAGTCGCGCAAGCTGATCAGAGCTGCCTTAACGCCGTGTCCCTCGGTACCCCAGGCGGCCGCGAACTCGGTCTTCTTGGCATACTCGCGGCCCGCCACCGCTATCGAGGTTCCTCGAGGGGATTCGGACACGAAGCTGTCCACGAGGACCGGCTGGATCCACTCCCAGCCGTTGTCGGCCGTGAGCGTGAAGTCGATCTCGAAGGCCCGGTCTCCCTGAGTCAACTGGCGCTGGAACACCAGGGCCATGGCGTAGCGGGTGGTACCGACGGCCACGTTGCGCACCCGGCCAAAGTCCAGGCCGAAGAAGGGTGCCCGCACCTCTGACCAGTTCTCGTCCCTCTCCGAGCGCCAGCACTGCATGACCTCGGGATGGATGGCCTTCGGATTGGTGCCCGCGAAGATCAGGTGCAGCCGATCCCCCACCACGGCCAGGTTGGGGGCCACGTAGATGCCGATCTGCTCTTTGGGCGGAGGTACCGGAATCCAGGCCGAGGGGGCCTGCGAGGAGCTGTTGAGGTGCAAAAGCACCACGATGGTGAGCGTGAGAAAGAGCAGCCTGCGCATCTGAGCCGATTCTTGCGCCTGCCACCATTCCCTCCCAGGGTCGTCGTGAGGTTAACACACTCGAAACCTGGGTTAACAGGCTCGTAACCAGCCCCCTCTTGCACTGGCATAACATACGGTCGACTCTCGGGGACAAACAGAACGAAAAGGGGACAAATATACATGTTATCAGCCACCACTGCATTCCCGTCCTTCGCCAGCACGATTTCTCGTGCCAACTCAGCGCCTCAACAGCCTCCCACCACGCCTCCTGAGGCTCCTCCCGACGCTCCTCCGGATGAGGACAGCAAGGATTGGACCATCAGACAGGCCGTCTCCGGCCTGGCCGGCGCTGTCGTGGGCGCGGGCATCGAAACGGTAGGAAACACCGCATCCTCGCTCTACCGCATGCCCGAGGCTCTCTTCCAGAGCTACAAGGCACTCTGGAACACCGAGCAGATCGGCCCGGTGCTGAAGACCACCATCGGCCTGCTGCTGCCCGCCGCAGCCGTGGCAACGCCCGTGCTGGTAGCCCTGGGCTCGGCCGGCTACGGCCTGTTCCACGGCTTCCAAGAGGGCGTCGAGAATGGCGTTGGCAGCGCCGCGAAGGAGTGCGCCAAGGACGTCAAGCGTTTCCACAACGACCTCTCCGGCAAGCTCATCGACGAGCTGCGCAAATACGAGTCCGAGCCCCTCGAGCCGGGTGAGGAGCCCTATGACATCAAGCTGATCGAAGGTGGCAAGGCCCTGGTCGGCGGCGCCGCCGGCGCCGTCATCGACGGTGTGGGTATCGGTGCCGTCACGCTGGTGCAGACCCCACGCGGCGTGGTCAAGGCCTACAAGGAGATTTGGAACAGCGACATGGGCCCGGTGCAGAAGGTCACCTGCTCGATTCTGGTGCCCCCGGCCGCAGTGCTCGCCGCTCCCCTGGGCGTGGTCGGAGGAGCCATCTATGGCCTGGCCATCGGCGCCAAGGAAGGCTACCAGAACGGCCTGGGCGCTTCGGTGGAGAAGACTGGCGAAGCCGTGAAGGACTGGTGGGATACCACCAACGAGGCGCTGAAGGACTGAGCTCTCGGGCTCGCTTCAAGCAAAAAGCCGCTCGGGCGACCGGGCGGCTTTTTGTCATCAAAGGCGAGGGGCTTTAGAAGTCCTCGTCGTCGTCTTCATCATCCTGGTCCTCCCAGTCGACCGCGGGGGGAAGCGAGAAGCCCACGGCGTGCGTCTCGGAGTAGCCTGCATCAAAGCCAGAGTATCCTCCGTAGGTGCCGGAGGGCTCGGTCCAGTCGATACGCACCGTTCCTGAGCCTTCGAGTCTTACTCGCCCGGTCCCGATGGAGACGGTGCGGGTTCTGCGGGTTCTCAACATGCTGGCCTCCCACTTCTATAACCGCACAAACTCCTGATAAGTTCCTGAAAAGATTATCCCTCAAAATTGCCCGGAAGTATAGGGATAGTCGTACGCAGGCGGTGAGATATTCCTACCAGGTAGGGATTTCGAACTAATGTTCGCTAGGCGGCCAGCTCGACGCCCGGGGGGATGTCCAGGTGGAAGATCCGATCCAGATAGGCGTACAGCGCCGGATTCAGGCGCTGGAGCTCGATCCGGTTGTTGGTGGGCTTGTAATAGTCCTGTCCGTCGCTCATGGGTACGGTGAGATAGGACTCCACCGCCTCGGCGAAGTACTCCCGGACGTTGTCCTTCGCGCGAGCGCTCGTGAAACGGTCCTGGCCTTGCTTGAGGAGCTGGATGTCCTCGGCATAAAGGCGGTCAATCGTGGCCCGGTGCTCGGCCCCCAGCCCGGGAATGCCCTGAACCCTTTCCAGGGCGTGATCGAGGGCGTGCCCGGTCTCGTGGATGGAGACGCGGTGGTGGCCGGCTTCCGGGGCTGGATCGCGCAGATAGTCTTCGTAAAGCGTGATCATGCGCTCTTCGTAGTTGTGGATTCCCATGGCGTCTCTGGCCCGCTGGGCCTTGTATTCAAGAGCCTGCTTGAGGGTTACCTCCGAAACTGCCCGACCACGATAGTAGGCGTAGGGGATCAGAACGATGCCCTGGGTGGCGCTGATCTGATCGCCCTGCTTGCTGACCAGTCCCTGGTTGAGCTCGGTGAAGGTTTCCTCCCAGGCTGCCCGATCATCCGGGCCCACCTCTCGTCCGGTAGCCAGGTGGCTGAGCGTGAAGGGCTCCCTTTTGACTTCCACCGAGAAGCCGATACCGGCTTCCACCAGGCGCTGGGACAGGTCGTCTTGCAGTGAGCGGGCCCACCAATGGTTCTCCATGGCTTCCACGTAGACCGGGTCCTCCCCGGCCGCTACCCGTTCGCGGATACGGTGCTCCTTCTGGTCGCCCTGACGGACCAGGCATTCGTCGATCAGGATCCGGGCCTGCTGAACGTGGCTGCGATACTCCTCCGGCTTAACGGTGGGGAGGCGGGGCGTGTCGGCCAGGGTCTGCCCCGCGCGCATGCCCACCACCAGCAGGTCGTCGGCCGCCAGCAATCTTAACAGGGGAACCGGAAACGCCTCCAGATCCCGGCGCAGGACGGCAGCAGCGTCCGGAGCAAGGTTTGGGACCTGGATGATCTGGTCGAGCAGGCGCTTCTCCTCTGCTTTGTCCTCGGTCACGTCGAGTCGGTGCAGGCAGTTAGCGGGGGCGAGGCTGTCCTGAGGGTTGGAAACCGCGCCGACAGGAGCGGAAAACCATTGCAGAGGCTTGAAAAGGCTTGGTAACAGACCAGACGCTGCCGAGATGTGCACGAGGGCCTCCCTGTCTTTCCCCGTGGCATCGTAAACTCTATCACCGCTGCAGGATGTTGACCGGGTGTTGCCGAGTCGACGATCTGTCGACCGCTCCTGTCGTCGCTGAGAACCTCTCGTCAGATTTTAACATGTCTGTTACAATCGTTAACGAGAAGTTTACAGGAGATCAACTTTGTAACAAGCCAGTCACAAATCCGGGGACTGGACTTGGTACTCTGAGGTGGGAGATTTCTTGCCCATCTCATGGGCTGGGGCAGGTCGCCATCGACTCGTTAGACAGAACAAGAAGCGACCGTTATCGGGAGCGGCTGCTCGAGCTGCAACAGCAGCGGGCGCAGGAAGCTAGACCGGCAGCGGAGGAGAAAGCGGTCTCCAGCGACAAGCAAGAGTCGTCGGGTGGCCGCTCCGCTCCGGTTTTGTCGCCGGAAAAGTCGCACGATGCCCTCAATCGTCAGGACATCAGCCGCCGACTGGAGGAGGGATGGGCCGGGGCTGCCGGTCTGGTAGGGCCGGCAGCGGCCGTCGGCCGTGCCTGGGATTCGGCTCTAGGTGGGGAGGAGAATGGAGTCCCGGCTGCAGGCGCGGCCGAGCGGCGAGGGGGTGCGGCGGCGGGCGGACTGGCCGGAGTGGCCACCTCTGCCGATCGGGCCGAGCAGGCATCCGCTTCTCCCGGCAATCGAGCGGGCGCTGAGCAGGGAATCGCCGCGGGCGGACTGGCCGGCGTAGGCACGTCAACAGACCGAGCTGCCCGAGCCGAGGGAGCAAGGTCAGGTGAAGGAGCGGCTGCCGGCGGTCTGGCCGGAGTGCCTACCTCGCGTGAGCGCAGAGCTGCCGAGGGTTCCACTTCCGAGCCCTCGCGCCCCTCGCAGCCAAGCGCTCCGTCTCCTCCAGCCCGACCGGCATCTCGCCCCTCGTCCTCCAGGCCAGCGCGCAAGAAGTCCAGTAGCCGACGCTCCGGCTCGAGCTCGAGCTCGGGCTCCAAGTCACGCACCCGCACGCGTCCAAGCTCGGGAGGAAAGGCCCGTAGCTCGGGCTCGGCCACTCGCTCCAAGACCGCCTCCAAGAGTCGCAGCAGCTCCTCGAGTCGCAAGTCGAGCTCTACTTCTCGAAGCTCGAGCGGCTCCAAGTCTTCCAGCTCGCGTCCAGCGACGGGCTCCAAGGCCTCCTCGGGCTCAAAGAGCACGGCTCCTTCCAAGAGCACGACGCCGTCGTCGGGCAGCTCGACCTCCAAGAGCACGGCGCCGTCATCGGGCAGCTCGACCTCCAAGAGCACGGCGCCGTCGTCGGGCAGCTCGACCTCCAAGAGCACG
>CAYYHB010000016.1:3969-6363 GCA_964471395.1 uncultured Burkholderiales bacterium | reverse complement strand
CCTCCAAGAGCACGACGCCGTCGTCGGGCAGCTCGACCTCCAAGAGCACGACGCCGTCGTCGGGCAGCTCGACCTCCAAGAGCACGACGCCATCGTCGGGCAGCTCGACCAGCTCCTCTCCCGCCACAACCTCGACGGGGGCCAGCGATCGACGCACGGGCTCTGCGGCCGCTGCGCCACCGCCCAGCCAGGTCCAGACCCGCCCCGCCAGCCGGACTGCCGCCTCCAGTCCCCAGCGGACGCGAACTGAGCCAACCTCACGCTCGACCAATACAGCCCCCGCACGAACTCGTCCGGATCTGGCCCGGCCGGCAGCTGGAGCGGCGAGTCCGAGTCCTACGGGGTCAGAGGCCCCGGTCGGAGCGACCCAGACGAGCCGTCGCACGGAAGGGTCGAGCACCCGGGCGGATGCCGGTTCATCGGGGGACGCATCCAATGTTGATCGCCCGAGCGACGGCTGGGATGTCCCATCTTCGGCCAGTCGGGTGGGGAAGGTTGGCGCCTCCCGCCCGAGCCCCGAGGTGAGCTCAGGCGGCCCTTCCCGTCCGAGCGGCGGCTGGGATGTCAGTTCCTCAGCCAGCCGGGTGGGGGAGGTTGGCGCCTCCCGCCCAAGCGGGGAGGTAAGCTCAGCCGGACCATCCCGTCCTAGCTTGGCGGTAAATCCCGCATCCGGTGCCCAGAAGGTCGGTCGCTCCAGTGAGGCAGGCTCGGCTGCTCAGGGTGGTCCTCCAACGGGTAGTCCTCCAACGGGTAGTGACAGGCCCGCCGGGGCCGCAGAGCCTGAGCAAGCCAGCACGGTCCCCAAAGAATGGCAAGAGCCCATGTGCGAGGCCGCTACGGCCGTGGCAAACATGGTTGGCGGATTGCTGGGAATGGGGGAGGTTTTTGGGCCTGATTCGATCATGCACGAGCCTGTCCGGACCGCTCAGGAGGCTGCTCGCTCTCCGCTTCCGGCCGCCCAGACCAGCGCTGACCAGGTAGGGAGGGCACTGGAAGGACTGACAGGGATAACTCAGCCGAACCCGGTCCAGGACGTGGTGAACCGACGCGCCGACTACGCCGCCACCGGGGGCTATCCGGTGCGGCCCGCCGGGGACGCTCCCCGGCCGGGCACGACGTCCGGAGCCCCGGAGGACCCTCCGACCCGGTGGGCCGGAACCAGCGTCTCGACCAACCCGGGTCCGCAGGACCCGGACATTCGCAAGTCGGCGAGCCCGGGTGAGAGCGGACGAGCAGAGTCCACCAGGGAGGCAGGGACCGCAACCTCCGAGGATTCGTCAACAGGGTCGTCCTCGGCGCCGACTTCGGCGAGCAGGCCCGAGACTTCGGCTCCGGTGAGCTCGTCTTGGGCGTCTTCGGTAAGTGGGCCAGAGACTTCGGCGCCAGCGAGCTCGTCGGCAGGCAAGCCCGAGACTTCGGCGCCGGTGAGCTCGTATTCGGCGTCTTCGGTAAGTGGGACTTCGGCTCCAGCGAGTAAGTCTTCAGCGCCACACTCCGGTTCTGAATCGACGACGCAAGGTCCATCGACAATACAGCCGGTCGGCGCCGGCATGGGGTCGACGGATGTAGCACAAGCAGCCGCTCCTCAGTCGGTGCGCCCGACCGCTGCGACCGGACTTGCCTCAGGTACCGTTCGGCCCCAGGCCGAGTCAGCCGAACCGGGGCCTACTCCGAAAGCCTCGCTCCTCGCACCCCAGACGTCCCCTCAAAACGAAGGACCAACCCCTGCCGAGACCGTGTCGACTTCAGGTGTCGGCTCTGGCGCACAAGTGCTACCAGCTCCGTCGGTTTCGATCGGTATGGCCGCTCCCGGAGCATCCTCGGGCAACCCCGCAGCCTCGACCGGCCAGAAACTCCCGGTTGGCGAACTGTCGCCCAGTAGCAGCGCTACGCCGGCCCTCGGACTGACCCAGCCGACTGCAGACGGTCCCAGTTCAGGCGCGCCGACTGTCGGACCTACGAGAGCCTCGGTAGCACCCAGCACCGGTGGGCCGACTCCTCGGCCACTTCAGGTCGGCCCCACGACATCGCCCGCCACGCCCCAGCAGCCTTCCCCTGTCAGCGCGCCGGCCGCTCCGTCTCTGCAGGTTGGCCCCGCTACGGGAACGGCCGCCACGACATCGCCCGCCACGCCCCAGCAGCCTTCCCCTGTCAGCGCGCCGGCCGCTCCGTCTCTGCAGGTTGGCCCCACTCCAGGCCCGACGGCGGCTACGACAAGTTCTCAGCAGCCTCCGACAGCCAACCCGCTGGCCGCTCCGTCACTTCAGGTTGGCCCCGCTCCAGGCCCGACGGCGACTCCGACAGTCAACCCGTCCAGCCCGCCGGCCGCTCCGTCTGTGCAGGTTGGCCCCACTCCAGGCCCGACGGCGGCTACGACAGGTTCTCAGCAGCCCC
>CAYYHB010000016.1:1646-3869 GCA_964471395.1 uncultured Burkholderiales bacterium | reverse complement strand
CGGCAGTCATCCCGTCCAGCGCTACCACAAGTTCTCAGCAACCTCCGACAGTCAGTTCGTCTAGCCCGCCAGTCGCTTCGTCTGTGCAGGTTGGCTCCACTCCAGGCCCGACGGCGGCTACGACAGGTTCTCAGCAGCCCCCGGCAGTCATCCCGTCCAGCGCTACCACAAGTTCTCAGCAACCTCCGACAGTCAGCCCGTCCAGCCCGCCAGGCGCTCCGTCTGTGCAGGTTGGCTCCACTCCAGGCCCGACGGCGGCTATGACAGGTTCTCAGCAGCCCCCAACAGCCAACCCGTCCAGCCCGCCAGCCGCTCCGTCTCTGCAGGTTGGCCCCACTCCAGGCCCGACGGAAGGCGCAACGGCGCAGCAATCTTCCTCAGTCAACCCGTCCATAGCGCCGGCCGCTCCTCCGCCGCAGGTCGGCCCCACCGCGGGCCCGACGGCAGCCACGGAAGGCGCGACCACGGCTCAGCCTTCAGCTCTCCTTGCGAATGCGCCTCCAGGTTCGTCGCTCGCTCAAAGGGAAAACTTGACTCAGACTACCACCGGTCATCTCCCTGAGCAGGCTTCAACCGTTCCGGCCGACCCCTTTTTGACCGACCAGGTCGCCGGCACGGCCCAGGCCAGTTCCCAGAACCCGAGTCTACCGTTGCAACCAGCCACGCCATACCTTTCTCCCCAGCAAGCCGTCCCGACACTGGCCGTGGAGCCCGTGCAAGCTGCTGAATCGAGCTCTCTCTACGATGCTGCCATCGCTGGCGAAATGACGGCGTCATCCAAGCCCAGCTTCCTGAGCGCGGGACAGATGCCCCCAGGTGGCTTCGCGTCCCCGATTCATGCCGCCCTGGCCGTCACCGAGTGGAATCGCCTGTTCAATCCAGCAGCGGCCGTTCCGGAGGCGTTTGAGTCGGTCCTGGAAACTTTCCAGCCCCCTGCAGCGCCTGCCTCGCAGGGCCAATCGTCGGTCCTTCAAGGGACGGCCCAGCCGACGATCGCCGCCGCGCAGCCTGCGCAGACCGCATCACAGCCCGTCGGGCAGCCTCCGCAGGCGACACCGCAACCCGCCGTCGAGCCCCAGCAGCTCAGCCCTGCCATACCGGTCGCCCTTGACGTCGGTCCAGTAGACATGTTCGCTGATGCCATGCAGTCAGGCATCGCCTCGGCGCTCAGTGAGCCCCTGGCGATGCTGGGGGAGTCGCTTGGCCTGGCTCCCATGCCGCGCCCCCAATCGGTCTCTCCGACCGACCTGACCCCTGTTCCTACCAACCCGCTGGTACCGGGAGCCTCCCCGCTGGAGTTGCGCACGGGAGATCAGGCACAGTCTTTGTTGATTCAGTCCGGAATAGGTGATTTGTTCGGGGGACCGCAGATCATCGACCCCTCGCTTGGAGGGTTGCCGATGCAACTCCAGGGAGGCTCACCATTCTTCGTTCAGGATGGTCTGGGGAGCAACTTCAGCATTCTGGGAGCGGATGGGACCGTTCTCTTCCAGCGCGGGGAGGGCGGCCAGGTGTTGAGTCTGGCCGGCGACGCTCAGGTTTTCCTGCGAGGCGAGGACGGCAGCCTACGGATTATCCAGTCCGGGGCTCCTCAATTGAGCCAGGGCGAGGGATTCACCTCGATCACCTCGGGTTCGAACGGCTTTAGCATCTCCTCGGCTCCAGGAGCTGAGACCCGGGTAAAGGCGGGTCAGGGTAATGACACCTTCGTGCTGCGCCCGGGGCAGTCGGCCGGGCCGATCACCATCGACGGTGGGGGTGGGAAGGATACCATCCTCATTCAGGGCGGTGCGGACGCCAATTACACGGTTGTCGACAAGGACGGGCAGGTCTTGTTCCAGGCGGGGGAAGGTGGCTCGCGCATTCAGGTCGCCGATAGCGGTAGCAAAATCTATGTGCAAGGAGCAGACGGACAACTGAAGGAGTTGGCGCGGCCTGGCCAGACTCCCGTCCCGGAGGGAAGTCAGATCCTACCAGGACAAGCGGTTCAGGCGATTTCTGGGAGTCAGACCGGATTGGGCGGTCAGTGGCAGTCTGCTCCTGGAGCTTCGGGCTCGGGTGCGACGAGCGGGGGTCAATTGAACGCGCCTGCTCCCGCTGCGGCTGCCGGCGCGGTGCCAGCTGCCACTGAGGCACCCAGCGCGGTGCCGCCCGCTCCCGGTGTGGCTGCCGGCGCGGTGCCAGCTGCCACTGAGGCACCCAGCGCGGTGCCGCCCGCTCCCG
>CAYYHB010000016.1:0-1546 GCA_964471395.1 uncultured Burkholderiales bacterium | reverse complement strand
TGGCTGCCAGCACGGTGCCGCCTGCTCCCGCTGCGGCTGCCGGCACGGTGCCGCCTGCTCCCGCTGCGGCTGCCGGCGCGGTGCCGCCCGCTCCCGCTGCGGGTCTGATTGCCCCGGTTACTGGGCCCATCGAGGGAGCGCTAGAAGCAGGACTGGGGCTCCTGGGACCGCTGGCGCCAGGCCAGGAGACTGTCGGGGCAGGGCTGGCGAAGAGCGTTGCTGCCGGAACACAGCCTCCCGCGCCTGCTACGCCAGCCGCTGCCGTGCCCGGTCAGGCGCCTGCCCCCCTGGCTCCAGACTCGGTGACCGGTCAGGGGCCTGCCGTGACTGCCTCGACCTTGCCAGCCCCGGCCACGCCCGCCGTCGGAGTGCCGGGTGGTCAAGTTCCGGCGCCAGCTCCAGCCCCCTCGACTCCAGCTCCGGCTACGCCTGCTGTAGCCGTGCCCGGTCAGTCGCCCGCGCCTGCTCCAACCCCAGCCCCGGCCCCGGCCCCTGCACCAGCCCCAGTGACCGCTGGAGCACCAGGGCAAGGTGGAATTGCGGGTGAAGTGGCTTCGGGGGGACCTCAGGTCGTTCAACCAGTCGTGCAGGCTCAGACTCAAAACAGCGCTGGCCAGATCTCCCCTGGGCAACCACTCGTCGGCGGAGCCGCTGCCGGCTCTGAGGCTCCCCCGGCACCTGTTGCTGGATCGATGCCTCCTCTGGCCCCGGCCACCGCGACCACGCCTGCGCCAGCCCCGGCGGCCACGACCACGACCACGCCTGTGCCAGCCCCGGCGGCCGCGACCACGACCACGCCTGCGCCAGCCCCGGCGGCCGCGACCACGACCACGACCACGCCTGCGCCAGCCCCGGCGGCCGCGACCACGACACCTGTCGCTCCCACCGTCTCTTCCGAAGCGTCGATGGCCAGTAGCGGAACGCTGACCGCGGGGAGCAGCCAGCTTCCATCGACTTCAGGCCCGGTCTCCGCTAACCCGGCCGGTGCGGTGGCCCCCGTGAACGCGTCAAGTGGTGGGGGGGCAGCGGGCGGCGAACAAGGTGGACAGTCGGGTGGCCAGACCGGGACCTTGCCCGCTGGGGCCATTGAAACCGGGGGCGCCGCGCCTCCCGTGGTGGCCGCTGGCACTCCAGCAGCGCTTTCAGCTCCGGCCGCTGGCACTCCAGCAGCGCTTTCAGCTCCGGCCGCTGGCACTCCAGCAGCACCTACAGCTCTGGCCGCTGGCACTCCAGCGCCGGCCACCTCGGCACCGGTCGAGGCTGTGCCCGCAGGTTCCGTGCCAGGGAGTGGCGCCACGCCCACGTCAACTACCACCACTACGAGTCCTACGACGACTACGACTACAACCAACAATCTGACCACCACCACAACGGGCGCCACCGGTTCGACTGCTACTACGACCAATTTGAACGCACCTGCGCCGGCGGTGGAGGCTTTAGCGACCCCGACCCCGACCACGACCCCGACCCCGACCCCCACCCCCCCCCCCGCCCCCCCCCCCCCCACCACCCCCCCCCCCCCCCCCCCCCCCCCCCCCCCCCCCCC
>CAYYHB010000015.1:0-40972 GCA_964471395.1 uncultured Burkholderiales bacterium | reverse complement strand
AAGGGGTTGGAGAAAGTCACTCCTTGAGCCGAGCTGGCGATGTCTGGTTGCTCTATCAGCGCGAGCTGCGCTCGGCCCTGCGCGAGAGGAACATCTTGCTCTACAGCCTGCTGGTTCCGGCGTTGCTCTATCCGTGCATTCTGTGGCTGATCTTCTCGGCTGACTCGCTGGTGCGCGGCACGCTGGAGCAGACGCCTTCGCGCGTGGCCATGGCCGGTCTTCCCCCGCACCACGCGCGGCTGGAGGCCGAGCTGCTGGAGACCAGCGAGTTCACCCTGTCTGGCCAGACCCAGGAAGACGGCGTGCGCGGTTTGCAGCAGGGGCGTTTCGACCTGGTGGCCGTCTTCCAGCCCGGACCGCACAATGAGCTGGGCGTACGCCTGGTCTACGATGGCTCGCGGTTGCACAGCAAGATCGCGCGCGATCGGATGCAGCAGGTGCTCGAGCGCTATCGCGACCTGCGCCTGGAAGAGCTGGCCCGGCAGCTGGCCGCGCCCGATGAGCAGCTGCAGCTGCTCTGGGTGAAGCCGGTCAACCACGCCAGCGAGAGCCAGGTGGGGCGCTTCTTGCTCTCGATCCTGCTGCCGATGGCCATGATCGTGGTCATGGGCATGGGCGGGCTCTATCCGGCCGTCGATTCCACCGCCGGCGAGCGCGAGCGCTCTACCTGGGAGACGCTCTTGACCACCGCCGCCTCGCGCGACGACGTGGTGCTGGCCAAGTATCTCTACGTGGTCAGCGTGATCGCCTTCTCGGGCCTGCTCAACCTGGCCGCCCTCTATACCTGCGTCTACGCCGTGCTCGAGCCGATGGAGGGGGTGACCATCTCGCTGCCCTGGTCCTCACTTCCGGTTCTGATTGGCGGCACGGTGCTGCTGGCCATGTTCATGGCTGCCGGCATGATGGTGCCGGCCTCGTTTGCCCGCACTTTTCAGCAGGGTCAGTCCCTCTCCACCCCGTTCTACGCGGTGACCATCCTGCCCACGGTGCTGGTGGCCGACCCCTCCGTGCAGTTCACCACGACGCTGGCCTGCATCCCCGTCTTGAACGCCGCTCTGGCCTTCCGCGAGGCCATTGCGGGCCATCTGCTCTGGCCTCAGCTGGTGATCAGCCTGATCGTCTTGATGCTCTGCGTGACGATCTCGCTGTGGGTGGCCCGCCGGGTGCTCTCTTACGAAGACGTGGTGCTGGGTACTTATGGAGGCAGCTTCTGGACCTTTGCGCGCCAGCGGCTGCTCAAGCGCTGATGGGCCACCCCGTAGAGGTCACCGAACTGACCAAGACCTACTTCGAGCAGGGGCGCGGCCAGGTTCCGGCGGTGCAGGGCATCTCCTTCTGGTGTCAGGAGAGCGAGATCTTTGGCCTGCTAGGGGCCAACGGTGCGGGCAAGACTTCCACCCTGCGCATGTTGAGCACCGTCCTCACCCCCACTTCTGGCACCGCCTCGGTGATGGGCCACGATCTGGTCCAGGAGCCGGCTGCGGTGCGCCGCAGCCTGGGGTTCTTCTCGGCCTCCACCGCCCTCTACCCTCGCCTCACCCCCCGCGAGACACTGGACTTTTTTGCCCGCATCAATGGTTACCCCGCCGACCGGGTCAAGGTCCGGGTGGAGGAGCTGATCGACCGTATCGGCCTGCAGTCTTATGCCAACACCAGGGTGGATCAGCTCTCGAGCGGCATGAAGCAGAAGGTCTCTATCGCCCGCACCGTGGCTCACGACCCGCCGGTGCTGATTTTCGATGAGCCCACAGTGGGCCTGGACGTGCTCAACGCGCTCGAGTTTCACGACGTGCTGCGTGAGTTCCGCTCGCAAGGCAAATCCATCATCCTCTCCACCCACATCATGAGCGAGGCCGAGAAGCTGTGTGACCGAATCGCCATCGTGCACCAGGGCAAGATCCTGGCCTGTGACACCCTGGCGGGACTGCGCGAGAGCTCGGGCGAGCACTACCTGGAGGACATCTTCGTCCGCTACGTCAAGGCCGGGCACCCGTGAACTGGGGCCAGGTGCGCATTCTGCTGGCCCACGAGCTGCGCATGGTCTATCGAGACGGCCGCACGCTCGTGCTCTCCATCCTGCTACCCCTTCTGCTGGTCCCCCTGGTGCTCGGCTCCCTGAGCATGGTCAACGCTCGCCGCCAGCACCAGGTCAGTCAGACCTACCTGTATGTGCTCGAGAACGGCAACCCGTTCTTGCGAAGACTGCTCGAGCAGGCCCGCCAGCCACTCCCCGGCGATGAAGACCCGAATCCTGACCGGTTGCGGCGCCTTCGATTCCAGGAGGTCAGCCTGGAGGTGGAGCCCGAGGTCGCCCTGGAGGACGGGACCATCGACCTGGTCCTGCGCTTCGTGGCTCCCGATCGGGTTCGCCCCACCGAGGGCCGCAAACCAGCGGGCTCCAACGACAAGAAGCCACCCGATCGGGCTCGCTTTCGCACCGCACGCCTGAAAGGCGTTCCTCAGCTTGAGGTCTTCTACGCCGGCAATCGCGAGAAGTCGCTCGGGGCCGTCGGCCAATTGACCGACCGGCTCGACCGGGTGCTCGACCGTCACCGGGAGGCCGTGATCAAGCAGGCAGGCTGGCCCGGTGATGTGGCCGGTCTGGTGGTGGTGCAGACCCAGGATCGGGCCACTCCGGCTCAGTTGACGGGCGCCGCCATGGGACCATATTTTGCGCTCTTTCTCGTGCTCTTTCTGGTGGGAGGCGGCTCGGTTGCTGCCCTGGACGGCCTGGCCGGCGAGAAAGAGCGAGGCTCGCTGGAAACGCTCCTGACCACCTCGGTGGGCCGCTCGGAGATCATCGCCGCCAAGCAACTGGCCACCCTCACGGTGGCGCTGGTGATCGCCGGCATCCAGCTGCTCAACAGCCTGCTCTATCTCGTGCTGGGCCTGGTTCCCATGCCCCAGGGTTTTGTGCTGGACGCGAGCGCTGGCCTCCTGCTCGCGCTGGTACTGCTGATTCTGCCTCTGGCCGCCTTCGTGGCCGGCACGCTGATGCTGGTGAGCGGCTTGTCCAGCTCCTACAAAGAGGCCCAGGTACTGCTCTTCCCGGTCTTCTCGCTCATGTGCGTGCTCAGCCTGACTTCGCTTTTGCCTGGATTGCCGCTGGAATCGGCCATCGTGCTCGTCCCCGTGGCCAATGTCAGCGTGGCTCTGCGTGAGATCCTCATCGGCCATTTCCCCTGGCCCTGGCTGGTGGCCACCTCGCTGGTCACGGTTGGCTGGGCCGCCTGGCTCTCGCTTCGGGCAGCCCGCCTGCTCACCGACGAGAAGCTGGTTCTGCCGTCGTTGCAAGAGTCGCAGTTCGAGGCCCGCACGCCGATGGGCTTCAGTCGCGAGGTCGCCCGCTGGTACGCCCTGATGTTCGTGTTCGTGCTCCTGGTCAACGCCGCTCTGGGGACCAACCTGGTGGGGGCCGTGCTGGTCAACCAGGTGCTGGTTTTCTTGCTGGTGCCGCTCTGGATGCTGCGCCACTACCGCCTGTCTCCCGTTCAGGCTCTCTCGCTTCGTCTCCCGCGTTGGCCGGTCTGGCTGGCAGTGCTGGCCTTCATTCCGCTGGCTCACCTGGTCGGAGTGGGGGTATCGCTTCTGACCGGGCTCCTCTTCCCGGTGCCCCAGAGCCTGCTCGAGCAGTTCTCCCAGATGCTCCAGCTCAAGGACCGCCCTGCCTGGACGCTCTACCTGGGCCTGGCCCTCTTGCCCGGGGTATGCGAGGAGATCGCCTTCCGGGGCACGTTTTTCTACGCTCTGCGCAATCGTGCCGGGGCGGTGGGCTGGAAAGTGGCGGTGATGGTGGCCCTGGTTTTCGGGGTGTTCCACTTCTCGCTCTTTCGCATTCCCCCGACGGCGGTGCTGGGGTTCTTCCTTACCCTGATCTGCTGGTGGAGCGGCTCCATCTTCCCCTGCATGCTGGCCCACGTGGGCAACAACGCGCTGGCGGTGTGGGCCAGCCGAGCCGATGTCGAGATGGAGACCATGCCGGTCTACGTCTTCCCCCTGGCCATGCTGGGGGCCCTCACCTGCCTGTGGGTGATTTACCGCTGTCGACGAGCTCCGCGCGAGTGATCCGGCACAGGTGGCCGGCTTCGTTCCCGACCTGCAGGGTATCCTCATCGAGCCAGGTGACCGCTTCGATCTGGCCGGCGCGGTTGAGCAGCAGGCGTTTCGCCTTTCCTGACAGGAAGCGATCCGAATCGGCCGGGCGCTCGAAGAGCCACAGCGATGGGACGGGCCGGTGGCACAGCACGGCCAGAGTCTTGCCATCGGGGGAGAGGTCGGCGGCCGTGACCCAGCCACCCAGCCCGGTGCGCCGCTCCACCAGGGTGAGCTGGTTAACCCGGTCGGTGTAGCGCGTGTCCAACCTGTAGAGGCGAGCGGCCCGTCCGGGAACTTTCTGCTTGAGCCACAGGGCACGCTCCTTGGTGAGCACGTAGACGGTCCCGTCGGCCACGAACAGGGCCTCGCAGTCGTATTCGGGCTTCTTGTCCTGCTCGGGGAAGGCCACCGGCCAGCGCGTAAAGCGGGTGATGGGATCATTGCCCTCGGGCGCCGGCTCGTCCACCACGTAGATGGCCAGGTCCTTGCGCTTGTTGGAGTTGTTGCCCAGATCGCTGATGTAGAGCTTGCCATCGTCGCAGGCGATGTCTTCCCAGTCGGAGTTCCCCGCCCCCTCGATGCGGTGCTCGCCCAGGATCTTGCCCTGTCTGTTGATGGCGAAGATTCGGGCCTTGTCTCCCGAGTCGTTGTGAGTCCAGATCACGCCCGGATACTTGCGGCTGGCCGCCAGTCCGCTCATTTCGTCAATGGGGGAGGAGACCCGGGCATCCACCGTCCACTCGCGCACAGGCTGAGCCAGCACGGCGGTGGCCAGGAGCAGGATGACGAGCAGGCGCATGGGCCCGCATTCTTTCCCTTTGGAGGGGATGCCTTCTCCGTCAGACTTTGCGGTCTCGCCAGTGATGCGCTGGAGAGGATCTCAGCCGGGCCGTAGGGCCAGAAACATCTCCCGGGCCCGCTGATCGAGGCCGAAGCGAAGATGCTGCAGCACATCCAGGCCCAGGACCTGGCGAAGCAGCGGTTGGGTGCTGAAGGCGAGCTCGCACTCGAGCCGCAGCGGGCCAAGGCGCAACCGGGCCGGATGCTGGTAGGCCACGGTGCGGGCCCCGAGAAAGCCCTGAAAGGCTCTGGGCCGGCCCTGAAAGATATCCAGTCCGGCCGAGCGAGCATGCACCCCATCCAGCAGGCTGAGCTCGGCCCCGGTGTCAATCAGGACGGGCATATCCACCTCGTAGGCAGCGAGTGAAAGGGTGACCAGAGCCCCGGGGGAGTCCTGGAAGGTGATGCGCTCGGAGAAGCTGAGCTGAAAGCTCAAAGGCCCATCCAGACCATGTCGCCCTCGAGCTCGGGTACACGGTAGGCGAAAGGCACGACCACGCCCTTCTCGCGAGCTTCGCGCAGCACATCCAGGTAGTCGGACCCGTGGGCTACCAGGTGATCCCCCTCGAGAATCAGCCACTGTCCTGCGTAGGCGTTCAGCTGGGTGCGATTCTCGCTTAACCAGCCAAGCTCGGCTTCTCGCGAGCGGGCCTGACCTGGCTCGTGATAGGCGCGAGCCGAGGAGGGTGCCTCCTCGGCCACACCCGAGCCCAGCGCCAGAAGCTTGCGAGCCAGCTGTCCGCAGGTCATGCCCAGCTCGCTCGCCTTCGCTTCAAGAGCCTCTTTCTGCTCGGCCGACATGCGGATCGAGAGGTGGTGGTCCTTCATGTACCCCACCGTAACACATGGCCTGGACCGGGTCAATCAAACCTGGTAGCGGCCGGCCTCCAGCACGCGCTCGGCGATGCGGCGGCGGGTGCGCACCGCGTTGATGGGGGTGTGCTTGAGCAGCCGGTCGAGCTGCTCGAGCGACTCCTCGAGCGCCTCGCCCTCGGAGACCGAGGCGAGCAGGTTGCGGCCGATGCGGCGCACCTTGTCGATGGAGTCGTTGATGTAGGTGCGCGTGATGTCGATCTGCATCTGCACCTTATCCTCGCCTCGGGTGTCGATCAGCTTCTGGCAGCGCAGCCAGGCGCTCTCCTGGGCGAAGATCTCCATCACCAGGTCGGAGATGCGCATCAGGGCTTCCTGGTGCTTCTCCTCGGGCGAATCCATGCCGATGGCGTTGATGGCCACGCCGGCGCACAGCAGGGCGCCCGACTTGCTCGCGTGCACCAGGGCCTTCTCGCGGGCCAACGGGCCGTTGCCCGGAGCGGGCGAGACGCCGCCCTCGAGCTCTTTTTGCACCTCCACCAGGGCGTCCATCAGGTTCAGGCGGCCGCTCATGGTGCGCTTGAGCAGCGTGCCCGTGATGGTCAGGCGGTTGATCTCGTTAGTGCCTTCAAAAATGCGGTTGATCCGCGAGTCGCGGTAGGGGCGCTCGGCCGGATACTCCTGCGAATACCCGTATCCGCCGAAGATTTGCACGCATTCGTCCACCACGTAGTCCAGAGCCTCCGAGCTCCACACCTTGAGGATGGCGCACTCGGCCGCGTACTCCTCGATGCCGCGCAACACGGCCTGCGGATCCTTCTTGTCGACGGCGGTAAGGGCTTTCTCGATCAGGCCGGCCGTGCGGTAGTTCATCGACTCGCCCACCCAGATGAGGGTGACCATCTGGCCGAACTTCTCTTGCAGGGCGCCGAACTCGGAAAGGTGCTTGCCGAACTGGGTACGCTCCTTGGCATACTTGATGGCGTCGTTGAGGGCGAACTTCGAGCCCGCGACGCACCACGCGCCCAGCTTGAAGCGCCCGATGTTGAGCACATTGAGGGCGATCTTGTGGCCCTTGCCCACTTCGCCCACCAGATTTTCTTTGGGAACCTTGACGTTCTCCAGGGTCACGCCCCGGGTGGACGAGCCCTTCAGGCCCATCTTCTTCTCCTCGGCGCCTACCGTGAAGCCGGGGCTCTTGGTATCCACGATGAAACAGCTGAACTGGGTGCCGTCCACCTTGGCGAAGACCATCATCAGGTCGGCGAATCCCGCGTTGGTGATCCACATCTTGCTGCCGTTGAGGATGTAGTGCTGGCCGTCCTCGGTCAGAACCGCTTTGGTGCGAGCGGCCAGAGCGTCCGAGCCGGAGTGGGGCTCGGTCAGGCCATAGCTCGAGAGGATCTCGCCCGTGGCCAGTTGGGGCAGCCACTTCTTGCGCTGCTCCTCATTACCGAAGTAGAGCACCGGGTAGGTGCCGATGCCGGCGTGTCCGCCCACCGAGACCGACCATGAGGCCAGGCGCCCGATCTCCTCGGAAATGAGCATCGAGCTGAGCAGGTCCAGACCCATTCCGCCGTATTCCTCAGGAATCTCGGCGCCCAGAAGGCCCAGCTCGCCCGACTTCTTGAGCAGCTTGACCAGCAGCTCCAGGTCACACTTCTCAAGCTGCTCCGCCTTGGGCATCACCTCGTCGAGCATGAAGCGCCGGGCCGTATCCATAATCATGCGGTGCTCTTCGGTGAGCTCATCGGGGGTAAACAGGTCCTTGGGGCTGGAATCTTCGACCAGGAAATTGCCGCCAGGAACGGTCTCGACGCTTACTGACATATCACACCTCAAAGGATTGTCGGAAATTTTACAACTTTGTAAGAATATCATATCACGTCAACCCGGGCAGAGGGATGGGCGTTTTGCACTACGTGGCGGGAGTAGGGGGAGCCGGCGCCGAATCATGCTCATACGGAGCCGGAGGGAGGACCCAGCGTGATCGAGCACGAGTCCAGCAACACGGTCGTTCGCCTGATCCGGCCGGGTACTCCGCTCGAGCGGTCCACCCTGCTGGTGGAGAACTTGCTCCGCTCCCACGGGGTCGACCCCACCCGTCACGTCCTTTCCAGGGGCGAGGGCTCCTTCTCCTGGGTGCTACCCATCAAGGCCAACCAGCTGGTTGTGTTGAGCGTGTTCGAAGCCGAGGGCAACGCCTACATCCGGGTCTCGGCGCCCATCCTGCAGATTCCGCGCCAGCGACAGCTCGAGTTCTGTCGCCGCCTGCTCGACCTCAACTCGGAGATGGTCAGCGCTTCGCTGGCCACCGTGGGGGAAGACGTCTACGTCGTCTCGGTGCGCCCCATTCAAGACCTCGAGTCCGAGCAGGCCATCGACCTTCTGGGCCGGGTCTGCATCTACGCCTCGCAGTATGCCGACCGGCTCCGCGAAGAGTTCGGCGCCGCGCCGTGGGGGGCCGGACCGACCACCGCTTGAGACGCTCCCTGTTCCTCGTTTTGATGCTCACCATGGTGGCGCTGGCGGCGCCGCCCATCCAGCCCGGCGTGGGGGTGGGCAAGGTCAAGCTGGGCGCCAGCCTGGCCGACATCGAGGCGGCCCTGGGCAAGACCGACCAGGTCGAGTCCAGCCCCAACGACCCCGACTCGAAGTTCTACAAGTATCCGAAGTTCGGGGTGGTCGTCTTCGTGGGCAGCGCGGGCAAGGTGATCGGCGTCAACGTGACCAGCGCCCAATACCGCACTCCCGAGGGAGTCGGGGTGGGCTCCAGCCGGGCCCAGGTCGAGCAGGCCTACGGCAAGGGCCTGGCTCGGGGAACTGGCAACGTGAACTATGCCCAGAAGGGGCTGGCCTTCAGCTACAATCAGGACAAGGTGGTCAACGTGTTCGTCTTCAAGCCCGAAGAGCAGCGTCCGTTTCTGGGAGACCGCCAGATCGTGCCCGGCCAGCGGGTGGGCGATCTCAAGCTGGGCGCTCCCTGCGCGCCGGTGCGCCAGACCTGGGGGCCTCCGCCCCGAACCACTCCTTTATCGGGCATTCCGGGGGAGATCTGGAATTACACCGAGCAGGGCGTGGGGGTGCTGGCTTCCGAGGGCAGGATCAAAGCCGTGATCGTGACTTCGGGTGATTACATCACCAAACAGGGGGTGCAGGTGGGCTCCAGCCTCAAAGAGGTGGAGAAAGCCTTCGGGCCGGGCTATCAGAAGAGCACCGATTTCTACTTCTACACCCAGAAGGGGATCGGTTTTCAGGTGATCGGCGGGCGGGTGAGCGAGATCCGCGTGGTGGCTCCAGGAAAGTAGTCCCGCAGGGCAGAAAGCCGGCCCGTGAAACCGCACAGCAGTTGGCGCCGCCTCCTTCGCCATGTGTCGGCTCAGGCCCGTGATCTGCGCATTCTGCTCAAGCAGTTTGGCTGGTCCATCCTCGGGTTCAACCTGCTGATCGCGATCGGGGGTTGGGCCCTGCACCGCTTCCACAGTCCACCGGTGGACTTCTGGCAGGGCTGCTACGCGATGTTCACGCT
Source organism: uncultured Burkholderiales bacterium (assembly GCA_964471395.1). Taxonomy (GTDB): domain Bacteria; phylum Vulcanimicrobiota; class Xenobia; order Xenobiales; family QWHO01; genus QWHO01. The sequence goes on along the minus strand of CAYYHB010000015.1, from coordinate 31,695 downwards.
GATCTTTTTCCAGCCCGAGCTGGATTTTCCGCCCGCCAACGAGCCGGGGCTGCGCTTCATGTTCTTCGCGGTCCCCCTGGTCGGGCTGGGATTTCTGGCCGAAGGGCTGCTCCGCTTCGGTGTGCTCTTGTTCAACAAGAGTATGCGCGGAGAGAAATGGCAGACCGTCTTGGCATCCACCTATTCCAACCACATCATCGTGTGCGGGCTCGGCCACGTGGGCTACCGCATCGCCCAGGAGCTCCACCAGCTCGGTGAGGACTTCGTGTGCGTGGCTCGCGAGAGCAAGTTTATCGAGTACATCAAGCGCCTGGACGTCCCGGTGCTGATCGGCGATGCCCGCGACGAGCTGTTGATGGAATCGCTGAACGTGATGAAAGCTAAAGCCATCATCATCGCCACCGACGACGACCTGGCCAATCTCGAGACGGCCATCAACGCCCGCTCGCGCAACCCCAACATTCGCATCGTGGTGCGCATGTTCGATCCCGAGCTGGCCCAGAAAGTGCAGTCGGCTTTCGGCATTCACCTGGCTTTCAGCACCTCCCACCTGGCTGCCCCGGCGGTGGCCCTGGCGGCAGTGGACAAGCGGGTCATGCACTCGTTTTACGTGGGCGACGAGCTTCTCAACGTGGTGGAGCTCGAGGTGGAGCCAGGCTCGCGCTATGTGGGCAAGACGATGGAGGAGTTCGAGGCTGACGTCCAGGTGACCGTAGTGGTGCACCGCCGGGGAGACAAAGCCCAGGCCCACCCGCCCGCTCATGTTACCCTCCAGGCCAAGGATATGCTGACCTTGCTCTGCTCGGTGACGACTCTGGGCGAGCTGGGCCGCCACGGAATGAAGAGCGTGGCCATTCAGGTCGCGCGCTGAAGAGGATCGCGGCACTGAGCGAAGAAAACCCGAGCTTCCTGACACCGAAAGAGAAAGAGGTACAACACAGTGGGTCATAAGGTAACCTTGATTCCCGGCGACGGAACCGGGCCGGAGATCACTGAGGCCACGGTGCGCGTGCTCGACGCCACCGGCGTGAAGATCGACTGGGAGGAACAGATTGCCGGCGAGCGCGCCCTGGAAGAGCACGGAACTCCTCTGCCCGCCCACGTGCTCGATTCGGTGCGCCGCAACAAGGTGGCCCTCAAGGGCCCGATGGGCACCCCCATTGGGAAGGGCTTCCGCTCGGTCAACGTGGCCCTGCGGCGAGAGCTCGACTTGAACTGCAATTTCCGCCCCGCCAAGTACTACCCGGGCGTGCGCACCCTCTACAAGGACGTGGACATCATCTGCTTCCGCGAGAACATGGAGGATCTCTACTCGGGCCTGGAGCTTCAGGTCCATACCCCCGAGATGGACAAATTCCGCCAGGCCGTCAAGGACATCGCCGGCTGGAGCCTGCGCGAGGACTCGGCCGTGACCTTGAAGGTCATCACCATCCATAATTCCGAGCGCATCTGCAAGCGCGCCTTCGAGTACGCCCGGGCCCACAAGCGCAAACTGGTGACCGCCGTGCACAAGGCCAACATCTGCAAGCACACCGACGGCCTCTTCCTCGAGACCGCCCGCAAGGTGGCCGAGCAGTATCCGGATATCCAGTTCAACGACCGCATTGTGGACAACATGTGCATGCAGTTGGTGCAGAAGCCCGAGGATTATGACGTTCTGGTGCTGCCCAACCTGTTCGGCGACATCCTGTCCGACCTCTGCGCGGGTCTGGTGGGCGGCCTGGGCGTGGCCCCCTCGGCCAACCTGGGCGACCAGTATGCTTGCTTTGAGCCCGTGCACGGTAGCGCTCCCAAGTATGCGGGCCAGAACAAGGTCAATCCGATGGCCATGATGCTCTCGGGTGTCTTGATGCTGCGCCACCTTAACGAGGGCGAGGCGGCTGACCGCCTCGAGCACGCCATCGCCGAGATCATCCGCAAGAACGACAAGGTCACCTACGACATGAAGGCCGACCGTAACGACAAGTCGGCCGTGGGCACCGCCCAGGTTGCCGACGCTATCATCGAGGAGATGAAGGCCGGCGTTAAAGCCTGAGTGAGGTCTCCGGGTCTAGAACCGCTCTCCGCCTGGCGCGAGAGCGGTTTTCTTTTTGCACCCGGGCGTGCAGTCTACGGACACGCCCGAAATGGGAGCCCTATTTAGGACAGTCTACGGACACGCCCGCCCGAAATGGGAGCCCTATTCAGGACAGTCCACGGACACGCCCGCAATGGGCCCTGGTCGGCGCTGGAATTCAGGGCCGAGGAGACAGCGCCTCCGGAGCGCAGAACTCCTTGAGGCTGGTGCGCCCCGCCCGCTCATCGAACTCGAAGCGAAAGGTCATCTCCTGGCCGGGCAGACGCAGCACCAGGGCGGCCGTGCGCACCTCGATGGGCTGGCGCACGAAAGCGTAGCTCAGATCCAGCGCTTTCTCCAGGGGGGACCCGTTCAGAGCTCCTTCAAAGAACTGCGCCGAGATGGGCCGGCGATACGAGTCGCTGACCCACACGCGGAACTCTCCCGCCAGATTGCGGGCCACCTCGACATGGTAGTTCTGCCACATGCCCACCTGCCCGCCGTGATTGACGTAGTGCTTGTGAAATGACTCGGGCTGGGCGGGCTCTTTGAGCTGGCTCAGGGCCGAGGTGACGAAAGCCCACAAGACCGAGACGATCAGTAAGACGCCCACTGCCAGCCAGGTGAGCACCTGCTTGCGCCCCAGCGGCCCCGGGTCACGCAGGAAGGTGCGGATTCCCCGGTAGCCCAGGCCTACCAGCAGCGCTACAGTGCCCACCGAGAAGATGAGCGAGGCCAGGAACTCGTCCCATGTCAGCGGGGCAGGGTCGGCGCCGTGGGCCAGCCAGATCAGCGGCCCGACCCTCCCAGATACCAAGGCAGCGACTCGGTATAGTTTAGCAGGGCCATGGAGATCAAAAAGAGCAGAATGATCCAGGCTACCTGCGTCACCCGACTGCTCCTGGCGAAGGACAGGTCGAGCATTTTAACAAGCCCGCATGAGAGGGCCAGCGTGCCCAGGAAGAAGTGGTGCAGGTAGACTCCCACGGCCGAGTCGGAGTAGGGCGCGCCGGTGTGCACGTGGGTGAACAGCATGCCTCCTCCGGCCAGGGCGAAGATGGCCATCATGTGGCTCTGCAGGCGACTGACGTCGCCCGGTTTCTTGCGCACCAGGCTGGTGCCGATGCCGATCAGGATCATCAAGGTGGCGATGATCTTGTGGGCCAGCACCTCGGGATCGGTGATGGGCTTCAGGTTGGAGAGCGGCCAGGAATCGTGGTCGGAGAAGATCAGCAGGAACACTCCGCCCACCATCAACAGCACCGGGCCCAGTGCCCGCACCACGTTCACGAAGGGCAGGCTCAGGCTCTGGTAGGCCAGCCAGAAGGCCATTCCCAGCACCAGCCAGCCGAAGATGTGATGCATCATCTCCGAGTAGGCGATCTCATCGTCATTGAGCTGCAGCGAGAGGTTGGCCAGGTCCACGTCGGTGGCGGGGATGGGTGGAGGAGCCTGCACGCCGGCACCATACTTGAACACCAGCTCGCCCCCGTAGTAGCCGGTGGCCGTCAGCATGCCCAGCGCGATCACCGAGCACACCAGGTAGAGGGCGAACCACGAGCGGTTGGCCAGGGGCACGAACGAGCGCAGGGCTACCAGGGCGATGAACGCCCAGGAGGTGAATTGGGCGAAGTTGCCGTGCAGCAGGATGGGGGCCTGGGGCGTGTGGGCCCGGGCGGCCCAGATCTCGGCGAAATTGCCTGAGATGAAGGTGAACATGATGCCCACCGTGCCCAGCACCAGCAGGGCCTGCCCGGTCCAGGCCGCTCGCTCGTCCTTGCGAGCATAGGCGAAAACCTCGAAGCCAAAGGCGGTAAAGAGGAGCGCGATGGGAAAGTGGACCATTAATGGGTGCAAAGACCCAAAGAATCTGCTCAGTTCCAAGACGATCACCTGTTCGCTGCCGTCCGTCAGGAGCGGCCGCAGAAAATTCAACGTAAGTTAGGCTCCGGGTGACCGGACTCCTGCTCTGCCGGGGACTACATACTCTTGTTACATCCTTTTCACAGGGGTAACAGCGTTGTTACCTGGTCGGATGCTCTGGACGGGCCGGGACGGCCATAATCTGGTTATGGACTTTCTCACTGCGCTTCAAGGCATTCAGGGGGCAGGCGGCTGTCCGGGCTGCAGCGGCTCCTTTGGCATGGCTCCGATGGGAGCCTTGAATCGGGCCTACGGGCCGATGGCCCCTGTGATGGGCCAGCAGATGGCCTTTCAACAGATGCTGGCGCAGCTCCTGACCCTGATGATGCCCCTGATGAGCGGTCGCGCGCTGGGCGCCCCGGCGGGCGCTCAGCCGGGGATCAGCGGTGCAGGTGGCGTGGGCGGCCCGGGCGGAGCAAGCGGCCTGGGCGGAGCCTCCCAGGCGGGCGGTGCCCCTCCCAACTTCACCAATGCCCCCGGCGCCCCCCGGGGTGCCCACCAGTCCCGCGGGAGCGGCTACTATCCCCACAACAGCCGCATGGAGGGCGGCTACGTGGACCGGCGGGGCAATCGCCTCCACACCCTGCAGGACTACCTGGCCGGCCGCGCTCCCTACGTCTCTGTCGCCATGGACAAGAACCTGCGCATCCCTTATGGCACCAAGCTGCGCATCGCCGAGCTCGAGAAGAAGTACGGCCGACCCATCGAGTTCCGCGTGGTGGACACCGGCGGCGCTTTCACCAATCGGGGCTTCTCGCGCATCGACATCTGCACCGCCAGTCGTCGCGATTCGCTCGACCCCACCATCAACGGTCCTTTGACCCTGACGTTCGGCTGATCCTCGTCGAGGGCCGGCTCGAGCCGGCCCCCTCTCGTCAGGCTCTCGCAGAGCACACTCGACCTGCCGCCGGGAAGGAACCCGACCCCTCGCGCGCAAAATGGCGGTTCTACCGAGGAGGAACGCGCCCATGTCTATCGACACCACCACCGTCCCCGTCACCACCATCGAGCAGATCGGTCAGTACGCCGGCCAGAAGGTGCGCTTGCGCGGCTGGCTCGACAACATGCGCTCCTCGGGCAAGATTCGCTTTATGAAGCTGCGCGACGGCACCGGCCGCATCCAGGGCGTGCTGACCAAGAATGACGCCGGCGAGGAGCTGTTCGAGCGCACCGGCCACCTGGGACAAGAGTCCAGCCTGATCGTCGAGGGCGAGGTGCGCGAAGACGCCCGTGCGCCGGGCGGCTATGAGCTGCTCGTCACCGGGGTCGAGATCGTGCACAACGCCGAGGGCTATCCCATCACGCCCAAGGACCACGGCACTGACTTCTTGATGGAGCACCGCCATCTCTGGATTCGCTCTCAGCGCCAACACGCCATCCTGCGGGTGCGGGCTCAGGTGATGCGCTCCATCTCCGACTGGCTCGACAACCACGGATTCTTGCGCATCGACACGCCCATCCTGACCCCCAGCGCCTGCGAGGGGACCACCACGCTGTTTGAGACCAAATACTTCGAGAACTCGGCCTTCCTGAGCCAGAGCGGCCAGCTCTACAACGAGGCCACCGCCATGGCCTTCGGCAAGGTCTACGCCTTCGGGCCCACCTTCCGTGCCGAGAAGTCCAAGACCAGGCGCCACCTGATGGAGTTCTGGATGGTCGAGCCTGAGATGGCTTTCGTGGACATGTGGGAGAACATGGAAGTCCAGGAGCAGATGGTCAGCTACGTGGTGCAGCAGTGCCTCGAGCACCGCCGCCGCGAGCTCGAGCTGCTCGAGCGCGATTTCAGCAAGCTCGAGAAGATCGTCCCCCCCTTCCCGCGCATCCACTACGACGAAGCGGTGCAGATTCTGCGTGACAAGGGCGTCGACTTCGAGTGGGGTGGCGACTTCGGCGGCACCGATGAGACGATGGTCTCCGAGCAGTTCGACCGGCCCGTCTTCGTGCACCACTTTCCGGCCGCGGTCAAGGCGTTCTATATGAAGCCCGATCCCGACCGTCCCGAGACCGTGCTCGGAGCCGACATGCTCGCTCCCGAAGGCTATGGCGAGGTGATCGGGGGTGGCCAGCGGCTCGACGATCTGGCCCTGCTCGAGCAGCGCATCGCCGAGCACCAGCTGCCCCCGGAGGCCTACGCCTGGTATGTCGACCTGCGCCGCTACGGCACTGTGCCTCACTCCGGGTTCGGCCTGGGCGTGGAGCGCACCGTCACCTGGATCTGCGGCATCGAGCACGTACGCGAGACCATCGCCTTCCCGCGTACGCTCTATCGTCTGTATCCTTGAGGAGAGAGTATGGCTGGTCATTCTAAATGGCATAACATCCGCATTCGTAAGGGGAAGCAAGACGCCGTCAAGGGCAAGGCCTTCACCAAGGTCTCGCGCGAGATTCTCATGGCGGCGCGTTCGGGCAGCTCCGACCCGGAGGCGAACTTTCGCCTCAAGATGGCCATCGCCAGGGCGCGCGAGGTCAACATGCCCATGAGCAACGTCGAGCGCGTTATCGAGAAAGCCACCGGGGGCGGCGAGAACTCCATGGAGGAGCTCATCTACGAAGGCTACGGTCCAGCCGGGGTGGCCCTGATCGTGGAGGTTACCACCGACAATCGCAATCGCACCGCCGCCGACATGCGCGTGATCTTCTCCAAGAACGGTGGCAATCTTGGTGAGACGGGCTGCGTGGGCTGGATGTTCGACAAGCGCGGGGTGATTACGGTGCAGCGGGGCAAGCTCGATGAAGAGCAGGTGCTGGAGATCGCCATGGAGGGCGGAGCCCTGGACATGGTGGCCGACGAGGAGCGCTTCGAGATCCTGACCGAGCCCACCGATCTGCACCTGGTCAAGGAGGCGCTCGAGAAAGCCGGCCTCAAAGTGGAGTCGGCCGGCTTTTCGATGGTGCCCAGGAACGGGGTCGAGGTTTCTCGCGAGGATGCGCCCGCCGTGTTGAAACTGGTCGATCTGCTGGAGGATCAAGACGACGTGCAACAGGTCTACGCCAACTTCCTGATTCCCGACGAGGTGCTGGAAGAGCTGGCCTCCGCCTGATGGAGATCGTGATCGGGGTCGACCCGGGAACGGCGCGAACCGGCTACGGCGTGCTGGCGTTAGAGGAAGGTCGCGTGCAGGCCCTGGACTTCGGTTGCATTACCACCACCCCACAACAGAGCCGCGAGGCCCGGCTGCGCACGCTCTATGACGGTTTCTCGGTGGTGCTGCAGCGGGCTCAGCCCCAGCACGTGGTGGTGGAGCAGCTCTTCTTCAACCGCAACGTAACCACCGCCATGGCGGTGGGGGAGGCCCGGGGCGTGATTTTGCTGGCCGTGGCCGAGCAAGGGGCCCGGCTGGCCGAGTACAACGCGGTTCAGGTCAAGGAGGCCCTGACCGGCTACGGATCTGCTTCCAAAGACCAGGTGCGCCAGATGGTGATGATGCAACTGGGGCTGGAGAAGCCCCCTCGGCCCGACGACGTGTCCGATGCGCTGGCCATCGCCCTGTGCTATCTCTTCAGACGAGACATGGACCGGTGATCGCCTTTGTTCGCGGCCCCGTGGCCGAGGTCTCGCAAGGATTAGCGGTTGTGGATGTGGGTGGCGTAGGACTGGCCGTCCGGGTGCCCGACCCCATCTCGCAGCGGCTCGAGCCGGGTGACGAGGTGCGCCTGTCCACCTTCCTGGTGGTGCGCGAGGACGATCTCTCGCTCTACGGTTTCAACTCCAACCGCGAGCGCGAGCTGTTCAAGCTGGTGCTAACCATCAGCGGGATCGGGCCCAAGCTGGGTCTGAAGCTGCTCAGCCACCTTTCGCCCGGGCAACTGGCGGCGGCCATTCTCGAAGAGGACTTGCGGGCCCTGACCCGGGTGCCCGGAGTGGGCGCCAAGACAGCCAAGCGGCTGATCGTAGAGCTGTCGGAGAAGATCGCGGCTCTCTCCCCTGGCGAGGCCGACGAGCCCGAAGCCGCCAGGCTCGAGGCGGTGGGTGTCTTGATGCAGCTGGGCTGCCACCGCGACGAGGCGCTGGCCGCCCTGCAGGCCGCCCGGGAGCGAATGGGGGAAGTCGAAGTTGGAACCGACCGACTGGTTATGGAAGCGATGCGTGTGTTAGGAGAAAAATCATGAAGAAACTGCTGTTGATCTTGTTGTTGCTGGCGGTGCCGGCTCTGGCCGAATGGAAGGAGTATAAGAACGCTAAGGCCGGCTTCCGGGCCAGCTTTCCCGAGAAGGTGACCTTCGCCAAGGACGGCCCTATGGAGATGTTCCACGCCGGTGCCTTCACGGTGGCCGTGCTTCCCAAAGCCTGGTCCAAGTCGCGATACGGGCTGTTGAAGAGCTTCCTCGAGCTCGGTCCCGACTATGCCCGGGCCAACCTGGCGCGCAACGAGCGCGAGGTCGACGAGCGTCCAGGACTGGAGCTGAGTGGAGTGGACCACGACGGCTCGCCGGTGCTGATCCACCTGGTCCACACTCCCTCCCGCGGCTACGCCATCATCGGGCGCAGCTTCGACATGAAGGAGAACCTGCAATTCGTCAACTCGTTCCGTTTCGTCCCCTGAAGAGGGCCTGACCGGCGGGGCATAGAATATTCCTCAAGCCATGCTCCGTCTGCTCAACCCCGCCGCCCAGGAAGAGGACCGCGAGAACTCGCTGCGCCCTCGCCAGCTCGAGGAGTATATCGGTCAGGAGAGCGTGGTGGCCAACCTGCGGGTCTTTCTGCAGGCTGCCCGCGAACGCAAGGAGCCGCTCGATCATGTGCTGATCTCGGGCCCTCCCGGCCTGGGCAAGACCACTCTGGCCTCGCTGGTGGCCCAGGAGATGGGCGTGAAGCTGCGCACCACCTCGGGGCCGGCAGTGGAGCGGCCCATCGACCTGCTGGTCTTGCTCAACACCCTGCAAGAGGGCGACGTGCTCTTCATCGACGAAATCCACCGGCTCTCGCGCACGGTGGAAGAGATCATGTACCCGGTCATGGAGGACCTCTCCTTTGACCGCATTCTCAGCAAGGGGCACAACAAGGGCGCGCGAACCCATCGCATTCCTCCCTTCACGCTGATCGGGGCCACCACTCGGGCCGGCTCCATCTCCTCGCCCCTGCGCAGCCGCTTTGGCATCCTGCTGCAGCTCGAGTTCTACAAGGAGAGCGAGCTGATGGAGATCGTCAGCCGCTCGGCCCGCATCCTTGGCTACTCCATCGAGCCCGAGGGGTGCCGCCAGATCGCCTCGCGCTGTCGGGGCACTCCCCGCATCGCCAACCGCCTTCTTCGAAGGGTACGCGACTTTGCTCAAGTGGAGGTGGCCGACCCGATCGACGGGGAGGTGGCCTCGCGAGCCCTGGACCGCATGCAGATCGATCGGCGGGGCCTGGATCGGCTCGACCAGAAGATTCTCGAGGTGCTGGTGGCCCGTTTCGGGGGGCATCCGGTGGGCCTGAACACGCTGGCGGCGGCGGTTCAGGAAGACCCGGCCAACCTGGAAGAGGTCTACGAGCCTTACCTGCTGGCGGCCGGGCTGGTGCAGAAGACCCACCGGGGTCGCCAGGCCACCCGTCTTGCTTTCGAGCATCTCGGGGTCCAATCGACCTGTTAGAGCCGGCGTCGCACCCGACGGGCGGTCGTCTTCGCAGCAGGGGCTGAAATGAAAGGTTTCTGTACCGGGAGGCAAACTCTACCGGTTTTCCAGGAGGCTACGCGCTGGTCGAGCCGTCGAGCTTGACCTCGCAGGCCTGGCGGATGCGGTCGCCCCCCAGGTGCAGAGCGATGTTGCCGCGCTGGCGCATTTGATCCACCAGCACGTCGCGCACCCGGTGACCGTGCTCGGCCTGGCGGGCCTGCATGGCGGTGTAGTTGTCGCCGCCCGCCAGCAAGAAGTCGTCGGCGGTCACATGATAGACCTGGTCGTCGCCCAACGGCTTGCCGTCAGGCGTGTTGATCTCGATGATCCGCTCTCCGGGCGGCTTTTTGGGGTCGAAGCTGATCTCCAGCCCGGACACCTGCAGCACCTTGCCCGCTTTCAACGAGAGGCTCTCCTCCATCAGTCGTTTCAGGTCGCGACCGGTCATATCCACCTTGACCACGTGGCTGTCGAAGGGGAAAGCGCTGTACACCTCGCCGACGTCCACCGGGCCGGGGTGGATGTCGTCCTTGAGCGAGCCGCCCGGAATCACGGCCACGTCCGACCCGGTTGCGTCTCGCAGCAGATCGGTCACCAGGTTGCCCAGGGGGGAATCCTTTTCTTTGTCGCGCGTGAGTGGAGCCTCGTTGTGGGCCACGACCTCGCCCATGCGCTCGCCCAGGCGGGCCTTGTATCCCTCGAGCAACTGCACCACCTCGGGGTCGGGCTCGAGGTCTCTGGAGGTGATCGGCACGCGACGATGCTCGAAGCCCACGACCTGAGCCGTTCCTGGGGCCAGGCGCAGGTCGAGCTCGGAGAGCTCCTCACCCCGGTCGCCGCTCTGCACCACCAGCGTATTCTCGCCCACCCGCGGCTCCTGGAAATCCTTGTAGCCGTGACCACCCATCAGCACCACCGGAATGGGTTTACCGGAGGCCTCCTCGGCCAGCTCCGCGGCCTGGGCAGCAAGATCAGTACCCCCTTCGCGCAGCAGCTGATATTGCAGCACCAGCACGTCGGGCCGCTCCTCCTCGCAAATCCTGGGAACCAGCCGGCTGAGGGTCTCGACCGGGTCCTCGAAGCGAAGGCCGTTCACGTTGTCCGGGTGGGTGGTCTTACCCGACTCCTCCTTCATCAGGCCGATGACGGCCACCTTGCAAAGACCGATCCTCTTGATGAAGTATTCGCCGACCTTGGCCAGGGAGTGCTCGGTTGACTGAGAGATGTGTTGCCCCGTCGCGGAGTCGAGGAGATTGGCCGCGATGACCGGGAATTCTGCCTGCTCAATGCGCTGGGAGAGCACCTGCTGGCCTTTGTCGAAGTCGTGATTGCCGAGTGTCATGGCGTCGAAGCGGTCCCGGTTCATGAAGCGGATGACCGGCTCGCCGTCAAACATGGTGGCGATGGGCGGTCCCTGGAAGAAATCTCCGCCCGAGAGGAGCAGTAGCTCACCAGCCTCCTGACGCTTGCGGCGAATCTCGCTCGAGAGGAGCGCCGCCCCCCCGATGGCCACGCCGGGCATCTTGGGGTCATAGGAGTCGAGCAGGGTGCCGTGCAGGCCATCCATGGTTACGATGGACACGCGGTCTCGCAACCCGCCTTTCTGACCCGCCCCGACGATATCAGGCATGACTCTCACGGCTTTAATCTAAGCGGGAAGCCTGAAAAAGGGTTGAAAGGCGAGGAGGGGAATGCTGGCCGATGCCCTGTACCTACGTCGTTTTGCCGGCTTACAATGAGGAAGTCGGCCTGGCGGCGCTGCTCGACAAGCTCAAGACCGCCCTGGCTGGCATCGACTATCATGTGATCGTGGTCAATGACGGCAGCCGCGATGCTACCGCCGAGGTGGCCCGCTTGCGGGGCGCCGTGCTGCTCGAGCATCCTCACAATATGGGGTTGGGAGCAACCGTGCGCGACGGGCTGCTCCATGCCGCCTCACTGGCCGCTGGCGGGGACACCGTGGTGGTGCTGGACGCCGACGATACCCACCCCCCCTCGCGCATCCTGGCCATGCAACGCAAGCTGGAGGCCGGTTACGATGTGGTCATCGCCTCGCGCTTCCGGCCGGGCTCACGAGTGGTCGGAGTGTCCTGGTCGCGCCGGCTCTACAGCTGGGGGGCCTCCTGGCTATTCCAACTTTTCTACCCCATCCCGGGCGTGCGCGACTTCACCTGCGGCTTCCGGGCCTATCGGGCCGAGGCTTTGCAGAAGGCTCTGGCCTGCTACGGACCAGCCCTGGTGGACAGGGATGGCTTCGAGTGCATGGTGGACACGCTGCTCAAACTCCGGAAGCTCGAGCTTCGTTTTGCGGAGGTTCCCTTCGTCCTGCGCTACGATCGCAAGGCAGGGGCCACCAAGATGAATGTGCGGCGAACCATCCTCAACACGCTGCTTCTGATGGTCAAAGGCAAGAAAAGAAACTGAAGGGCGCCGCGCTCGTATACTCCCTCGCAAAAGCTGTGCGACGAAGCTCAAAGCTGATAGCGAACGATGGCCGGAACCGAGCGGTTCCCCTCGGCGTCGATGGCAAATATGTTCATGATGACCCACATGTTGGGGAGCGTGACCGGAACGTCATAATGAACTTCGAAGTAGCCCTCGGCGTCGGACTGCCCCTTCTCGGTCCCTTCCCCCGAGTCGGAGTTGGAGGATGGGGGGGGAGTACTCTCGTTGAAGGCCACTTTGATAACCGCCACAACCGTCGAGTTGGGCCGGGTGCGACCCTTCACCGTGAAGGTGCCGGAGTTCAGCTGGCTGCCCGACTCGGGGGAGAGGATCTTGACCTGGAAGATGTTGGCAAAAAACCGAACCGGTTTGTCCGCGGTCAGCTTGTCGAGCCGCCTGCCCACCTCCAGGTAGCCCACCACGCTCATCTGCATGCGGGTATGGCCCGGTTGCACCAGGTAGCTCCCCCGGTAGTGACCGGGGGCAATCTCCTTCATGGGATAGTTCCCTTTGATCCCCTCGATGTCGAACCAGGCTTTGCCCCCGCTTGTCCCCCTCAAGTCGACCGTCAGGGTGTCATACTCGGCCAGGGAGTCGTGAGCGTCGTGGGTGACGCTGCTGATACCCTGATCGCACTTGACTTCGAAGCTCCAGCGTCGCTCCAACGCAACGCCGTCCTTCCCTTTGGCCCAGAAGCGCGCTTCCACCTTGCCGTTCTTGAGCTCGTCCATGGGGCGGCCGCTGACGAACGTTGGGGTGCGCAGGCAGCTGAAGGTCAGCTCTTGCTTGTTGACCCACAGCCGAGCAGAGCCGTGATCAATGCCGGGGGGGAGATTGACCGTGATCATGGGCCGGTTCTCGGTGATCACCTGTCCGTCCTCAGGAGTGACCGAGAGCGGAGGCTGGGCCCAGAGGGGTAGGGCCAGGAGCAAAACGAGCCAGAATCGCATAACTCGGGCTTTCATTCCGGCGAAGGAAGCTCCTCCAGAGCGTAGAACGCTTGCCGGCGATATGAGCACCCACAACCAGAAAACTCGCGTCGTGGTGACCGGAATCGGTTGCGTGACGCCTCTGGGCCTCGGCCACCAGCAGTTTTGGACCGGCCTCCTCGAGGGGAAGAACGGCGTGTCCGCCATCACCGGCTTTGACACCACCGCCTACACCACCAGGTTTGCGGCTCAGGTGCATGATTTTAATCCCGAGGACTTCATCAACAAGAAGGAAGCCAAGCGGATGGATCGGGTGATCCAGTTCAGCGTGGCAGCCTCCAAGATGGCCCTGGAAGACGCCGGCCTGATCATCACCGAGGAAAATGCCGAGCAAGTGGGTGCTTCCATCGGCTCCGGCATCGGAGGGATGCACACCTTCGAGACCTGGCACCGCACCCTGGTCGAGCAGGGGCCCAATAAGGTCACCCCGCTCTTCATCCCCATGATGATCCCTAACATGGTCAGCGGCCAGGTCAGTATCCAGTTTGGCCTCAAAGGTCCGAACTTCGCCGTGGTATCGGCTTGCGCCACCGGCGGCAACTGTATCGCCTGCGCCATCGACGTCCTTCGCACCGGGCGCGCCAAGGTCATGCTGGCCGGGGGTACGGAGGCCGCGGTCACTCCCCTCTCGGTAGCGGGCTTCTGCTCGATGCGCGCTCTCTCGACGCGCAATGACGACCCGCAGCATGCCTCTCGCCCGTTCGACCGGGAGCGGGACGGCTTCGTGATGGGAGAGGGGGCCGGCATCCTGGTCTTGGAGGATTACGAGTATGCGCGCGCACGCGGGGCCCGGATCTATGCCGAAATCGGCGGCTACGGCGCGACCGCCGACGCCTTCCATATCACCAATCCCGATCCCAATGGGGACGGCGCGGCCCGGGCCATGAAGAGCGCTCTGGAAGATGCCGGTCTGCGCCCCGATCAGGTCGACTACATCAACGCTCACGGTACTTCCACCCCGGTCGGCGACCCCTGCGAGACCCGGGCCATCAAGAAGCTCTTCGGGGACGACGCCTACAAGGTGGCGGTCAGCTCCTCCAAGTCCATGATAGGACATACGCTGGGGGCCGCGGGAGCGCTGGAAACCGTGGTCTGCGTACTGGCAGTGCATACCGACCGCATTCCCCCCACCATCAATTACGAGCACCCCGACCCCGAGTGCGATCTTGACTACGTTCCCAACCTGGCTCGCGAGGCCACGGTGAAGGTGGCTCTCAACAACACCTTCGGGTTCGGCGGCCACAACGCCGTGATCGTGGTGAACAAGCTCAACGGTATTGCAGGATAACTCTCTCGAGGCGCTGCAAGGGGTTCTGCAGTATCGCTTCCGCGACCCTGGTCTGCTCGAGCTGGCTTTGCTGCATGAGTCCCACGCCAACGAGCAGGGGATGCCCGAGTCCAACGAGCGACTCGAGTTTCTCGGCGACGCCGTGCTCGAGCTTGTGGTGAGCAGCTACCTGTTCACCCGACACAGCCACCTGAGCGAGGGGATGCTTACCCAACTGCGGGCTCACCTGGTCAGCACTCGCAACCTGGCCAACCGGGCCGCCCACTTCGGGCTCGGGAGCTACGTCCGGCTTGGCCGGGGCGAAGAAAACTCGGGTGGCCGCGAGCGCCAGAACCTGCAGGCCGACCTGCTCGAAGCCCTGGTCGGAGCCGTCTTCCTGGATGGCGGTCTGGAAGCTGCCTCGCAGCTGGTCTTGCACTTTCTGGGTGAGGACAAGGACGATGACTCGTTCTCGCGTGACTATAAGAGTTTGCTTCAAGAGCTAACCGCCCGCTATCGCCGTGCCGCCCCTCAGTATATTCTGGCCGACTCGTCGGGGCCTCCTCATCGACCCCTGTTCCGCGTCCAGGTTGAGTTTGAGGGCCGCATCGTGGGTGAAGGAACCGGACCTTCCAAGCGGGAAGCAGCCCAGGAAGCCGCCCGGGTGGCCATGTCGCTGCTCGAGTCGGAACTGGAGCCGCCCGATGGAGTTACAGGTTCAGGCCAACGAAGCGGAGCTCTCCTTCCGGGTGAAGGTGACCCCTCGTGCGAAGACCTCGGAGATCACGGGGGTGAGCCAGGGAGCTCTGCAGGTTCGTCTGACGGCACCCCCGGTTGAGGGGAAGGCCAATCAGGCCCTCAAGGAGTTCCTGGCCATGCGCCTGGGTCTGCGCTCCAATCAGGTCAGCATCAGGGTAGGAGACAAATCTCGCTTGAAAATCGTGGCCGTCAGCTCTTTGAGCCAGAGTCAGCTTGAAGAACGGCTTTTCGGGCAAGAATAGAGGAGAAGCACGTGTCGCAGAAGCCAAAGCTACAGTTCTCGGTGCCCTGTCTGGGTTATGAAGAGCCAAACGACATTCCCTGTCTTCTCTACCTCTTCTACGACCTGCCCTTCGGTGAGCTGCCCGCTCCCCTCGAGTTTCGCGTGGCCAACGGCTGGTGCATGGGCAAGGGGGTCTACGAGCAGTCGGTGCAGGTGCTCGACCCCGACAAGAACGTTTTGCTCGACACCCAGGCTCGTGAGTTCACGCTCGAGTCGACCACCAAACCGTTTCTGTCCGTTTTCCAGTTCCAACTGGTGGTGGAGAAGCAGGGCAGTCACTGGATCCGAGTCAAGCTGGGCGACGAGGTGGTCATGGAGTATCCCTTCACCGTCCGGCTTGGTGAGAAGAAGGGCGACGTAGGCCAGCCGATGGCCGCCAGTGCCGCTCCCGCGCCAACCGCCCCCGGACCGTTTTCACCCCAGCCTTCGCTCGACTCGCCGAAAACGCTCGACCAGCCCTTCTTGATGCCCTGACTTGCGCTTTCAGCAGTTCTTCCTCCTGGCCGTAACCAGCCTGCTCCTGTCGGGTTGCCTCTGGATGACCGCCGACACGGTGCTGCAACAGAGTTTCGACGGTTTCTACCGCGAGCAGGTGACTCGCGAGTTGCGCGACTTGCTTTTGCGCACTCCCGCCAGGGCCAACGAAGAGCAGCTCAAGAGCGAGCTTCGCAACTACCGGTTGGGCCGCGACGGCTACGCCTTCCTGGCTCGAGCGGGCGGGCGCGACCTTTTCCATACCGAGCGGGAGCGCCTCTACAAGAGCCTCTTCGTGCTGGCCGACCAGGCCCAGATGCCGGGCTTTCTGGGGGCCAATCCAGCCGGTTCGGTGGGGCTGCTCGGCCAGGAGCAAACCCGTCGCTACATCGCCTTTGCCCCCGTTCTGGAGACGCCCTGGCTGGTGGGCATCGTTTTGCCGGTGGAGGAGTCGGCTCCGCTGCTCATTCGAGCCCGACTCGGGCTGTGGACCGGGTGCTTCGCGGTGGCTCTGGCCGCCCTGCTGGTCTCCGCTCTGATGGCTCCCTGGCTGGCGCGGCCCTGGGTGCAACTGGCTGATTATGCCAGGCGCAGGGCCGACGGCGAGGCGCCCGATCTCCCCGATCTGGTGCTCAGAGAGCAACTCGACATCGCTGATGCCATTGACCGTCTCTGCGAGCGGCCGAGCGCAGAGTCTGAGCCTTCGGGCGATCTGCAGCCTCTCACCGGCCTGCCGGGCCCACCCACCCTGCAGCGGACGCTGTTCGAACGCATCGACGCGGGCACGCCCTTTGCCGCGGGGCTGGTCGATCTCAGCTACTTTGGCTCGTTCACCCGCCGTTACGGGATCGAGCGCGGCGACATCGTCCTCCGGCAACTGGCCGTGCTCTTGCAGAACGCGCTGGGAGAGCAC
Source organism: uncultured Burkholderiales bacterium (assembly GCA_964471395.1). Taxonomy (GTDB): domain Bacteria; phylum Vulcanimicrobiota; class Xenobia; order Xenobiales; family QWHO01; genus QWHO01. Next base: position 14,988 of record CAYYHB010000015.1, on the reverse strand, counting down.
ACCTACCGCGAGCACGTGTTGGTCCATCTCGAGGCGGACCGCTTCGCCTTCATCGTGGCTCCCGAGAAGATCGAGCCGCTGTGCCATACCCTGCTGGACCGCTTTGAGCGAGAGATTCAGGATTTCTACAAGCCCGAAGACCGTAAGCGCGGCCAGATCACCGGCAAGACCCGGGCCGGCGATTTCGAGCAGGTTCCGTTGATGCGCCTGCACATCGCCGTGGCCACCAACCTCAAGCGCCCCCTCATCCATCCGGTGCAGATCGGGGCGATCTTCGAGGAAATTCTCGTCTACCTGAAGGCACAGCCGAAGTCGGGCTTCCTGGTGGACCGGCGCGAAGCCGACCGGCCTGGCTCGCAGGAGCCGCCGGAGCCCTCCGAGCCATCCGAGACGAGCGGGGAGAGCGTGAAAGAGCCGCCCGAGCCCTCCGGGACGAGTCAGACAGATGCCCCCGAGAAAAGCGAGGAAGTTTAACTTCGGCCTTACTCTTTCCAAACAGTCGTCCAAACTCGGGATGCTATCCTGAGCTCAGGACGGTATTCAAGGTTCCGTAGGGCGCGATGGACGCGCCCTCTTCTTTTTCGGAGGAGTCGCCGAGCACGCCCGAATGTGGCGGCGGTGACCATCGTCTTCTGGATCGTCGATTACCGTCGCCGAGACCAGGAGCGGTCCTCTTTCTCACGTTTGCCGGCAGCTCTGCGGGGCGAAGGCGATTGCCCTTCCATGGATCTATCCGGCTGCGTACCGAGTGCGAGATGGACGGGCGCTCGCCATGAAGCCTCCGGCTGGCTCCTGAGTCTACACTGCAGGGGAATCGACCTGCGAGCAGAATTCCCGGCCCCCATGCGAAAGTTCATTCTGCAAATGGCCGGATTGGTGTTGCTCGGGATGTTGCTGGGCCTGTTTTCTGGCTGGACCACCGGCATTCTGGCGGGAGCCGCCGGAGGCCTCATCGGGCTGCTCGGTGGGGCGTTCCTTGGTTTCTCGGTCAGCGATCAGGTGGCTGAGCGGGCCGTTCACGCCAGCGAGCGGGGGCTTTTCCTGGCCGGAACCAGCGCCACCCTGATCGGCGGAGCCGTGGGCCTGGTTGCAGGGGCCTACGTGGGCGGCTGGCTGAGCGGGATCGAGATCATGGGCGCGATGGCGCTGGTGGGTGCCCTGGCGGGAGTCTACGCCGCCCTCTGCCGCTAAAGCTGCTTCTTCTCGGGCGTCAGCTCGCCGGTCAGACGACCGGATAGCTCGGCTTCTCCAGAAAGACTGAGGCTCAGGTTGCTCGAGCGCAGGTCCGGCTGACCCGGGCAGCAAGCCCGAACCGCAAAGATCTCAGGCGATTCGACCGAGGCCACCTCCAGGCTGATGGAGAATTTCCCGTCGCTGGAAGGGTTGAGTTCGGAAAGCGGTTTTTCGATCTCCACCGAGATGTCCGGGAAGCTGAAAATTACCATAGCCTGGGGAGGCAGATCAGGCAGACTGCCGCTGATCAGCACGGGATGACTTCGCATCCCGGCCGCGGTCCGCGGAGCCGGTGGGAGAGTGATGAACGCGGCCCAACCGAGGTAGACCAGCATCAAAGCGCACACGGCCAGGGCTAGCAGAGGGCGGGTCAGCCGGACCTCGCGTGGCGGTGGGGGAGGCTCGGGTGGGGGCTCGAATGCCCGAGCAGGGGTAGCGGGAGCCAGGGAGCTCGTTGTGGGCTCGGAGGTGCGTGATGTCGGAGGGGCCAGGCTGTTCGGAGGGCTGCCTGCTGGCCGGGCCGGGACGGTGGGCGAGAGGTTGCCACCCGGTCGCCCGGGACGAGGGGTCTCGCCCGACGGAGGGTAGGTCGAGTCGGCTCGAGGACGCTGGGTTACGCCAGAGGTTTCGTTCTTGGCCCGTGGCTCAGGCCTTGGCGTGGCGCCTGACACTGGCTCGGCCCTGGTCTGGGGCCTGCTTGCCGCTGGATTGCGCCCGCCTCTGGCACCGGGTGGCGTAAGCCCCTCGGGCCGCTTCATCTGCTGCGTTTCCAGGGACGGACCGGTCCTGGCCTCCCGCACAAGCTCCAGATGCTGGACCTTAAGCTCGGAGGATACCAGCTCGCGCTCGGCCTGCGCCCGGTCGGCGGCCTCGAGGACCCCCGACCTTACGCTGCCGCGCGAGTCGACCCCTTTGTAACTGAATTTTGGCATACCCTGCCCCTTCAGGGTAGCAGCCAAACGGCAGGCTGACCACCCGGGGGGAGGGGGTTCCTTATCAAAGTCGACCCGGGCTGAAAAAAGAGCCTGGACTGACTACTTGCCGGGGGGCGGTTGGATGCCCTGGGCGATCACCTCGTCGCGTCGGTGACACTTGTCGAACAGCTCGTCGAGGGAGATGCGGCCCTCGAGGTAGTGAGTGATCAGAGACTGGTCCATGGTGACCATGCCTTGCTCGCGACCGGTCTGGATCGAGCTGTGGATCTGGTTGGTCTTGCCTTCGCGAATCAGGTAGGAGAGGCTGGGAGAGGCCAGCATCAGCTCGCCGCAGGCCAATCGGCCCGGTCCTTCGGCCTTGAGCACCAGCTGCTGGGCCAGCACCGCCCGCAGGTTGTCCGAGAGTTGGGTACGCACCTGGTCTTGCTCTTCGCCGGGGAAGACGTCGATGATACGGCTGATGGCCTTGGGAGCATTGGGAGTGTGTAGGGTGGCGAAAACAAGCAAGCCCATTTCCGCCGCCTTCAAAGCCTGCGCGATAGTTTCCAGGTCACGCAGCTCGCCCACCATCAAGACGTCGATGTCCTCGCGCATAGCGTCCTTGAGGGCCTGATCGAATTCGGGCGTGTGGGTGCCCACCTCGCGCTGCACGATTTTGGAGACGTCCGACTTGAGCACGAACTCGATCGGGTTCTCGATGGTCATGATGTGGAGCGGCTTGGCGTTGGCCAGTGCGGTCATCAGGGCTGCCAGCGTGGTAGTCTTGCCGTTACCTGTGGGTCCGGTGACGATGATCAGGCCCTGGCCGATGTCGAGGAACTCATGGACGGCGGGAGGCAGCAACAGGTCATCCAGACGGGGAATGTGTGTGGGGATGTGACGGAAGACGGCCCCCACCCCGTAACGCTGCTTGTAAAGGTTGACGCGAAAGCGAGCGTCCAGGCCCGGCTCGGCGTGGGCCAGGTCGAAGTCACCCTCGGCGTAGAAACGGGCTTCGCTTTCTTCATTGAGCATGTGTGAGACCAGCTCGCGCATGAACTGCATATCGGTAGGAGGACCGGTGCCAGGAACCACGTCGCCGTAGACGCGGAATCGCGGAATCAGGCCCGAGCAGAGGTAGATGTCGGAGGATTTGCGCTCGAGCATCTCTTCGAGCAGGCTCAAGAGCGCCGGCATGGATTTTTGCACCTTGGACTTGACCAACCCGGACTTGGAGGCGACCGGGGTGGGCACGGCAACGGCCGGCTTGGGTGGGGCTGGCGGCGCCGGGGCAGCCCCGCTGCTGCGGGGAGCCATCTCCAGGCGAGCCGGGACGACCGCAGGCGCAGCAGCGGCCGGCGGAGCAACGGGTGGGGCAACCTCCGGAGCGGGCGGCGGCGCTGCCGCTTGAGGAGGCGGCGCGGCGGGGGGAGCCGGCGCCGAGGCGGTAGGCGCGGGGGGAGCCTTGCCACCAGGGGACAGAGAGTCCAGGAAGTTCGAAAAGTGCGGCGAGGGAGCCTTTGGCTTGGGCCGCTCGGGGGATGCTTCGGGGTTGCTTTGATCGCTCACGCTGTCCACTCCAGAAAGTCCTCGAATCGGGACTTGTTATTGGCTTTGGTGTAGGCCGTTCGGGCCGAGATCTCACCGGCTTGCAGCAAATCGAGCAAAGAGGCGTCCATCAGCTGCATTCCCAACGCCTTGCTGGTCTCGATGGTGCCCGGGATCTGGAAGGTGCGCGCTTCACGAATCAGGTTGGAGATGGCCGGGGTGCAATACATAACCTCCGCGGCCACGACCCGGCCCTTACCCTGAGCCCGCGGCAGGAGATACTGGCTGATGATGCCCTTGAGTGAGTCGGCCAGCATCACGCGGATCAGGCCCTGCTGCCCGGGAGGGAAGCTTCCGATGACGCGCTCGATGGTGCTGGAAGCGTTGGAGGTGTGCAACGTGGCCAGTACCACGTGGCCGGTCTCGGCGGCTGTCATGGCCATCGAGAAGGTTTCCAGATCGCGAAGCTCACCCACCAGAATCACGTCGGGCGCCTCACGCAAGGCCGAGCGCAGGCCGGACTGAAAGCTCTCGGTGTGGGTGCCCACCTGGCGCTGGCTCACGATGGACTTGATGGGCTGGTGCAGATACTCGATCGGGTCTTCCAGCGTCACCACGTGGCGGGCACGATGCTTGTTGAGGTGGTTGATGATGGCGGCCAGCGTGGTGGTCTTGCCACAGCCGCTCGGACCGGTCACGAGCACGATGCCCTGACGGTGGAAGACCATCTCCTCGATGCCCTTGGGCAACCCCAGCGTCTCGATGTCCGGGGGGGTATCCGGGATCAGCCGCAGAACCGCGTCCAGCCCGTAGGACTGTACGAAGACGTTGACGCGCAGCCGGTGCTCGCCGAACTCGGTGGCCATCTCCAGGATCAGGTCGACCGACTGCTTGGCACCCAGCTCGCGCAGCTGGTTCTCATTGAGGTGAGGCGTGATGATGGCGGCCGTGTCGTCGGGCTCGAGGACCTCGCCGGGAAGCCTGTGCAGCAAACCCTCGAGACGAATGATCGGTAGCTGCAAAGCTGAGATGTGCAGGTCGGAACCCTTCAGGCGAACCATCTCGGTTACCAGTTGTTGCAAGTTGGGGGTACCCAGGACAACGGCCCTCCTTGGACAGATTCCTGGGGCCGTTCGTGGGTTGCGGGCGGAATCCTCGTGTCAGCGCAGGATTGGATTGTTGACGGGAAAGCCCGCGGATGGGAGGGCAGACCTGATGGTCGATCACCCCGGCAGGCGCTGTCAAGCGCTGGCCCGGACAGAGAGTCGGGAGGTATCCCGGGCTATTTGGGCGGGCAACTGGTGGCAGAGACAGGATGTCAACAGGCCTCCCGCAAACACGCCACCTGTGACCACCGCCGTTCTGGCCCGCCAGTGCGCTCAGCGCATCCTGCACGAGTTTCAGGTCTACGATCGGCTGTTTCAGGAGATCACTCGGCGCGCCAGCGGGCGCTTCGCCGAGCGCGACTGGGCCGGAGCCCTGGCCGACTCCAATGAGCGGCTCCAGCTCTATTCGAACCACATTGATGCCCTGCAGCAGCACCTCGAGACCGAGGCGGGAGAAGCTGTCAGCGAGAAGGCCCTGTGGATCGAGCTAAAGGCTATCTTCCGACAAGAGTGTGCCGGCTCGAGCGACCAGGAGCTGAAGGAGACCTTCTACAACTCTCTCAGTCGTCGCTTTTTCCATCAGGCCAGCGTCGACCCCCAGGTCATGTTCGTGGCTTCCGAGGAGCCGGCCGTCGATGACGATATCCCTGGTATCCGACTCTACCGCGATCTCGATGACATCGAGCTGATCCGTGCCATTCTGAGCGGCTATCAGCTGGGCTTGCGTTTCCGGCACCTGGAGTATGACTGCCGACTGGCCGCCGGCCAGTTGCGCAAGCAGCTTCCAGCCTCGTGGGAGTCAGTCGAGATGCTGCCCGCGCCCTTCTTTCGAGACAAGGGAGCCTACCTGGTGGGTCGCATTGCGGCCGGCTCTCAGCTTTTGCCCCTGGTGCTGGTGCTGACCAACCGCGAGGGGGAGCTGGCCGTGGATGCGCTCATCGCGGTGCCCTCCGAGGTCAGCATCATCTTCAGCTTCACGCGGTCTCACTTTCAGGTCGAGACCATCACGCCCGGAGCGCTGGTGCTGTTTCTCAAGTCGGTCATGCCGCTCAAGCGTAAGAGCGAGCTCTATACCTCGCTGGGCTACAACAAGCACGGTAAGACGCTTCTCTACCGCGACCTGCTCTCGCACCTCGAGAGCACCGACGAGCTTTTCGAGCTGGCCCGGGGGGAAAAGGGGATGGTGATGACTGTCTTCACCCTGCCCAATTTCGACGTGGTCTTCAAGCTGATCAAGGACCGCTTTGCCTACCCCAAGACCACCACCCGGGCCCAGGTGCTCGACAGCTATGAGCTGGTCTTTCACCACGACAAGGTGGGCCGCATGGTGGACGCACATGAGTTCGTGTTTCTCGAGTTCGAGAAGAGCCGATTCACCAGCGAGTGTCTCGAAGAGCTGCTCTCGGTGGCGGCTCAGACCGTGGTGGTAGAGGGTGACCGGGTGACCGTGAAGCACCTTTATGCCGAGCGCAAGGTCACGCCCCTGAACCTCTTCGTGAAGGAGGAGAGCGTCGAGAGCGTCATCGACGCGGTGCGAGACTACGGCTCGTGCATCAAGGACCTGGCTCGGGCCAACATCTTCCCCGGAGACCTGCTCTTGAAGAACTTCGGCGTGACCCGAAACGGGCGGGTCGTGTTCTACGATTACGACGAGATCTGCCTGGTGACCGACTGTCACATCCGGGAGTTGCCCGAGACCGACGAGTACGGCACCCAGTCGAGTTACGTCGGGCCGCACGACACGTTTCCCGAGGAATTTCGCCGTTACCTGGGCTTGCAGGGCCTTTATCGCGAGGTCTTCGTAGCCCACCACGACGCTCTCTTTCGGCCGTCTTTCTGGCGCGAGGTCCAGCAACAGATCCGCAGCGGTCACACGGCCACCATTCGCCCCTACCGCGATCGACGTCGGCTCCGGCCACTCAGCGACTGAGTCCGTCCCGAGGAACCGGTCCACGGTCGGCGAACTCTCTTCAGGTGAAGACCTTTCGTCGCTTTCTTATGAGTTTCATGCTCGCGCTGCTGCTGGTGGCCCCGGCCCCGGCCCAACCGACCGAGGATACGCCGCAGACCCAGGTGATGATGGACATGGTCCGGATGATCCTGCAGCAGGCCCGTGAGGGCCGCCTGGAGGGCCTGGCGCCCGACCCCGAGCAGCTGCGGGGTTTGGCCGACTTTCTCAAACCCGATCAGCAGGGTTACGGGCTGGCCAGCGAGTTCCTCGAGCTGGTCCGATTGACGCCTGAGCAGGAGCAGCGGATGCGCTCGTTTCGGCTTTCGCGCGATCAGCTCTTCGACCTGATGGAGCTGGCTCTCGACCGGGGGCTCGAGGGAGGCCGGGAGGGTTATCGGGACATGCTGTCCGAGGTGCTCAGTCGCGAGCAACTCGAGGCTCTGGCCGGGGTGGAGCTGACGAGCGAGCAGATGGACCGGGCCGAGAGCCTGATCTTGAGCCAGGCAGGTCCTCTGCTCGACAGCCTGCGCCAGCGGGCCGAGGGAGCGGGGGATGCCGTGCGCGGGTTGCGGTTCACCCGCGAGCAGTCGCAGATGCTCGAGATGTTGCTCGAGCTTCTCTGGGCCCCCAGGCAGTAGCGACCTAGGACTCTCGGCGACAAAACTGGAAGAGACGGCCCCAACGTGGTCAGGCAGAAGAAGACAAGTGATAGCGCCAGCGTGCTGGCGTTGCTCGATGACAAATCCATCGAGTTTGGCGGCTACGGGACGGCCCGCCAGATCACCGACCTGGGCTGCGAGCCCATCGAGGTGCAGCACCTCGACAGCGGGCTGCAAGAGAAGCTGGGCGAAGTCAAGGCGACCGCGATCTGCGGCAACGACATCACCTCGAGCTGTCTGTACGTCTCGGCTCAGGCTGGAATTCACGCTGGCCCTCTGGCGCCGCTGGTGCTGGCTCTGGTGGCCGGGTTGCTCTATTTGTTCCGCGGCATCTACCATGAGGTGGTTTCGGCGCTGCCTCTCAACGGCGGCGCCTACAACGTCTTGCTCAACACGACCAGCAAGTTTCGGGCCTCCATGGCAGCCTGCCTGACGCTGCTCTCCTACGTGGCCACCGCGGTGATCAGCGCCTATGAGGCGATTCACTACGCCACTAATTTTCTGCCTCATCACCCGCCGCTGGCCGTGCTCTTGCTGGCCACCATCTGCCTGCTGGGCCTCTTCGCGTTTCTCAACATCATGGGCCTCACCGAGTCAGCCGTGGTGGCGGTGGGCATCTTCTTCTTTCACATCGGCACCATGGCGGTTCTGGCCCTGGTTTGCGCGGGCTCGGTTATCAAGTATCCCCACCTGCTGCTCAGCAACATGCATGCGCCTCCGCCCGACGGCATCGCCAAAGCTCTCTTCTTTGGTTTTGCGGCGGCGATGCTGGGTATCAGCGGTTTTGAGAGCTCGGCCAACTTCGTGGAAGAGCAGAAACCAGGGGTCTTTCCCAAGACCCTGCGCAATATGTGGCTGGCCGTAGCGATCTTCAACCCGCTCTTGAGCTTCCTTGCCCTTGGTTTGATTCCCGTGGCCGAGATGCGGGCTCACGAGCACGACCTTCTGGCAGACATGGGCGGCATCTCGTGGGGGCCCTTCATGGCTCAGTGGGTTTCGCTTGATGCCGTGCTGGTGCTGTCGGGTGCCGTGCTGACTTCCTATGTGGGCGTGACCGGACTGATGCGGCGCATGGCACTGGACCGCTGTTTGCCCCAGATATTGCTGCACGAGAACCGCTGGCGGCGCACCAATCACTGGATCATCCTCTCCTTTTTCGGGCTGTGCAGCTCGATTCTGTTGATCACTCGGGGCGACGTGGGTCGCCTGGCGGGGGTCTACACCCTGTCCTTTCTGAGCGTCATGGGCCTTTTTGCGGTGGGGAACATTTTGCTCAAGGCCAAGCGCGGTCGTCTGCCGCGCGAGTACGTGGCCGGCGGCTGGTCGCTCTTCCTTGCCATTGTCGCGGTCCTGGCAGGCATCATCGGCAACATGATGATGAACGACCAGGCCGTGCACGTTTTTGCCGGCTACTTCGCCGTCACGCTCCTGGCGGTGACGATCATGTTTGTTCGCATTCAGATCTTCAAGCTGATCCTGATGGTGCTCCGGGCGGTGCTCGAGCGGGTGCTGGTCTTCCGCCAGTATGTTGTCGATTCAGTCAAGCGCATCAATGAGCAGCCTATCATCTACTTCACCAAGGAAGATTCCCTCGAACGCCTCAACGACGCAGCCGAGTACGTGATGCGCAATGAGCAGACCAAGCACCTGATCTACATCCACGTCTACGAGGACGAAGCCAAGATTCCGTCGATGCTCGGCCAGTATCTCAGCACCATCGACCGGATCCACTCCGAGCTTCGGATCGATTTCATTGCCGTCAAGGGAACCTTCTGCCCCGAGCTGATCGAGCGGTTGTCGCGCAAGCTGCGCGTGCCCAAGAACTACATGTTCATCAGCACACCCGGAGACCGGTTCACCCATCGGCTCAGCGCTCTGGGGGGCGTGCGGCTGATCCTTTGACGAGGCCTTGACCCTCCCGGGCTGGTTCTTGACCGTCGTCTGACCGCTTCTGGCTTAATCTGGCTGGGCCGTGCTGTTGACGACCGGACTGCTTCTCTTCATCACCTTCGACCTGATTGTTCTGGTGCTGGGAAAGCTCTTCCCCGATAAGCGCGGTCCGCTCTACCTGGCCCGCGCGTGCTCTGAGAGCGCCATGAGCCGTGGCGAGGGCTCGAGTCCGATCTCCTCTTGCAGGGTGCGCCGAAAGGCCTCGAAGAGGCGCACCGCCTCTTCGGGCCGTCCCAGGGCCAGCAGGCTTTCCAGGGCTCCCTGGCAGGCTTCTTGACGACATGGATCGAGCTGTAGCGCGCGCTGGGAGTGGTCGAGGCACTCCTGGTGGCGTCCTTCCTCTCCAGCCCAGCGCAAGAGCTGGCTCAAGGCCTCCAGCACGCGCTCGGAGGTCCGGGTGCGAATGGGATCGGTCCAGTCCATGTAGGAGGCCTCGAGGAAGGGTGCCCGGTAGAGGGCCACGCCACGCCGCAAGGCATCGGCCGCGGCGGCGCTCTGGCCCGCGTCACGCAGGCGCGCTCCCTCGTCGAGCTCGCGCTCGAGCTCCTCGAGGTCGTGCCAGCGGGGCAGGGCCGGGTTGAGCTGCAGGCAGCCACCGCTGCGCAGGATGTAGTCTAGCTCCTCGGGCCAGCCTTCGGGCCGCAACAGGCCTCGCAGCATCGAGCTGCACCAATAGAGGTTGCGCCGACCTTTTTCGAAGTCGTCGGCCCAGAAGGCGTCGATCAGCAGATCCTCGGCCACCGGCTGGGCCCGAGCCGCAGCCAGGTAGGCAAACACGTAGCGCACCTTCTGGCTGCGCCAACTCTTGTCGGGGACGCGATCCTCGCCTTTGAAGACCTCCAGCGGGCCCAGGGTGAAGATGCGCAGCACCGGGGGAGTTCGCTGCACGAGCTGGCGGCGCCGGGCCGCATCCACCGCGGAACGGACCTCGGGGGCCGGGTCGGAAGCCAGGGCCAGCAACACTCGCTCGGCCACCGGGCCACCGGCCTCCGCCAGGGCCGCCACCGCCGCCACGCGTGCCTGGACCTGGAGGCTTCTCAAGCAGGCTTCGTACTCTCGGGGTGCGTCCCGGGCCAGCCCGATCAGGGCTCGGGCCAGCAAAGGGTCGGGAGCCTGGCTCTGGCGCTCGAGCAAGAACGGCAGCAGCCAGGGGGCGCAGCCAGCCAGCTCCCAGGCGTTCTCGGGCGCAAGCAGGGTGGTCAGCGCCTGCTGCAAGGCGGGGTCGGCCACCGTCACCTGCCCCAGGACGCGGGCCGAGAGCAGGGCACGGGCCTCGCCTCGGGCATCGCGCAACTCGCGGAACAGACGGTAGGCCTGCTCGAGCAGAGCCGGCCCCTCGCTCTGACCGCCCTGACAGAGCAGGGTGCCGGCTTTGAGCTGGGTGCTGGCGTAGAGCCAGGGTCCGAGCTGGGCGGCCGCTTCAGTGGCCAGATGGGCCTGACGCATCCGCTCGGGAGCGGCCGCAGACAGCCGGGCCAGTCCCAGGTGGGCCTCCACCCTTTCGCGACCGCTCTTCCCGCTCAGGATGATCTCCTGAAAAGCGTGGCTGGCGCCCGAGGGATCCCTGGCTTCCTCCAGAGCCCGGCCCAGCGAGAGCAGGCCGCGCAGGGCCTGTCCCGAGCTCTCCCCGGGATGGGGGGCGGGTGCCAGGTGGTCGAGCAGGGCCACACACTCGGGGTCAAAGCGTCCCGGTCCGGACTCCTCGCCTCGGGCCACCGCCAGGGCCAGTGCGGCCAGCCGCGATTCGACTGGAATGGAGGCGCCGGCCAGGCCATCGGGTCCGCCATGCCCATCCCAGCGCTCGTCCAGGTGGCGCAGGGCCAGGGCCAGACTGGCCGGCAGCTCCTCCGGGGCAGGCTCGTAGAGCTCGCCTTCCAGGCCTCCGATGGCAGCCAGCAGCACCGCCAGCTGCACGTCCTGCACCGAGCCCGGCTGCAGCTCGCGGGTCTGGGCCAGTCGCAGGCCCAGTCGACCGGCCTCCACCAGACCCCGCCCGGGTCGGCCGGGATGGCCCATCATGTCCAGCAGCCGGGCCAGCGCCTCGACGGTGCGCAACAGGCCGGCCCTCAGGCGCTGGTCGTGCTCGGCCCGCTCTTGCTCTTGACGGCGGGCCACCAGCAGGCGGCGCACGGCTCCCAGGAACTCCTTGAGATCGAAGGGCTTCTTGAGGTAGTCGCCCACCCCCAGTCGGATGGCCCGGATCGAGTCGGCCTCGGTGGAATAACCGGTCACCACCAGGCTGCGCACCTCCGGCTGCTGCTCGCGAACCTTCGCCAGCGCCTCCAACCCGTCGATCCCCTCCATGCGGATGTCCACAATGACCAGGTCGAAGGCGCTCTGCGAGGCACGCCGCACCGCTTCCAGGCCTGTGCCCACGGCTTCGACCTGATAGCCTTCCTTCTCCAGCACCAGCTCGAGCATGGAGCGCATGTTGGCGTCGTCTTCCAGAACCAGGATGCGGGTCATACCGGCAGGGTCATCGCAAAACAGGCTCCGGGCTGGCCTGGATTGCGGAGCTCGAGTCGTCCTCCGTGGGCAGCCACTATCTGGCTCGAGACCGAGAGTCCCAGACCGGTTCCGCGGCTCACGGGCTTGGTGGTGAAGAAGGGATCGAAGATGCGACTGGCCACTTCGGGCGAGATTCCCGGCCCCTGGTCCTGCACCTCCAGAACGACCTCGCCCGTGGGACGCAAGCCCGTGGTCACGGTGATCTGCCGCGCAGGGCCCTCCAGGGCCGCGTCCCGAGCATTGAGGATCAGGTTGGTGATCACCTGCTGCATCTCGTTGGCGCTGGCTTCGACCTCAGGCAGGGGCTCTAACCGGCAGATAACCTCCACCTGATCGAGCTTGAGCTGGTTGCCGATCAAGAGCAGGGTGTCGCGCACCACCTGGTTGAGATCGGTGGGCTGTCGGCCCACCCTGCCCTCACGCGAGTAGTAGAGCAGCTTCTCCACGATGGAGCGGGCCTGTCGGGCGGCGTCGCGGGCGATGGCCAGAGCCTTCTCGCTGGGCTTGTGCTCCAGCGTGTCCAGGGCTAGCACGATGGCTCCCAGCGGGGTGTTCAACTCGTGGGCTACCCCGGCGGCCAGCTGGCCCACGGCCGCCAGCTTGCTCGACTGCACCAGCTGGGCCTCGGACTGGCGCAGACGCTCGTAGGCCTCCACGTTGCTGAGGGCCAGGGCGGCGTGCAGGGCCAGCAGCTCGAGCTGATCCAGCTCCTCGCGGGTGAAGGGCTTGGAGCGTCCCAACAGCAGCACCCCCTGGAGCTGGTTCTCGGCCTTGAGGGGCAGGGCAAGCAGGCTGGTCTCGCCCGCAGTCAGGGCCGGGAACTTGCTCTGTTTCAGGTCGTCGATTACCAGCGGCCGGCCCGACTCGGCCACCGCCCGGGCTGCCTCGGGCGCCTGCTCCAGGGTGCTCTCCACGAATAAGCGCGAGCTGTGGGGCACCAGCTGCACGGCCGAGTCGCTCAGAGCCCGCAGTAGATCATGGCGATCGAGGGTGGCGCTCAATTCTCGGGTGGCTTGAAGCACGCGGCCCAGCCGGTCCAGAGTGCTCTCCAGGTCCTGGCTGCGGGTGGCCTCGCGGGCCAGACGGACGACCTCGCGGGCGGGCTCGAGGCCGGGACCGACCACCCCCGCCAGAACTCGCAGCAGGTGCTGCTGCTGGGAAGTCAGCTGGCCTTTGGCCAGGCCGACGTAGAGGGCGGTCTTCTGGTCCAGGGGCACGGCCATGCAGACGCTCTCGCCCTCCATCAGCCGGCCCGAGCCGGCCTGCTCGAGCAGCGCAGACTTGCCACTGGACAGGGCCTGGCGCACCACCGGCTCATCGGCCTGCAAGAGCAGGCTCCCCTCCAGGCGAGCCGCGAGGGGAGATTGAAAGGCCACCGGCACTAGATGGCCCTCGCTTTCTTCGAAGATCACCGCCGAGCGGCAGGGAACCAGGCTGCGCGCCAGCCGCAAGGTGGTGTCGAGACGGCTGGGATAGTCGCTCGAGCGAGCCAGCTCGCGGGCCAGCTCTTCTTTGAGCAGGCTCTCTTCGATGGCTCCGGCCAGGTCGCGCCGGGTGCGGTCTTGCTGCTCGCGCACCTCGGCAGCGGCCTGTCGGGTGCGCTCGAGCTGGTCGCGCAGCTTTTCGCGCTCTTCGGCCCGGTAGCTGATCAGGGCCCGACGAGCGGCCCACTGCAGGGCCATCAGACCGGGCACCAGCAACAGACCCCCCAGCGGGGCGGTGAGAAGAGCCGGGGAAGCCACTCGCAGGGCAAACCAGGCCAGCCGGGTGCGGTGCTGAAAGCGGGCCCAGCGTTGGCGCTCCTCGCGCTCGAGCGTCCCGGCCAGAAGCTCGGGCAAGAGCCAGCTGGCGGGCAGATAGAGATCGAGCAGAAGAAAGGCGGGAGCCAGCGAGGCTCCCACCGCCGGACCCAGCCAGACCAGGGCGGAAAGGGCGGCCGAGAGGGGCATCAGGTCGGCCAGGGCCGAGAGCAGGCGATGGCGTTGGGGAAGAGCGGCGGTACGCAGGGTCAGGCACAGGATCGCAGCCAGCAGCGCCGCTTTCGGGGAGAGCAGGGCCAGGGCCAGATAGCAGGCTGGGGCAGCGCTGAAAAAGCCCATCGAGGGCATCGCCACGGCGGTCAGCTCGAGCAACAGGGCCGAGAGCAGCAAGATGACCCCGTTCAGCAGGGGAAGGCTCGCAGGGCCGGGCCCGGCCAGCACCAGGAAGGCCAGAACCACCGTGAGCGCAGACCAAGCCGCAGGCACATTGCCGCATTCTTGCGGCGCTCCCAGAGTCCTGGTTGCAAAGGTTTTTCAAGGTGGGAGCGGCTAGGCTGGCAGGGCAGCTCAACGCCCAAGGAGGACCCCGCGCATGTACGTCAGCAGCCAGCCTTTCTCTAGTTGCTTTACCTTCAGCAGCCTTCCCGCCCTGCCGACCGTCCCGGTGAATTGGATGGGTCCCCCTTGCTGGGGCTGGAATCTGGGCGGTCTTTCGAGCGCCGCTCTGGCCTTTCCGGGAACGTCCTACAACGGAGGGCATCTCGGTCAGGCTCTGGGAGGCACGCTGGGCTATGGCGGCTGGGGCTGCCAGGAGCTCTCCTGGTCTTTCTTGATGAGCCAGGTGGCCGCTCAGCCCGGCACGCAGCCCGGTCCGGGCTACAATCCGCTCTGGGCTCAGTTCGAGGGGCAGCTCAGCAACGGCAATTGCCACTGCACGCGTCCGGAGGACGCCAGCTGGGAAGAGCAGCTCAGACGCGAGCTGGCTCGCCTGGAGGCGGAGGCTCAGGCCGGGTGCGCTGAGTGCCAGCAGCCGCCCGCCCAGCCCGACGAATGCGTGAGCGAGCCCGAGCCGCCGGTCGAGACCGACGAATGCGTGAGCGAGCCCGAGCCGCCGGTCGAGACCGACGAATGCGTGAGCGAGCCCGAGCCGCCGGTCGAGACCGAGGAATGCGTGAGCGAGCCCGAGCCGCCGGTCGAGACCGAGGAATGCGTGAGCGAGCCCGAGCCGCCGGTCGAGACCGAGGAGTGCGTGAGCGAGCCCGTGGGAGAGGAGCAACCTCAGGATCCTCCCGTCCAGCCGAGCCAGCCGGAGTGCCAGGAATGGCAGCCCGAGCCGGGTCAGGATCTGGCCTGGGCCTC
>CAYYHB010000014.1:0-41437 GCA_964471395.1 uncultured Burkholderiales bacterium | reverse complement strand
CCATGCAGTCGGTCCTGGCCATCTCCTCGGCAAAGACGATGTTGAACCAGTAGTCCAGTCCGGCTCCGCCGTATTCAGGAGGATAGGAGACGCCCAGCATGCCCAGGGGGCCCATCTTGCCCAACAGCTCGCGACCCGGGAAGATGCGCTCGGCCTCCCAGCGCTCCACGTTGGGGTTGATCTCGCTCTCCACGAAGCGCCGCACGGTCTGGCGGAACATTTCGTGCTCGGGGGTGAACGTCAACTTCACAGACCTCCGTTCCTGGGCTGGGAAGCGAAGTTAGCCTCGCAGGCGCCGATCGCCTGCTCGCCCTCAAAGGTCGAGCAGCTCCCGTTCCTCGTAAAGACGCATGACATTGTCGAAGAAGCTGGTGCCCTTATCCACCATGACCACTTGCCCGCTGACCCCGTCCATGAGCCCCGAGCAGAGCCCCAGGATGGCGTTGGCGACCTCCTCGCAGCTGATGAACTGATTGCCTCCGTATCGGCTGGCGAACTCCTCGAAGTCAGCGCCGAACGTCGCTCGCAGCGACTCGGTGCGCACGAGTCGGGAGCGAACCACGTTGATGCGGACATCCTGGTCGAAGAGCCTGTAGTTGACGTACCGGCAGAGGGTCTCCATCACGGCCTTGGAAGCCGCCACGAAATCGTAATTCTTGTAAAACGCATCAGGCCCCCCGCTGGACAGACCGACGACGTAGCGGGGATAGCGGCCAAAGCAGCTCTTGATCGCCTTCGGAATGGCAAACATCGGCCAGGCGCTGTAACCGATACTCTGGTAGAGCGATCGCTCCTCATAGTCCTCAAAGTCTTTGACTACCAGAGCGACGGATACATTGGACACAAAAGCTTCCACCAGGTCGTGCTCTGCCTGGATGCGAGCAAGAAGCTCGCGGGTATCCTCTTTCCGGGCCACGTCGGCACAGACGATGCGCGGGGTCGGGAGTCCGGCGTCGCGAAACTGTCTGAGCACCTCGTCCTCATCGGCCGTGCCCCACTTGTGGGTCAGCCAGGCCACCGCGCCCTGCCGGGCGAAGGCCAATCCGGTCGCCAGCCCGATGCCCATGGTGGCGCCGGTGATCAGCACCGCCTTGCCACGCAAGTCATTGATCAAGAGATTCCTCGATTCCGCTCCGAGCCTCCGGCGAGGCAAAACTCACCCGGTGCATCAGAGACTCGACAGTGTGCGTGCGCTCAAAGGACTGGCGGCGGGGCAAGGAGAGGGTGCGCTTGAGGATCTCCAGCGCGCCACGGGGCTTCTCCGCAAATCGGGCGGCCAGGCTCATGGCCTTTTCTAGCACCTGCTCGCGCGGCAAAATGGCATTGAAGCCGCTGCGCCCCTCGAACCAGGAGCCCTTCTTGGGCTCGCCTCCGAACAAGAGCTCGCAAGCCAGCGCTGGTGACATCACGTGGCTGAGCAACTCGGTCAGGCCCATTCCCGGGGTGAACCCCATATTCATGAAACTGGCGCCGTAGCGGCTCTCCCGGGCGATCAGCAGGATGTCGGCGCAAACTCCCAGCGCCAGCCCTCCCCCGATGGCGTGTCCCTCCATGGCAGCGATGACGGGCACCGGCAGGTCGAGCACCACCTTGGGGAGCACGATGTCGGCTGGAGCCAACCGTCCCCCCAGCAGTCCCACCAGCACCTCGCGGCTGGCACCCGAGCAGAACACCTCCGGCAGGCCGCTCAGCACGATGACGCGCAGCTCGGGCCACTCCGTGGCCACCCGCAGATTGGCCAGCAGAGCCTCGACAAAGGCCTCGCTCATCGCGTTCTTGCCGGCCTCGTCGCGCATCGCGATCTGGGCGATCCCGCCTTCGTGACGGAGGCACTCGATCACCGTGCCTCCCACGGCGCCAGTCCGTGCTCCACGAAGTCGCTCACCAGGCGCTGAACGGTGGACTCGGCCAGGAGCTCGTCGGTGATCAGAACCCCTCGGGCCAGCCCCTCGGAGAGCTCCAGGCGCTCGGCCTGGCTGACGAGAGAGCGCAAGCGCCCCGCGCCGATACCCCGGGCCAGGTCACGCGCCCAGCGTCGAGCCACTCGCTCCAGGGCGTCCTCCGGGGCCAGCTCATCCACCAGGCCACTTGCCAGAGCCCACTCGGCGCTCCGACTGCTTCCAACCATGGCCAGCAGTCGAGCCTTCTGAGGGGACATCCGTTGCAGCAGCACAGGCATGATGATAGCCGGCAACAGACCGAACAGACATTCCGGCAGCCCGAAGGTCGAGCGCGGCGTGGCCAGCACCAGGTCGCATGCCGCGGCCAGGCCCAGCCCCCCTCCCAGAGCCTCGCCATCCACCAGGGCCACAGTCGGCCGGGGAGCCTGGAGCAGGCTGGCCAGACAGGCTGCAAAGTCCTGCGTGCTCGCGGTCTGACCCATCAGGGCGAGGTCAAGACCGCGGCAGAAAACCCCCTCCTGGCCCTCCAGCAGCCAGACCCTGGCCTCCTCCGTGGCTGCTCGCTCGAGTTGGAGAGCCAGGCCGGCCACGGTTTCTTGCGACAGTGTCGCCGGCACCTGAATGCGCATCAGCTCCAACCATACTGGCGATAGAATTCCTCGGCCCCGCGAAAGACGAGATAGCCTTTGCCGGCATAGTTTGTCTCGTACCAGTGGCCAAAGCCGCTGATGTCGGTCTCGAAGTCGCCGTCGTCAATGTGGGCCGTGCGCTCGCCCTCGGCCTGCTCATACTCTTCCACGCTGAGCACATAGCGCTGGTCGAGCAACCTCTTGAGATCAGCGGTGGCCGCCACCGAGTGGGCCTGCGGGCCGAGCAGGCCGCTCCACATTTCCGAGCAGCACCCGGATCCGTAGGAAAACATCCCGATTCGATCCCCGGTCTCGAGCTCGGGGCACTCGTCCAGCAGGCCCAGCAGGCCCACGAAGGTGCTCGAGCCGTAGGTTCCGCCCAGGCGACGGAGGTAGGTCAGCGAGGGTCGGGTCTTCTCAGCCCAGAGCTCATCCGCCTGAGATCGCTTGTAGCTACCAAAGTGACCCAGAGCAGTGCGGGTGGCCCGCAGCGTCAGTCCGCCGAAAGGCGCGTGGTAGACATTCTTCTTGAAGTAATCGTAGCCGACGCTCTGACCGAGCGTCTTGAGGTAGTCGGCCACAGCCATGTCCAGTGCTTCCAGATAACTGAGCAGGCTGGTCTCGCTGTTGCCGGTCTCCACCCGCGAGGTTGGCCGAGTGAGGTCGGAGACCTCGTTGGTGAAGATGCCGCTCTTGCCCGGCTCGATCTCCAGAAGGTCGGGCGCAGACGAGACCAGCAGGGCCACGGCGCTGGCACCCATCACGAACTCCCAGGGCTTGCCAAAGTGGGCCCGGCTCTGGTCGGTCGAGATCACCAGAGCTTTCCTGCCCACCCCCTCGGTGGCCAGCCAGCTGGCGGCCATGCGCAGACCGGCGGTGGCGCCATAGCAGGCGTGCTTGAGCTCGAAGTTGCGGCAACGGCTGGTCAGGCCCAGGTAACGCTGGACCCAGGTGCTCATCGGCTTCTCCTGGTCCACCCCGCTCTCGCTACCCACGATGAGGAGCTCGATGCTGGCCCTGTCTTCCTCGGTCAGCATGGGCAAGGCCGCATTCACGGCCATGGTGACCGGGTCTTCCCAGGGCGGATTCACGCTTCGCTCGTCGACCATCATGACGTCGCGGATATTGGCCGGGTCGTGGTTGCGAGCCGCGCACAGACGCTCCATGGGGAGGGCCATGCTGGCTGGATAAACGCGAGCCTTCTCGATGCCGACACGAGAGCTCATGGGCCCCAGTCCAGCCCCCCGGTGACCGAGATGGCTTCGCCACTGATGAAGCTGGCTGCGTCGGAGCAAAGAAAGAGGATGGCCCGCGCCGCCTCGACCGGCTCACCGGTGCGACCAAGCGGATTGTAGGTCATCCAGAACTGTCGGTTGCCCTCGCTCAGCCCCTCGCGAGTCATGTCGGTCTCGATGAATCCAAGCAGCACAGCATTGCTGCGGATGCCCCGGCGTCCATACTCCTTGGCCAGGGTGCTGGACAGCCCGAGCAAGCCGGCCTTGCTGGCGGCATAGGGAGCCTGGCCGCTGATCCCGCTCGCTCCCATCGAGGACACGAAAACGATACTGCCGCTGCGGTTGACCACCATGCCCGGAAGAAACTGGCGGGCCACAAAGAAGGAGCCCGTCAGATTGGTATCGATGACCGTCTGCCAGGTTTCGTCCGACATGTTCGCCGCCAGTCCGTTCAGATTGATGCCGGCGTTACAGATCACCGCATCCACCCGGTCGAAGTCGTCGATCACCTGGTTGCCAACGTCATCGACCTGGTCCGAGTCCCGCACATCCAGAGGGTAAGCCTGGCAGCGAGCTTCGGGACGGATGGCGCGGGCGGCCAGGATGACCTCCTCGGCCCGCTCCCGGCTGGTGTGGTAGGTGAAAGCCACCTCGTGGCCCTGACGAATCGCTTCCAAAACGATGGCCTCACCGATTCCCCGCGATCCCCCGGTGATGAAGACGTTCACGCTCCAACCTCCTCGGGCTCGGGCCGGCGTAAGATGGATACCGAGTTGATGCCGCCGAAGCCAAACGAGTTCTTCATGACGTAGCGCATCGGATGCTCCACTACCCGCCCGCGGCACACGTCCAGGTCGACCTCCGGGTCCAGCTCATCGATATTGATAGAGGGGTGCAGGCGGCCGGCATTCATCTGCAGGACAGCCGCCACTGTCTCCACCAGCGGCGCCGCCCAGCAGGTATGACCGAGCATCGACTTGGTGGCATTCAGCTTGAGCTTGTGAGCGTGGGCTCCAAACACCCTCTTGATGGACCGGATCTCGGTCAGGTCGCCGAGCGGCGTCGAGGTGGCGTGGGCATTGACGTAGTCGATCTGCTCGGGGGCCAGCCCGCAGATCTGGAGTAGCCGCTGCATCAGCCTGGACTGACCCTCCTCGGAGGGCTGGGGCAGATGGTTGCCGTCCGAGTTGCTCTCCACTCCAACCAGCTCGGCGTGGATGCGGGCCCCCCGACGGCGGGCCGCCTCCCAGGACTCCAGCACCAGGGTGGCGCCCCCGTGGGCCGGCACGAAACCCTCGCGGCGCACATCGAAGGGACGACTTGCTCGGGTCGGATCGTCATTGAAGCTCTCAAAGGTGATGGCGCCCATCAGCGCCATGGCGTGCAGCTCCACCGGGGAGAAATCCAGCACCGCCCCCACCACCACGACCACCTCGACCTCGTGGTAGCGGATCTCGTCCATGGCCGAGCGAAGGGCAGCGTTGCCGCTGGCGCAGGCGCCTCCGATAGTGTAGATCGGGCCCATCACCGGCAGAACCTCGGAGATCGAGCCTGCGTGATCGGTATCAAGACCCGTCAGCGCTAGCAGCGAGTCCATGTAGTCCGGCTCTTCCTCGAACTGCAGCCGGTTCTGGTACTGGAAATCGAAGTTGATATTGTGACCGGCCACGATGGCTGCGATGCTGGAGGGGTCGATCTCTTGACCGAGCAAGCCGGCGTCCCGAAAGCCGTCCACCGCCAGGAGCATGGAAAGGCCGGTCGACCAGGGAGCGCGCGAAACCAGCTTGCGCAAGCGCTTGTGGACGTCGGCCGGAATCTCGCTGCTCAACCGGGCCAGTTTTGCGCTCACGTCGTAGTCGCTGAGGTCGGCTCCCACCTTGGAGTAGATCCGAGAGGTATCCCAGCGCCTCCAGTTGGACAGGGCCGAGCGGCCCGCCAGCAAGGCCTCCAGGTAGCCCGGCAGCGTGTCCCCCAGAGGAGTGTTGATAGCCATCCCCGTGACGGCGATGCGCTCACTCCTCAACCAGGTAGACCTCTTGAACCGAATACGAGCAGATCGTCTCCCGGCAGAGCACCTGTCCCAGACACAGTGCCGTGTAATCGTTCCAATCAAGAATCCGGGCCAACAAGGTCAGCTCGGTGTCGGGACCGATGGCCTCCAAATACTCGGCCGCATGCACCTTGAGGGCTCGCACTCGAGACGATCGCCCCAGCAGCAAGGGGAGCAGGCACAACCCGAGCTGGCCCACCATCTCGATCTGCAGCACCCCGGGATAGACCGGCTCGCCCGGGAAGTGGCCCGCGAAAACGGGGTCACCGGCCGACACGTAACGCCGGCCCCGAATCGATTGTTCCTCGACCCCGATGTGGGTGATCTCGTCCACGAACAGGAAGGGCTCGCGATGCGGGAGCATCCGCTCGATCTCCTCCCGGCCCAGACAGACCCCCTCCCCCTGGGGAACCCAGATGGGCTTACGCCGGGCGGACTTAGTGGTGGAACGCAGCTCCAGCGGGTCCACTCAGAAGCTCCTCCACCAGCGTCGCCATTGAAGCACCAAAATCTCCTTCTGAGTCGGTCGTGTAGCGCTTCGGGTCCAGCCACTTTCTTCCAAAAAAATCCGTAAGCACCGATTTGGGGCCGGTTTCTACGAAGATCAAGTCGTTCTCCTGCTGAGCAAGGCACTCCATCGACTCCCTCCAGCGCACCGGATTCCAGGTGTGGCGGGACAGACAATCAATGAAACGGGAGCGATCGGGCCCAGACAGGAACTCTCCCGTCAGGTTGGGCAGGTAGCGGCGCTGCGGGGTCCGCCAGCGAGCCGCCTCCAGGGCCGGCCGCAGAGCCTCCCCGGTGGAGCGAAAGCGGGCCGAGTGCATGGGCAGGCGCTCCTCGATCACGCGCGACTGGGCATAGAACTCTTCCTCGACCTGCAGGGCGAGCTTCTCGACTTCGTCAGCCTCGCCAGAAAGAACGCACTGACGGGGGGTATTGTACATTCCAATGCAAACCTGGCCGCCAGACTGCTGCACCAGCCCCTCCACATCCTCCGGGCTCACCGGGAAAACCGCCGTCATGAGGCCCTCGGGGCCTTCCTCATAGACTTGCCCGCGAACTTCGAGGATGCGCAGCGCCTCCTCGAAGTCCAGGGCCCCGATGTGAACCAGGTGATTGAACTCGCCCAGGCTCAGGCCTGCCGAATACTCCGCCTCCAGGCCCTGCCGCCGCAGATTCTGCCAGTGCATGTGATTGGCCAGAAAGACGCCCAGTTGGACGTCGCGGTTGCGCTCGAACACCTTTGGATTGTCGGAGCGAAAGTGACGCTTCAGATCGCGCCCGAGAACGTCGGAGGCTTGCTCGAGAATGGCCAGGTTGCGAGGGTCCCAGGCCAGGACATGATCGAACATGGAGGGATATCTCGAGTTTTGTCCGGGGAAGAGCAGAGCGACGGGCATGGGGCGCTAGACCTGGACCCCCTTCAGCAAGCCTCTGCTGCGCATGGCCGGCACGATCACGTCGGCGATGATCGAAAGCGCCTCGTCGAGGCTCTCGCGGCTGTGTCCGGCCGTCACGCTGGCTCGGAAGCGCAACGTCTCGAGCGGCACGCTGGGATAATCCACCGGGCTGACGAACAGTCCCCGGTCCCGAAGAGCGTGGCCCAACTCGTAGAGCAAGGCCCGGTCGTCGCCGATCACGATGGGAACCACATAGCTGTCGGACTCCCCCGTATCCAGACCCAGCCCCTGGAGCTGCTGGCGGAAATAGCTGGCGTTGTCCCACAGGCGCTCTCGCCGCCAGGCCTCTTCCCGCATGACCTCCAGGGCGGCCGAAAGACCGGCGACCGTGGCCGGAGGCAAAGCGCACGAGAAGCCATAGGGATTGGAGTAGAAGCGCAGATAGTCGACGATCTCCGGAGCCGCCGCGGCAAAGCCACCGCAGGACGAAAAGCCCTTGGAGAAGGTTCCGTACTGGATGCCCACTCGCTCACGGGCCCCGAAGTGCTCCACCACGCCCCCGCCCCCGGGCCCGCAGCAGAGAATGGAGTGGGCCTCGTCGACCAGCATGCCCACCCGGTGGCTTTCGGCCACCTCGAGCAGGGCCGGCAGGTTGGCCATGTCGCCATCCATCGAGTAGATCCCCTCGACGATGACGAGCCGGCGCTTGCCGCTCTCGCGGGTCAGGATGGCGTCCAGAGAATGCGGGTCGTTGTGCTGGAAGAAGGCCAGCCTGGCTCCCGATACCCGCACACCATCCACCAGCGACGTGTGGGAGCGCTCGTCCAGGACGGCGCAGTCCCCCTTACGCAACAGGCCGGCTACCGTCCCCAGCGCGCCTGCAAATCCGCTGTTGTAGGTCAACACGCCCTCTTTGCCAGTAAGAAGCCGCAGTCCGCTCTCCAGTTTGTCATGCAGGATGGTGCGGCCCGAAAGGATGGGAGAGCCGCAAGAGCCCGTGCCGAACTGATCGAGCGCGTCCTTGGCGGCTTGAATGATCTTCGGATGGCGCATCAGAGCCAGGTAGCCATACGAAGCCATGTTGATGACCGGCCGAGAGCCCAGCTTACAGCTCGCTTCGGCGGCCGAGCCCAGCGAAGGCTCGTAAAGTGAGGTAGCCCAGGCCACATCGCGCCGCCACTTGAGGTAATCGGGCGGGGGAACGAGCGGATCGTCGGTCTCGGCCAGAAAAAAATCCGCCAGGCTGAACTTGTCGGATTCAGACCCTGAGTTCATGGGCTCAGGAGGCCTGGGCTTGTTCCTTCTGAGCGATGGTCTGGTGCAGAATATCGACCAGGGCGTCCAGATTCGTGAGCTTGGAGAGCTCAGAGCGAGGAATCTTGACCTTCAGCTCGCGCATCGAGCAGGAAACAATCTCCACGATGTCCAGGCTGTTCAGGCCAAGGTCTTTCATGGAGCGGGAGGGGTCGATCTGCGCCTCCTGGATGTCCTCGGAAATTTCCATGATGTGCTTGTTGATTACCGCCTGAATCGCTTGTCTCGTCATCGTCCCGAGCCTCCTGTCTTCGGGTCCGGAGTTTCGCAGGCCCGGGGAGCCACTCCTTCCACCGACAGTGCCTTGATCTGCTCAGAATCGGAGTGCGCGGGGCCGCCGCTGATTCCTGATGGGTGAAGCCGCGGGAGGGCCGTTGATTCGGGCAGGAGGTGAAACTGGTCGAGAGCAGAACACCGCCCCTGAAATGTCCCAGGAAGCTCTGGACCCACAGTTTCTCGAGGCGGTTCGGACCGCCCTGGAGAAAGTGCGATGCGATCAACCTGGCCTCCTGACGAGGAGTCGGCCGATACGTGATCTCGGTCTGGACTCAATTTCGCTGGTGGAGATGGTCATCCACCTTGAGGAAGCGTTGGACATTACGCTCGACCAGGACCAGATCGAGGGCTTGAGAACTTTTGGCGACCTTCAGGAGCTGGTAGCCAGGTTTCGACCGACTCTCACGAGCTGAAGCGCCTCAGGGCAGGGGAAGGACGCGGACCCCTTCGGCCAAGCGATCCCCACCTTCCACCACGACCTGGGTGCTGGCCTCCAGCCCGTCTTTGATCTCCACCTGGTCGGCCGTAGCCTCGCCCAACTTGACCCTGACCTTTATGGCGCGTCCGTTGCTCACGGCGGTCACGTAATCCCCCCCTTGATCGCGGTAGACAGCCGACCCTGGCACGAGCAGCGCCTGAGTTGCCAGTACCGAGCGTCCCTCGACCACAGCTTCCAGTCCGTTGCGCAAGGCGGGTATGGGGGGAGCGAGCTCCACCCCGATTCGCAGGACTCTCGATCCGGCTGGTCCGCGGGCACGGGTTTCCAGGGCTTCTGCCAACTGGCTCACCCGACCCTTGAAAAACTGCCCGGGCAGGGAATTGAAAGTAACCTCCACAGGCATCGACAGCGCCACCCTGGCGGCATCCTGCTCGTCAACTTCAGCTTCAACCTTGACTTCCTTTGAGCTGATCAGGGTGAGGATTGGCTCTCTCCAGTCCACGACCTCGCCTGGCTCGTACAACAGTTGAAACACGACGCCATCCTGAGGCGAGCGTACGACATACCTGTCCAGACGGGCCCGGGACGCCCGCACTTTCGCGGCGATGCGATCCGACTCCCGGGCAGCTGCCCGCAGGCGAGCCTCGAAGACGCTCAACTCAAAGCTCTGGCTATCCCGAGCCGCAGCCAGCTGGGCCCGCGCTTGCGTTACTCCTGCCTGGGCAACCTCCAGGTCGACCGAACGAGGCGTCAGCAGCCGCAACCGAGCCTGGCTCTGCTCCAGCTCCGCGCGCGAGGTTTCCAGCTCGGTCTCGGCTTGCTCGAGCTGAGCTGTCGACAGGATATCCTGCTGGAAGAGCTTGCGACAGCGATCCCGCTCCTGGCTCGCCCTTGCGAAGCGCGCCTGGGCAGCCGCCACAGCCGCCCTCGCGGCCACCAACTCGTCCGGCCGTGGTTGACGCACCTGAGCCATACGCGCCTCAGCCTCTTGTTGGCCGGCCTGGGCACCCAGGACAGCGTTCTGAAGTTGGCTCTGCTTGAGCGAGAAGGCATGGGAGGCCTCCATCTGGCGATCATGGGCCATCTCGAGCTCAGCCTCCAGGGCTTCCAACTCGCCTCGGGCCTCTCGGCCGTCCAGGTCAGCCAGGACCTGGCCTCGCCGTACCTTCTGGTTCTCCTTCACGGCCAGGCGGTCAAGCCGACCGGAGACCCCCGCGGCCACTCGAATCAGTTGGGAAGTGACCCGGCCCGAGGCCGCGAAGCGAGCCTCCAGGTTTCCAATGGTGGGGGTAGCCAGGCGGACCTCGACGCCGGGCTCGGACCTGCAGCCCGTAAGGGCCAGGGCCAGCAGTCCGAGCAGGATGACTTGACCGTACCTCACGCGCTCAGGCCCTTCGTCGGAGCCATGCGCACCGCCTCCGAGCGAAACCCGTTACCCTTCAGCACTGAGGCAGCGCCGTTCTGATTCCAGGGCGATCAGTTGGATTCATCCCGGCGGGATTTCACCGAGAAATTGCGAGCGCCTCCTCCCCGAACCCGAGCTTTGCTCGGCCCTCGTGCTTGTCTTGAGCAGGTTGTCGACTCGTGCTAGTATCTTCCGAATGAGGATGAAGCTTGGATTTCTTTGCCTGTTGCTCTGGCTTGCCGGGCGTAGCGCAGCCCAGGGTATCCCGCTCCCCGATCCAACCCTGCTGGGCCAGGATGACAGCGTGGCCATTCTCGTCGTGAAAGCCCGGCCGGAGGACCTTGGCATCCGGCAGCTTCTCAATACCGCTCTGGCAGGGGCCCGCAGTCAGACGGGCGGGTCCTCAATGGCCTCGGCCCTGACCGGGATTCTCAGTCAGAAGAGCCAGCAGGCCCTCTTGCGGGCGGCCCTCCCGTTGCAGTGGGTGCGTGTGGACCAGCCCGGGAAGGTCATCACCTCCACCACCGCTGTCACCGTCACCGGGTGGCGAGGGTTGCAGGGCCTGGTTTACGAGTCCCTGACAGGCACACCCGATGGCCACCGGTTCGAGCTCCGCCAGTATCGGGGTGAGGAGATCGTGCTCCGCCCTGGTTGGAAGGTTTCAAAAGGGCCGCGCGTGCTGGCCCGGGTCAAGGGAAGTTTCATCAACTGCACGAATCCCGAGCTGGCACGCCACGCCATCGACCGTTTCCTCGACCCTTCTCCCGCCCCCCCCAGGGGACCGCTCTGGGATGCCTACAAGCAATTACGATGCGATAAGGACGCATGGGGTGCGCTGCTCAATCGCGACGGCTCCGTGGAGCATCTGTTACGCTGGGCAGGCGGCAGAGAATTTGACCGTGTTCGAGACAGCATCGGAGCCGAACGCTTCGAACGAGCCGTCGCAACAGTCCGATCAGCTGCCTGGGAAGCAGACGTGGTCTCCGATGATCGGATCGACCTGGACTTGCGTCTCGACACCGTCAGCCCCGGGGATGTTCCCGAGGCGGCCCGCGTCTGGGAGGAGATTCGTCAAGTCTTGAAAGCGAGTGGCCGGCTGGCAGACTATTCATTGACCTGCCTGGACTCGGGAGTCCAGGTTCATGTGTCGCTGGTCGGATTTCGTAGCGGCGTGCGCGGTGCTCTTTCGAAGATGAAGCTCTAGTGAGACACTTGCTCCTCAAGTCTCTGCGCGACCTGCGCCAGAGATGGCTCTCCTTCGTTTCCTGCGGCGCCATGATCGCCGTGGCCGTCTTGCTCTTCGTCGCCTTCATGGCCGCTTCCACCAACCTGGACGAATCCTGTAGATACGCTTACGAGCGGCTGAAGTTCCTGGACTTCTCCATCGCTCTGCGACGTGCTCCGCAATCGGCCGTGGAGAGGGTTGCCGCGCTCCCGGGAGTCGAGTCGGCGGTGGGAAGACAGACCGTGGGGATTCGCCTGTTTCTTCCCAGCGGCGACTACGTCCCAGGCCGCGCCATCAGCCTCTCGCACGAGCGACAGCCCGCGGTCAACCAGCTCCACCTCGATCAGGGTCGCTATCTACTGAAGCGACGCGGAGAAATCTTGATGGAAAGGAGGTTTGCCCAGGCTCATGGCTATGGGCTGAGCTCCCCGGTCAGGGTGGAGAGTCACGGCGTCCAGCGGCAATTCACCCTGGTGGGGCTGGTGAGCAGCCCAGAATATATCTGGGTGGCCGCCGGGCCTCAGGACCCCAGACCGGCAGCCCGAAAATTTGCCGTCCTCTTCATCAGCCAGGCTGATGCCATTTCTATGTCTGGGGACGATTCAATCAATGAGGTGCATGTTCGGGTTCGCGATCAGGGCCAGAGGGATGTCCTGATGGAACAGGCGCGCCGTTGCCTGGGTGACTATGCCGCCGAAGCTCCCATGAGCCGCGAGGAGCAGCCGTCCAACGCCCTGTTGATAAGGGACCGGCGTGCCTTCGCAACCCTGGCAGTGATGTTCCCGTCCTTCTTCCTGTTGCTCGGCTCGCTCATCCTGATCAGCACGCTCACGCAACTGATCGCGCAGCAGCGCCTACAGATCGGCGTGTTGATGAGCCAGGGGTTCTCATCCGGAAATCTGATGTCCCATTTTCTTCTCACCAGCGTCTTCATTGGCGGGGCGGCCGGGCTGACGGGCGCCCTGGCCGGTTGGGGATTGGGTGAGCTTTGTACGCGATTTTATACCCTGTCCCTGGGAATTCCATTCGTGACCACCCGAGTGCCATGGGCCTGGATGCTCGCTGCTGTGACAGGAGCGATCAGCGTGTCCGCGATCGGAGGGTGGCGAGGTGTCAGCCGCCTGGTGTATCTCAACCCGGCGGAGGTTCTGCGGGCCGACTTTACCCCCCAGCAGCGGACTCTACGCCTGGAATCATGGTTTCCCCCTCTAAGGAGAGCTCCCTATTTGCTGCGCCTCCCGCTACGGAACCTGTTTCGTCAGCCCACCCGCACCCTGGCCCTGGTTCTGGCGATCGCTCTGGCTGTCATCCAGATGGTAACAGCCTTGATGAGCCTCGACAGTCAGCGAGAAACACTGGACTTCTATTTCCGGGCTGTGAATCGCTATGACTTGCAGATCAACCTCCGAATGACAAGCCCGGCCAGTCTGCCTCCTATCGCACGCTGGCCCGGGGTGATACGGGTGGAGGGTTTTCTGGGATGGAAGGCGCGCCTGATCCTGGGCGACACGACTCTGGCCCGCAAGGTGTGGGGAATCCCTCCCAACTCAGAGCTGGTTCGCCTTTATGATCGGAATCGACACCCGATCAAGCCTACAGAACGTTCTCCACTCTTGCTCGGTAGCATCCATATGCGCGAGCTCTCTGCACATCCCGGGGACATAGTCCAGCTGCGCAGCAACTCTCCTCGCACGGACGAGTCGGTCACCCCGTACGGGGTGGGTGCAGAGCTCTTCGAGCCCGTCGCCCTTGCTCCGATGGTCCTGCTCAGTAAGCTTCAGGCTCAATGCTCAGAAATCGAGAACGCCCCCCGGGATGTGATCAACATGCTGATGCTGCGCGTATCCCCCGAATACCAGGACGCCGTGCGGCGCCGTCTCTTCACCTGTCCCGAGGTCGTGTCGGTGGTGACGCTCGCCGATACCCGGGCCGATGTCACCGATCTGTTGAAGATGCTGAACGCCTACCTGGCCCTGATGATTGGAGGGTCGTGCCTGCTGGCGGTCGCGCTGCTGGTTGGCTCGAGCGCGATGAACATCATGGAGCGCTCACGCGAGCTGGCCACTCTCTCGGTCCTGGGAGTCTCGGACCAGACTCTGGTGGGAATCCTCATGCTGGAGACCCTCATTGCCTGGCTGCTAGGCCTGGCATTGGGACTACCGACCGGAGTCTGGGCTGGCAACTGGATGCTCGCTCATTACGGAAGCGACCTGATGGACCTGACCTTGAGCGTCAGCCCTCCAACCCTGGTCGGTACGGCCGCGGGCAGCCTGGTTGTCTGCCTGGGAGCGACGGCGGCGTCCCTGCGCCGGGTGCTGCGAATCCCTCTGACTGCGGCCACGCAACGAAGCGACTGAGGGCTTCTTCTACCAGTCTATCTGCTCGGGCTGGAGGGGACTTGTGTTCAGGATGTCGGATCGAATCCTGCCATCCTTCATGGACAGAACTCGGGTCGCCACCTGGGCGATCGAGGCGTTGTGGGTTACCATCAGGATACATTTCCCCTGGGCGTGGATGTCACAGAGCAACCGAAGCACAAGTTTCCCAGTGGCCGCATCCAGGCTGCCGGTTGGTTCGTCCCCCAGCAGGATCGGCGGATCTTTCACCAGTGCTCGCGCTATAGCCACTCGCTGCTGCTCTCCGCCGCTCAGCTCGTGGGGGAAGTGATCACCCCTGTGGCTCAAGCCGACAGCGGCCAGAACCTCCTCACTCCTCGTGCCGCCCACCCCTACAAGCTCGGCCACCAGCTCGACATTTTCCCTCGATGTGAGATTGGGGATCAAGTTGTGGAGCTGGAAGACGACTCCCACCGAACGTCGCCGGTACTCGACCAACCGTGCGCGACTCAGGCTGGAGATGTCGACTCCATCCACTCGGACCCTCCCCGAGGTGGGCGAATCGATCCCCGCCACGAGGTTCAGCAGCGTGGTCTTGCCCGAGCCGCTTGGGCCCAGCACCACGACAAACTCTCCCTTCTCGACGGAGAGGTCGGTCGGATGCAAAGCCTGCACGCGATGAGCCCCCATGGAGTAGAGGCGGCAGGCCTGTTCGAGCTCGATCAAGGCCACGCGTCCGAGTTCTGCCCCACGCCCGGGCCCCCTCCCGGCTGGAAAAGGATGAGATCGCCAGAACGGCTCAGAAAGTCTCACCGACCATGAAGATCGTTGACGTAGCCGAGCTCTATTCAGAGAGAGGCGGCGGGATCAAGACCTACATCCACGAAAAGCTCGCGCAGGGCTCAAAACAAGGACATCAGGTGCTGATCCTTGCCCCAGGGCCCGAGGATCGAGAGTTCGACAGAAACGGGGGGCGCATCCGGTTCATCAAAAGTCCTAAATTTCCATTTGACCCGAACTATTATCTGTTCTGCCGAGCAAACATTTACCGTGACATTCTCAAACGCGAGCAGCCGGATCTTGTCGAGGCGTCATCTCCCTGGCTGGGAGGATTGACAGTGGCATCCTGGCGCGGAGACTGCGCCAAAGCCTTCGTTTTTCATCAAGATCCCGTAGCAGTCTACCCTCAGACCTATCTCGGCAACATCCTCGGGACCGAGCGCGTGGACCAGCTCTTCGGATGGTACTGGGGCTACCTGCGCTGGCTCGGGTCCAGATATGACGCCACCATCGTAAGTGGAGTCTGGCTGGCGGAAAAGTTGAGAAGATGGAAAATCAAACGACCCGAGGCTGTTCCCTTTGGTATCGACAAAACTACGTTCTCGCACGCTAAGAGGCGCGGCGAGGTGAAGCAGAAACTCCTCGATCTCTGTGGCAGTCCCCCCGGCTCCAAACTGTTTGTTTGCGTGAGCCGTCATCATCCCGAGAAGCGTCTTGCAACGGTCATCAAAGGCTTCAGCCTGGCTGCTGCCAGGGAACCCCTGGGGCTGGTGATCTTCGGGGATGGCTTCATCCGCAGTCGCGTCAAGCGGTGGGCAGACTGCGGAAGAAATGTTCATCTGGCGGGCTTTCTCTCCGACCGAGAAGAGCTGGCCACGGCCCTGGCCAGCTCTGATTATTATCTGCACGGCGGAGCAGCTGAAACGTATGGCCTCGCTGTCGCAGAGGCAATCTGCTCGGGCTTGCCCGTCGTCGTTCCCTCCGCGGGGGGGGCCAACGATCTGGCCGAGTCCGACTACTCGGAAACCTACACCGCGGGGGATCACCTGTCATGTGCCGAGGCAATACTCCGACTTCTTCGTCGCGACAGAAATCAGCTCGTCCGTTCTGTCTCCACCGCGGCGAACCAGAAGGTGGGTAGCCTGGAGAACCATTTCGTCAATCTGTTTGATTTTTACTCCAGGCTTGTTCGAAACGGTTAGCGGCTCTGGGCGAGACGAGCTCATTGAGGACCAGGTCGAACTGCTTGAAAAAGGCTGCATTGTCAGGCCACAGAATCTGCTCGCCTCCCTGAACGGGCTCATCCAGCCGTTTCAGAAAGGACCCCAGGACTTCCCGATCAAGCTTGTAGGTGGACATTCCGAGTCCGAGTTTCTCGATATAGTTCGCGTTGATGATCTGCTCATACTGTCTGTGAATCGGTAGCAACAGCATCCTCTTCTTCAGATACAAACACTCGCTGATCAGTGTAAATCCTGCCGTCGCAATGACAGCCTTCGAGCCAGCCAGGTCGCGGACGAAAGAGTCTGTCGAGAATGATTTGAACTCGCAATTTCCCTCTACTCGATCGAGCTCGAAACCGTAAACCCTGAACCTGTAGGCCGGAAAATGATTGAAAATATCTGGTAATCTTTCAGGATGATACGTCTTGTCTGTCGAATAGTAAAGGATGTGGTCGCCCTCGGATACTTCTTGCTCCATAACGACAGATCTCACGATAGGGGGGACCAGAAGCGCATTCTTCTGGGTCATGGCCGCTTTGAAGAAATTTAAAATCAGATATCTTCTGGCTCCGACGTAATAGAATTTTGTAATCAGCGTGGCAGGAAGTCGAGAAAAAACGTCCCGAAGATTGTGCTCGAGGCGGCACATCGTCAACAGGTGCTGATGATCGAGCGAGATATAGGGTAGCCCGGTCAAGAAAGCCCACCAAGCGGAAAACGGCTCGTAGTCTGTTATCAGCATGTCTGGAGCAAAAGGCTTGTAAACGGTATCGAAGACTCGCAGGTTCCTGGCCAGGTTCTTCGGGAAACTGCAGGCGTTCTCGAACATCGTCTTGCCGCCGAGAAGCCCGCCGTGGCGATAGAGAAAGTAGAAGCCGGAGATTTTGCAGGTCCTACCAGGAAAGGACTTTGAGACATAAGGGAAGGCTTCGCCTGAGGCGCCGAAGATCACGTCATGACCTTGCTCCAAGAGATATCGCCCTATTAGAAGAGCTCGGCTTCTGTGTCCTAGACCCTGGCCGGAGAGAGCATAGATGATCTTGGCCACGACATATCTCCTTCCCTGAGAGCCCGAGCATTGTGTGGCGTGCAGAGGAACGCAACGCGAGGCACTCAGGCCTGGAACACGGTGTGGGCCAGGCGACTGAATTCCGGGCTGCTTCGCAGCAGCTCCTCGTAGGTCCCCTGGGCGATCAGCTTGCCGTTCTCCAACAAAAAGATCTTCTGGCAAAGCTGGACCGTAGTCAGGCGATGCGCGATGAGGACGAGGGTTTTCTGGCCCGCCAGCTCCTGAATCGCCTCCATCACCTCGCGTTCCGTCATGGTATCCAGCGCGCTGGTAGCCTCATCCATGATCAAGAGCTCCGGATCGTTGTAGAGCGCCCGAGCGATGCCGACCCGCTGGCGCTGTCCCCCACTCAGCGTAACACCGCGCTCTCCGAGACGAGTATCATAACCCTGAGCCAGCTCCCCCTCCACAAAGGTGGCCATGCGGGCCGTGCGGGCCGCCCGCCGCACCGCCTCCTGCTCGATATGCTCCTGGGCGTAGCCCAGGGCTACATTACAGGACACGGTGTTGTCCGTGAGAAAGATCTCCTGAGGCACGTACCCCACATTGTCCAGCCAATCCAGGTGGTTCTCCCGAGTCAGGGCTTGTCCGTCCACCTCCACGCTGCCTGAGTCCAGTGGCAAAAGACCTGCCAGTACGTCGGCCAGGGTGCTCTTGCCCGCACCTGTACGACCGACCAGGGCCACCACGGACCCGCGCGGAATCTCAAGACTCACGTTGTCGAGGGCAGGCTGGCGGTTGCCAGGATAGGTAAAGCTGGCGCTACGAACGCGGATCTGTTGGCGCAGAGGGAGCCGATTTCTGACGGCTGACTCCGGCAATCCCTCCCCACCCCGCAGCTCATTCTGGATCAATGCCAGAACAGGGGCGTGGAACCGGATGCGGGTGATGCTCCGGTAGATCTTCTGAGCGGAGGGTACCAGCCTCAAGGCTGCCATGATGTAGAGACACACCAGCGGAATCGCTTGCTGGCTGGATTGCCCCCGGAAGACAAGGTAGATAAGGATCAATCCGATCGACATGACTGCCAGGGTTTCGGTCGCGTACCTCGGCAACTCGGTCACCAACCGCTCCATGACGCGGTAGTGGCCATAGCGCCGAGATTGGCACAAATAAGCCGCAAGAAAGAGCGGCGCCCGCGTGAAAGAGCGAGCTTCCCGAACCAGGCTGAGTGCCTCGTGAACAGCTCGGTATCGTGCGCTGTTGGAGGAGACCCGCTGCTGAGCCAGCCAATTCGAATGCTGGCGTACCGCCCGGTAGATCAGGCCGTACAGGAGAGACAACAGCAAAGTGGTGGTCAGGGCCACCTGGGGGTCGATCCACAGCAGGCCAATAACCAGAAAGAGCACGATCAGGGTTGTCGTGATCAGCTCAGCGGCCGCCAAGACCACCATGTCAGCAAGAGAGTCGACCTCGGACAAAACCATGCTGGCAAGATCCGCATTGTTCTTTTGGAGAAAAAACAGGAACGGTCGACTGAGATAAGAGCTCAGCAACCGCCCCGAAAGCCAGCTGCCAAACTGCAGACTGAAACGCAGACTGAACCAGAAGGTAAGGGCATTCAGCAGATTGGTGACCACCAGCAGCAACAAGAAGACCGATCCCAGGTAGAGCAGAAAGAGGTGGGGGTCGGGCTGACCGGTCGATTGGAAGATCCAGTGAAGCACTGGCTGGCGGGAAATCAGGCTGGGGTCGCTGGCCACCGCCGCGAAAGGGAGCAGGCTGGCCACGCCGCTCACCTCCGAGAAAGCGTTGACTACCATCAACAGGAGCAGCGGCCACACCTGCCTGCGCTTGGGCCCGGGCAAAAGAGCGTAGAGACGACGCAGGGTAGCGGGCAAACTCATCAGGCGCTCCGTTTCACCGCCAGCGAAAACAGCCCTGCCCCACGGCTCGGTGCTTGCGGGCGACCAGCTCATTGAGAACCCCCTCCAGGCGGTCATTGAGGAGGCGCACATTGTACTCCCGCTCGACAACTGCCCGCCCCTGCCTGCCCATCTCGTCCCATCGGTCCGGTGCCAGAGCCAGCTCGCAGAGCGCTCTGCCGAGCGCCTCCGAGTCGCGTTCCGGGACGAGCCGTCCCGACAGGCCCTCCCTGACGAGCTCTGGAATCCCTGAGTGACGCGTTGCGACGACGGGCAATCCACTCGCCATGGCCTCCATGAGAACGACCGGAATTCCCTCCTGGTCGCCGTTCACTGCTGTAACGCTCGGAGCCAGAAACAGGTGCGATTGGTCGAGGAGTCGACTCACGGCTTCGCGCGTAAGGGCTCCGTGCAGGGTCACGCATTCCTGCAAAGAGAGCTCGTCTCTCTGTCGCTCCAGATGAAAGCGTAACGGGCCATCGCCTACGATGTCCCACCTTGCGCTGGGCACCTGGCGACGCAGCATGGCAAACCCTCGCAACCCGACCTCGATCCCCTTCTTCTCGACCAGTCGCCCGACGCTCAGCAGCCGGATCGGCTCGCCCGACTCCGGCATGCGCGGGCGAAAGGGGAATCGGTCCAGGTCCACCCCCATCCGGTGGACGAGGATCTTCTCGGGCGGGCAGCCGAGTGACATCAACCGCCCGCGGAAGGAGTCGCTCACCGGCAGCATCAGGTCACCCAGGGCGAACAAGCGGGTATAGAAGCTCGCCTTTCTCTGGCGGGGAAGGCTGGAAAGGTCATACCCGTGGAAGGCGGTCACGAGCGGGACAGGGAGCGAGCAGATGTGCCGCACCTGTTCCGCGAGCACACCATTGGTGCCAAAGTGCGCATAGATGACGTCTGGCCTGCGAGCAGCGCGCACGGCCGTCACACGAGACCAGAGGCGAATGAGGTTCTCCCCCCTGGCGAGAGCCGGGAGGCACCTGGTAAAATCCCGAGCGGTGCTCGTCGGCCTCCTGAGCAGGAGTTGCGTGGTGCGAGAGGCGACGGCGCGCAATCCACTATCCCAGTAGAGTACCCGCTGCATCAGACCATACTGACGAACCGAAGTCTGATTCCAAGACCGGGGCTCAGAGGGAGGCCGGGCAAATATCATCAGCTCGTGCCCGCGCTCGAGCATCCCCGTCATTTGATCGAGGACGAAGGTCTCGGACAGTCGTGGGAAACCGCCAACAACGAATGCTATCAGCACCATATCTCCCGTAAGCAGTTGAACAGGCTCCGCGCCTCGCGTCAAGCCGATCTGCTTCAGGTCTCGGGAGGCGAATCCTCCCGGCCGCGTGGCTCGCCGCCCGGAGGTTCTGGGCGCCCCTCATGAAGAAGAGAGAGGCTGGTGGTCACCCGTCGGAATAGATTGCGCGTGTGCTTCATCGCAACCGAGTTGGCCGGTATCGGTCCCTACGGGGGGTTCGGGGTTCTCACTCGCGACCTCGCCTGCGCCCTGGCCCACAGAGGGTTGGACATTTATGTCGTGATGCCGCAGAAGCACCAGCAGCGACCTGTCGAGATTCTCGAGGGAGTCACCGTATTAAGCTTTCCATGTCCCCTCTACAGCGGCCTGAAGAGCGTGCTGCCCTACGGGGGAATCTTCAAGACCATCGATGCCGATGTTTATCACAGCGAGGAGCCCAGCATCTTGACACGCCTGGCTGAGATCGTCGAACCGGCAAAGAAGCACATCGTTACATTTCAAGATCCCCGCAACCTGGAAGATTGGAGAAAACAGTGGGCGCCGGTCCGACCGAGCAGGTATGCTGAGCTCAAATTCCTCTACCGCTACCGCAGGGACGTCGTTCCCGGCGCTCAAAGGGCAGATGCCTGCTACTGTCAGGCAAAATCGACAATCGACAAGGCGACCAGGCTCTATAGACTCACGAATCGACCAGGTTTTCTTCCCAATCCCGTGAGCCTGCCCGATCCTTCTGTCCCCAAGGAAACTGACCCGACCGTGTGTTTTGTGGGCCGTTGGGATGCGATCAAACGTCCTGAGCTTTTTCTGGAGCTGGCATCCTGTCGCCCCGGGATCAACTTCATCCTGGCGGGCGCGTCTGTGGAAGACCGCTCCCGAGAGGCGAGCATTCGACAACTCATCGAATCACAACCGAATGTCCAGGCCCCGGGTTGGATCGACGAGCAGTCGAGAAGTGACCTGTTGTCCAGAGCCTGGATTCTGGTAAACACGAGCTCCAAGGAATGCTTGCCGGTTTCCTACCTGGAGGCGTGCGCTCACAAATGCGCGATCTTGTCTCATTGCAACGCCGATGAGTTTGCCAGCAACTTTGGCTATTGGACCCGTACGGGAACCCTGCAGGACTATGTGCGTGGGCTCGACACGCTTCTTCAGGGTGACAGCTGGAGGTCTCTCGGAGAGCTCGGTTACGAATATGTGCGAGACACTCACCAGATCGACACAGTGCTCGACGCGCATCTCGAGGTCTATGAGCAAGTGCTCGCACAAGGCTGACATGAAGACAGCCTTGATCCTGACCGGCTACTTTCCACCGGCTTACGACGTTGGCGGCAAGCGAGCCTACCGATTTGCTCGCTACTTGCCAGACTATGGATGGCGTCCCATCATTGTCACAGCGCCAACGCCTGCCAGACGACCCGTCGACCCTGGACCCTTTGTCCTTCCGGACCTCGTCGAAATCCACCGAAAACTCTACCCTTCCTGGTGGCCAGAGTCCGGCAAGCGTTTCTCGGACGGGACGATCGCTTCCCCCGTGAGAAATCAGGTCGGCCCGCCTTCCCTGGGCGCTAGCCTCAAACGGCAGTTCGTCGTCCCGGCCGGTCCAGACGCACTGCTGACCCCACTGGCAGGCCATCAGATCTCGAAACTGGCAAAAAAAGTGGGGAGCGACATCATCTTTGCCAGCAGTGGTCCCTACGCTTGCCTGTTGTACGGGCGGCAGGTGGCAAAGCGAACGGGCCTACCGCTCGTTCTCGACCTTCGTGACCCCTGGACTCTCAACTTCCTGCAGGCAAATCGGGCCTGGTGGGTGCAGTGGGCCGAGCGGAGACTGGAGGAGAGCCTCTTTCGCGCCGCAGACCGGGTTACCCTGACTTGCGCGCAAGCAGCCGCGGCCTACGCCAATCGCTACCCCGACCTGCCTCCCGGAAGAATTCACACCATCTATAACAGTTTCGATCCGGCTTTCCGGCCCAAACCAGGTGAGCGCATCGGCCCAATGAAGCTGGTCCATTTCGGGAATTGCTACGGTCCCCGCCGCTTGGCCCCGGTGCTCATGGCCATTGCCCAGCTTCAAGAGGCGAGACTTCTCTCGGCTGAGGAGATTCGCATCCTGCACCTTGGGCGACCCCTTCAGGAGGACCTTGAGCTGGCCCGACAACTCCAACTCGAAGAGATTTACTCCGTCCGGCCGTTTGTTCCCTATGAAGAGGGACTGGGTATTCTGGCCCAGGCCGACCTCCTGGTGCTGCTCGCCTACGGCCAGGAGACGTTGTTCATCCCCGCCAAGTTCTTTGACTACCTCCTGGCGGGTCGTGCGATCCTGTGCCTGTCAGAGCCTTCTGAGCTCACAGAGCTCGTTGAGCGGACAGGCTCCGGAGTCTGTGCCCGGCCCGGAGATGTGGACGCGGTCGCCCGGATCATCGCCCAGGCCCTGAGAGCCCGCTCAGACGGGACTGAATTTACTTCCCCGAACCTCCGAGAGATCGAGGCTTTCTCGGCACCTGCCACGGCCCGGCAGCTTGCCGAGCTCTTTGACAGGGTCCTTTGGGAGCGGGGCAGGTGACTGTGAGCCTCTCCACCATTATCCCCATTCGCAATCGAAGCGGCGCTCGTCTGCGGAACTGCCTGCTCTCGCTCCGATGGCAGCAGATCGAGCCCTCCGATCACGAGGTCATCATCAGCGACTATGGCAGCGTGCCAGAGCATTCCACGTCGATCGATGCACTGGCTGAGCAGTTGGGAGCTCGGGTTATTCGCACCACCACCGATGGGACCTGGAACAAGAGTCATGCGCTCAATATAGGGATCCAGGCGGCCCACGGTGAGTTCGTGCTCTGCACGGACGTGGACATGATGTTCCAGGACAACTTCCTGACAACTTTGCTGAGCACGCATCGTTCGTGCCCTGGGGACGTGATGGTCCACTGCAGGTGCTTCGACCTGCCGAGGCAACTCCCAGAGCGGGAGTGGACGAGCGCAGATTTCGAGCAACTCCGCTCGCGAGCCATCAATCGCCCGACGATGGCGACGGGGGCCTGTCAGTCGGCTCGACGCGAGTTCTTTGAGCGGGTGCGGGGCTATGATGAGCAGTTCAGGCACTGGGGATACGAGGATCTGGACATGACCTGGCGCGCTCGACATTCTGGCCTGGAAAT
This sequence comes from uncultured Burkholderiales bacterium, assembly GCA_964471395.1. GTDB lineage: Bacteria > Vulcanimicrobiota > Xenobia > Xenobiales > QWHO01 > QWHO01. The sequence continues at coordinate 17,877 of CAYYHB010000014.1, read as the reverse complement.
CCGCTGGGTGAGCGACCGCACGGCCATGCTCCACCAGTGGCATCCGACCGTCAGGCAGGAGCATCCATGGGCCCGTTGGACCAACTGCTGGCGCTACCGTCTGACCCGGCACATTGTGGTGAAGAATCGGAAAAGATGGGGTCTGATCGACTGAACAGGCGATGCGCAAGTTTCTTTACCTGAGCCCGTACTTTCCCCCTCTGCGTCGGGTTGGCGCCCTGCGACCGCTCAAGTACGCCCGGCATCTGCCCGACTACGGATGGACTCCGGTCGTGCTGTGCGACATGTGGAGAGGGGCTGCGTTGGACATGCAGCTCCTCTCCGCCGTGCCGCAATCCACCGTCGTCGTACGCGACTACACGCCCGGCGCAAACCGTGCCATGACGAAGCTCGTGGACCAGGGACGCAAATCGTCACGAAGACCGTTCTGGGAACGATTCCTGAACAACCCGGAGCATCTCCTACTACCCTATTCTATCGCGGCAGCCCTCAGGGTGCTGCAAGCCCATCGGTGCGAAGCGATCGTGGTCAACGCCGACCCCTTCGAAGCACTTCTCGTGGGCGCGAGGGTTGCTCGCACGTCAGGCTTGCCTCTCGTGCTCGAATTGAGAGACCCCTGGTCTGTATGCGAGCTTCGCAGAAAATCACGACCAGCCCCGCTGCGATGGGTGATCGATCGCCTGGAGCGTCGTGCCGTGGAGACAGCGTCCAGGGTCATCTTGAATACCGAGCTCGCCCTGGCTGACTACCGGGCCCACTACTCTGACCTGCCCCAAGATCGCTTCGCGGTGATCCGCAATCATTACGACGCAGAGCTCATCTCCGGCGGGGTGGAGCCCCACTTCAAGCGCACCACGCTGCTCTTTCTGGGCAACCTCCGACCTTTCGTGGAGGGAGACCCGCTTCTTCACCTGCTTGCCGCGCTCGCCACCCGGGGATGGTCGGAGACAATTCAGCTGGAGGTGACCGGTGAGTGCCCGGCCGCCGTCTTCCAGAAGGCAAAATCTCTCGGCATTGAGAGAATGCTGGTCAAAGGGAATTATGTTCCTTACCTTGAGACGGGCAGCTACATGCGCGGGGCCGACATCCTCGTGTTCTTGAGCTTCCGCACAAAGCAGCGTATCCCAGCCAAGTTCTACGAGTATCTGTCCTCCTCGCGACCGATCCTGGCGCTGGCCGACAATGACGAGCTGGCTCAACTGATCGAACGGCTGCCCAACGCGCGCATCGTGGGACTCGATGAGCCAGAGCGTGGAGCCGATGCGGTCGAGACGCTGCTCTCCCGGGCGAGCCAACCGCCTGACCCCTCGGTGCTGTCGGAGTTCACGAGCCAGACTGCCAGTGAGCGGCTGGCCGGAATCCTCGACAGACTCTGCCTCTGACGGATAACGGCAGGCGATCTCGCGCCCGTGCTTGAACCAGCCAGCCCGAGGCGCGTTGAATGCTGAAGATCATCGATGTAACAACCAGCAAGCAGTTCCGCCAGTTCGCCGAGCTGCCATGGCGGGTGTATCGCGATCCAGCAAGCCTCTGGGTTCCGCCGCTTCCCATGCATTTGCGCATGCTGGTCGGGAATCTGCGCGAGCCAGGCAAGCGTATCTTGCTCGCTCTGGAGGACGGAGAGCCAGTAGCGCGCCTGGGGGTCAAGATCCATCGAACGGCTGATTCCACGGCCCTGCACTTTGGTTTCGTGGAGTGCCTGGAGGGGCAAGGCGACGCACTGGTTCGGCTGGTGGAGGAGGCTCACCAGCTCTCACCCGAGCTTCCCATGCTGGGCCCCGTCCACTTTGCCCTGGAAGACACCTACAGTGGCCTGCTCGTGGAGGGTTTCGAGCACGAGCCCTATTTCCTGATGCCCTACAATCCACCTTACTACTGCGACTATCTCGAGCAAGCCGGGATGCACAAGGTGAAAGACCTCCTGGCCCACAGATTCTTGCCCGAGAACGTGCGTCTGGATCTGGCCGAGCAGACCGCCCGGAAGGCTCAGAAGTGCGGTATCGAGGTCCGCCTCCTGAACCGCTCCCGCCTGACCCAGGAAGTACGCAGCATGGTCGATGTCTTTGACAGCGCGCTGGCAGGCAACTGGGGATTCGAGCCGATCGACGAGGAGCGCATCCAGGACCTGATCCTGCTGACCCGCTTCTTCCTCGACCCGAAAGCCGTGTGGCTCGCCAGCCACGAGGGCCGGGATGTCGGCAGCCTCTTCGTGCTTCCCAACTACAATCCGCTCATCAAAGCCGCGCGAGGCCGCCTCACTCCTGGTTTTCTCTTGCGATTCCTGCGGTGGCGGAGATACGTGGACAGCTTTCGCGGTTACGGACTCGGCGTGCGCCAGGAATTGAGCGAGCAGATGCTCGGAGCTCTGGTGGCCGGTGCTCTGGCGAATGCCCTGTTGAGCCGGGGTCAGCAGCAACGGTGGCGCGCGCTGGAAGTCTCCTGGGTCTTGGAGGACAATGTCAGGATGAACACGCTGGCCCGTGCTCTGGGAGGAAGTCGATACAAAGTCTACCGCCTGTTTCAAAGGCCTCCCGCGCGATGAAACAGCGCCGGTTCTATGCGGGCAAGCTCGCCCTGGTCGTGGGTGCCTCGGAGGGAATTGGCCAGGCCATTGCCGCCGGGCTGGCCTCTCTTGGTTGCCACGTCGTCCTGAGCGCCCGGCGTCAGGAGCCTCTGGAGGCTGCGCTGCAGGACTTGAGGGGCCGAACAGGCCCGCAGACTCGACTCGCCATCGAATCCTTCGACGTTTCCATCTGGGAGTCGACCAGGCTCGCGGTGGAGCGAATCATCGCCACGCACGGGCTTCCCGACCTGGTGATCAACTGTGCCGGGTTTGCGCATCCTGGATGGCTCGAGGAGATTGAGCTCGAGCCGATGGAGCAGATGATGCGCGTCAACTACTTCGGGACGATGCACGTGTGCAAGGCCTTCCTCCCCCACTTCGTCAAACGCGGGAGCGGCTACTTCGTCAACACCTCGTCCCTGGGAGGAGTCATCGGTCTCTTCGGCTACACCGGCTACTGCGCCAGCAAATTCGCCGTGGCCGGTTTCTCCGAGGCGCTGCGCCGAGAGGTGGCTCCTTACGGGATCTTCGTAACGCTGCTGTGCCCACCCAACACTCGGACTCCAGGCCTGGAACGGGAGAACCTGGTAAAACCGCCCGAGGTACTGGCTCAAGAGGAGACGATCGCCACGGTGAGCCCCGAGTTCGTGGCCCGGCGTCTTCTTCAAGAGCTCCCGCGGCGGCGCGCCATGGTCATCCCGACGCTGGACGGCACAGTGGTCTCGATGGCGAGTCGTTGGTTTCCGTGGCTGGTGGACCGCGTGCTGGCCCGCCCGAAGCCGTGAGGACAACGACAGTCCCGGAACGCGCGGACTGACGCCCCGCTGATTCATAAGAGCGGGCAACGTGCGGCGCTTTATTGCATGCCCACGGTCCGGCCCTTCTCGCCCCGAGGAACGGCCTCGTCAGGTCGCCGGGGCGGACGACCCATGGCCCAGTCAAGGCGGGCGCGCGCTTCCACAGCCTGATAGAAAACGGTCACCGCCTCCAACCGTGCCCTGTCGAGGTCGAGCTGAGCGTCACGCACGACGTGAAAAGCCACGAACCCGGCCTCATACTGGGCCACCGCCACGCGCAGGGCCTCCTTAGCCTGGCCGCAGCGCACCTCGGCCGTGGCCATCGCGCTCCGGGCGACCTCCAGCCCTCGATAAGCCTGGCGGACCTCCTGCTCGACCTGGCGCTCGGCCTCGGCCAGGCGCGCTGCGGCCAGGTCACGCGTGGCCTGCGCCTGGCCCACCAGATGCTTGGTACGGTTACCGTCCAGAAAGGGCCAGCTCAATTGGAGCCCCGCCCTTAGCCCGACACCATCGATCACGTTGTCCGCGCTGCTCTCGAGAGCCCCTCCCAGGATGGCCTGAAGCTCCGCATTGTTCTCCTTGCCGGCAGCCTCGACACCTTTTTCGGCAGCAGTCAACTCGAGGCGTGCGGCCATGAGCCAGGGCCGCGCGATCCTGGCTTCGGCCAAAACCTGCTCGAGTGACTGACCAGGCGGAGCCGGCTCGGATGGCTCAACCAGCTCCAGGGCCGCATCCAGCGGCAAACCGAGCAGACGGCTCAAAGCCTCCTCGGCATCTTGAAGCCGAGAGGCCGCCCTGGTGAGCTCGAGCTCGCGCTCGGAGACTGGCAGCTCGGCGGTTAGCAGGTCACCGCGCGGGGCCTGACCGGCCTCGAAGCGAGACTTTGCCAGTTCCCGCTGGCGCCGGGCTGCCTCCAACGATCCCCGGGCCACCTTCAGCCGGGCGCGGGAGGTCAGAACTTCCAGATAGGCCAGACGAACCTCCAGGCAAAGCCTCTGCTCCTCGCTCACGGCCTCCTGAGCGGCACGGCAGGCCAACGTGCGAGCTTGCTCCAGACGGGCCAGCACCCTCCCCCCATCCAGCAGGAGCTGCCGAAACTCGAGGCGCGCCGGAGAGAGGGCATAGTCGGTGTTGAAGTTACTCTGAAAGATCGCCGGGGGCGGCGCCAGCAAATAGACAGCCCCCATCGGGCGGCCGGGAGCTGCCACCACCTCGGCTTCCTCCTCACGCACCCGGACCAGGGCCAGCGCGGCTGCAATGCGGGGATTCCTGGCCAGGGCCAGCTGAACAGCCTCGTCTGAAGTAACTCTTGTCCGCTCCGGCTGAGCCAGAGCCAGGGCGCACAGAACGATCCCCCACGCTACCAGCCTCCTCATCAGTCGCTCTGCTCCGGCTCAAGGGGAACGGAGATCGAGCGGTGAGAATGCCCGGCTGGCTTGCTCGAGCTCGCCTGATGCCCTGGCGAAAGGTCGCTCATGGTGGGTGGGCTTTCACCGTAGACCACCACTCGCCTTCTACCTGATGCAGGGATGCGGAGAGAGCCGTTGTATCTGCCTCTCGTGACTGGCCTGAATCAAGTCCAGCGCGTGGCCGTGACCGGCGTGGGAGTCTTGTCGGCCCTGGGGCCAACGCGCAGGGAGTTCTGGCAGGCCCTGGCCGAAGGACGCGACGGAATCAGGACGCTCGCAGGCCCGCGCCTGGAGGGCCTGCGGATAAAGACCGGGGCTCAGCTGCTCGACTACCGGTCCAGCGACCATTTCGAGCCCCGCCCAGCCGACATGCTCGACCCCTTCGCCCAGTATTTCGTGGTCGCCGGCCGAGAGGCCGTCCGGGATTCAGGCTTTGAGCCCGACCGCCCCGATCGGGTCGCCATCGTCTCGGGATCAGCCGGAGGCGGCCAGGTGACCCTGGACGAGCAATACCATCGCCTCTATGGGGAAACCCGCAAGGTTCTTCCTGCCACCATTCCGCGATTCATGACCAACGCCGGGGCCAGCGCTCTTTCTCAGGAGCTCGGATGGACAGGGCCCAGTTTCACCCTGTCCACCGCCTGTTCGTCAAGCACTCACGCCCTGGGTCACGCTTTCTGGATGGTGCGCCACGGCCTGGTCGATGCAGCCCTGGCCGGGGGCAGCGAAGCTCCCTTCTGCAATGGCTATCTGCGAGCCTGGGAATCCATTCGGGTGATGGACCCGTTGCGTTGCCGTCCCTTCTCCAAAAACCGGCAGGGCCTGACCCTGGGCGAGGGGGCCGGCGTGCTGCTGCTCGAGCCCCTCGCGCGGGCCAGGGAGCGGGGGGCCACGGTTTACGGCGAAATCGTGGGCTTCGGGATGTCCAGCGATGCGCACGACCTGACCCGACCGCTCCCCGAGGGCGCGGCATCGGCCATGCAGGCGGCTTTGCTCGACGCCGCCCTGAGGCCGGAAGAGGTCGACCATGTCAACGCGCACGGCACCGGCACCCTGGCCAACGACGCGACCGAGACCCGGGCCATTCGCCTGGTCTTTGGCCCTCACGCCGACCGGCTGCTGGTCAGCTCCACCAAGTCGGCCCACGGCCACGCCCTGGGGGCCGCCGGCGCCCTGGAGGCAGCGGCCAGCCTGTTCGCCCTCCAGGAGGGCCTTGCCCCGGCTACCCTGGGATACAACGAACCCGATCCGGAATGCGACCTCGACTATGTGCACGAGGGTCCTCGCAAGGCCGACCTGAAGGTGGCCCTGTCGAACTCGTTCGCCTTTGGCGGACTGAATGCGGTCCTGGTCTTCCGGCGCATCCCTGACTGAGACCCCGCAGAGGAATCAGCCGACCTGTCCGGAAGGGGAGGGCCACCTTGTGAATGGGGGTCCCTTTCAATGCCCGGTCAGGCTCGTCTCGTTCTTACCTGCTTGATGGCTTGCCTGGTGCTCGCCTGCAGCGATACGGTTACCGTGAACACGGGCAACCCGCCCCCCCCGCCCCCGGCCCCGGTCGGAACAGGGACCATCATCGTGCGCTTCGACCTGGAGCCACAGCCGCGCCTGATCCCCCTGTTTGTCACCGGCTTCCGCTTCACGGGCCTTGATGCCGAGGGTCGCACCGTCTTCGGGCCGGTGGTGACATCCCGCCAGGCCACGGTGCAGCTCGATGGCGTTCCCGTGACCATCAGCCGGCTGCGCATCGAGCTGCTGGTGGGCGAGCAGTTGATCGGAATCTTCGAGGCCCCGGTCAGTCTGACCGAAGGCCAGACCGCCGAGGTCGCCAACATCGAGTGGAGCCTGGTGGAGCCCCCGCCGCAGCTGGTCATTGACCCCGAAACGGCGGTCATCCCCCTGGGCCTGACAGGAGCCTTCACGGCCACCCGCGATCCCGAGGGCACCAACCCGCAGGACGTGACCGACGACTCGGTGTGGACCTCCTCCGCCCCATCCGTTTTGCGCGTCGATGGACCGGGTCAAGTCACCGGCCTGACGGCCGGTGAGGCAACTCTGACCGCCACCCTGGGCGACCTGACGGCCGCTGCTCAAGTCACGGTCACCGACGCCACCCTGATGAGCATCTCGTTTGCGCCCAATTCAGGCAAGGTAATGGGGAGCTTTCAATTCCGACTGCTGGGCCAGCTGAGTAACGGCCTGGAAACCGACGCCACCAGCCTGGGCAACTGGTCGGTCGACAACACCACTATCGCCGTGGTCAACAACAATACCGCCAGAGGCCTGGTGACGACTCGCGCGCTGGGCACCGCCAACCTGACCGCCCAGGTGGCCGGCTTCTCGGTAACGCAACCCTTCCAGACCGTGGCCGGGGCCAGCCTGGTCAGCTTCAACGGCACCAACAGCGATGGGGGCAATGACGACTCGTTCCCTGCCGACAGTTCCTCGGGTATGAGTGAGGACGGCCGTTTCGTGGTGTTCTCGAGCGACGCTGACGATCTGCTCCCGCCCGGTCCTGTGGTGGACGGCAACAACGACATCGATGTCTTCATGCGTGATACCCTGACCGGGCAGACCACCCTCATCAGTGTCGATATGGCCGGGACGGCCTCGGCCAACGGGGGCAGCGACGTACCTTCCATCACGCCAGACGGACGCTTCGCCATCTTCGAGAGCAACGCCCCCGACCTGGTGGCCACCCCCTTTGTCGGAACCCAGGTCTTTCGCCGCGACTTGATGACCGGGATAACCGAGCTGGTCAGCCTCAACCAGACCGCTGACCCGGCTAACGACAGCAGCTTCGACCCGCAGATCTCAGACGACGGCAATCTGGTTTGCTTTGCCACGATGGCCGACAACGTGCCGACGGCCGGTTCGACGGGTGAGCTACGGATCGTGGTGCGCAACCTGACGACCGGCGCGGTGACCGTGGCCAACGTCGACAACCAGGGCGCACTGCTCGACTACAGCGTCGCTTTGGCAGGCCGGCTGGTGATGTCAGGAAACGGCCGCGTGGTGGCCTGGCCGGCTACCACTGGCCCAAATCCGGGCGGATTCTTCCCGCTTGTCCAGGTCTTCGCACGCGACTTGAGCTCGGGGCAGACCACCCTCTGCTCGGCCAACGCCCAGGGCGTTCCGGGCAACGATCTCAGCCTGTTCCCGCTGTTGACCAGGGCAGGCGATCAGGTCTTCTTCTCGACCACCAGCAGCAACCTCGACCCGGGCGGAAGGACGGGCCTGTTCCGACGCGATCTCGCAGCAGACACGCTCGAGTTCGTGCACCCGATGCTGGGAATCTCCACCTCGGCCGACGGGAGGTTCATCAGCCTGATCGATCTCTCCCTTCTGGGGCTGACCCGGTCCCAGGTTCTCGATCGGCAGACCGGAGCCGCCACCCCGATCAGCGTCGGCAAGGACGGGCTGCCCGTAAACGAGAGCTTCGACAATTTCGCCGGGGCTGTCGGCGTCAGCCCCGATGGAACCCGTATCGTCTTCGGCAGTCTGGATGGCCTGGATCCGATCGTCACCACACAGTCGATCTTCCAGCTTTACCAGCTCGAAAACCCGTTGCTCCCCTGAGCTACATCCGAAAAACGCCATAGCGGGGCGCCCCGGCGCTGACGAAGTCGCGCCGATGCGCGGCCGCCAGGGCCAGGCTGAGCACGCGCCGGGTGTCGCGTGGGTCGATCAATCCGTCGTCCCAGAGGCGCGCGGTGGCGTAGTAGGGCGAGGACTCCTCCTCGAAGCGCTGGCGCACGGCCTCGGCTTCGGCCTCCCCTACTCCCACCAGGCGCAGCACCCCGGCCGCCTGCTCGCCGCCCATCACGGCGATGCGGCTGGTAGGCCAGCTGAACAGGAAGCTGGGGTCGAAGGCCCGCCCGCACATCCCGTAGTTGCCCGCCCCGTACGAGCCGCCCACCAGCACCGTCAGCTGGGGCACGCTGGAGGTAGAGACGGCGTTGACCAGCTTGCTGCCGTGCTTGACGATGCCCTCGCGCTCGGCCCTCGTGCCCACCATGAAACCGGTGATGTTCTGCAGATAAATCAGCGGCGTGCGGGCCTGGTTGCACAGCTGGATGAACTGGGCTCCCTTCAGGGCCGAATCACCGAACAACACGCCGTTGTTGCCCAACAGTCCCACCGGCCAGCCGTCCAGGTGGGCCTGGACGCAGACCAGCGTGCTGCCGTAGTCTGGCTTGAACTCGAAGAGCTCGCTCTCGTCCACGATGCGCGCCATCACCTCGCGCATGTCGAAAGGGTGACGCGGGTCGGCGCTCACCACGCCGAGCAGCTCCTCGGGGTCGAGGCGGGGCTCTTTCGGGGTCCGCCGCATCCCGCCAACAGGCTGGGGGGCCAGGCGGGCCACGATCTCGCGCCCCAGGCGCAGGGCGTCGCGATCGTCGGCGGCCGTGTAGTCACTGACTCCTGACACGCTGGCGTGCATCTCGGCCCCGCCCAGGCTCTCTTCGTCCACTTCCTCACCGGTGGCCATGCGCACCAGCGGGGGGCCGCCCAGGAACACGCGGGCCTGGTTCTTGACCATCACCACGTAGTCCGACAGCCCCGGGATGTAAGCCCCGCCGGCCGTGCTCGAGCCGAAGACCAGAGCCACCTGAGGGATGCCCAGACTGGACATGCGCGCCTGGTTGGCAAAAACGCGCCCCCCATTCTCGGCGAACAGCTCGGCCTGGTAGGTCAGGTTGGCCCCGGCCGACTCGACCAGGTAGAGGCACGGCAGGCGGTTCTCCAGCGCGATGGCCTGCGCCCGCAGCATCTTCTTGAGGGTGATGGGATAGATGGCCCCGCCCTTCACCGTCGGGTCGTTGGCCGAGACCAGGCAGAGCTTGCCGGCCACGCTGCCGATGCCGGCAACCTGAGAGGCGCATGGGCACTCATCGGCATACATCCCCCAGGCGGCCAGCGGCGACAGCTCCAGGAAGGGGGTGCCAGGGTCGAGCAAGAGCTCCACCCGCTCGCGGGGCAAGAGCTTGCCCCGCTTTCGCATGCGCTCGGCAGCGGACGGTCCGCCCCCCTGCTGCACACGGGCCAGCCGCTCGGAGAGCTCGCTCACCAGCTCCAGCGTGCGGGACCGGTTGGCCTCGAACTCGGGGCTGCGGGCCGAAAGGCGGCTCCTAAACACCGAGCAGCTCGCGGGCCTCGGCAGGGGAGGCCACCCGCCCTCCCAGCTCTTCCACCAGACGGCGGGCCTTGTCCACCAGCTCGCCGTTGGAGCGGGCCATGCTGCCCTCGCTCAGATACAGGTTGTCCTCCAGCCCCACCCGCACGTGCCCGCCCAGGGTCACGGCCACGGCCGCCAGGCGCCACTGGGTGAGCCCGATGCCGATCACCTGCCAGTGCGAGCCGACTGGAAGCGACTCGGCCTGGTAAACAAGGTTGCGAGTCGTAGCCGGAATGCCGCCCAGCACCCCCATCACCAGGCTGAAGCAAAACGGCGGCCGGAGCAAGCCCAGGTCCACCAGGGGAGCGGCGTTATGGATGTGGCCCGCGTCGAAGCACTCCATCTCAGGTCGGGTGCCGGCGGCGTTCATCTGCTCGAGGTAGAACTGGATATCCGAGAACGGATTCAGGAAGACGTGGTCGTGATAGAAGCGCTTCTTCTCGCTGGAGTAGATGGCGTAGTTCATCGAGCCCATGTTCAGGGCGGCAAGCTCCGGCTTGAGCACCCCCACGTGGCCCACGCGCTCCTCGCGGGAAACGCCCACCGCCCCGGTGGAGTAGTTGATGAGGGCCTCGGGACAGAGCGTGCGCACCGCCTGGTCGATCAGGCGGTAGCTCTCCACGTCGTAGGCCGGCGAGCCGTCGTGCTGACGCGCGTGGATGTGTAGCACGGTGGCTCCGGCTTCGACCGCCCGCCGCCCCTCGGCGGCGATCTCCTCAGCGGTGTAGGGGATGTCGGGACACTGCTTGCGGATGGTGAGCGCCCCGGTCAGGGCGGCGGTGAGGACGACCGGCGGGGTCAGTGGGCCTTCCCCTGTGCCGCCACCGCGGCGGCCCGTTTGGCGGCCTCCTCGGAGTCGCCCAGGTAGTAGTTGCGAATGGGATTGAGCTGCTCATCCAGCTCGTAGACCAGGGGCAGCCCGGTGGGAATGTTCAGCTCCAGGATGTCCTTCTCGCTCACGTTGTCGAGGAACTTGACCAGGGCCCGCAGGCTGTTGCCATGAGCGGTGATGAGCACCCGCTGGCCGGACTTGACAGCCGGGGCGATGGTATCGTGCCAGTAGGGCAGAAAGCGAGCCACGGTATCCTTCAGGCTCTCGGCCCGGGGAAGCTGCTCGCCGTTCAGGCCGGCGTAACGACGGTCGTGGCCCGGGAAGCGCTCGTCGGAGGGGTCGAGCGGGGGCGGAGGCACGTCGTAGCTGCGGCGCCAAATTTTCACCTGGGCCTCACCGTGCTTCTCGGCGGTCTCGGCTTTGTTGAGCCCCTGCAGGGCTCCGTAGTGGCGCTCGTTGAGGCGCCAGGAGCGGTGCACCGGCAGCCACATCAGGTCCATCTCGTCCAAAGTGATCCAGAGCGTGCGGATGGCCCGCTTGAGCACCGAGGTATAGGCCACGTCAAAGGTGAGCCCGGCCTGGAGGATCATCTGCGCCCCCTTGCGGGCCTCCTCGATGCCGGCCGGGGTGAGGTCGACGTCGGTCCAACCGGTGAAGCGATTCTCGAGGTTCCAGGCGCTCTGGCCGTGACGGAGCAAGACGAGTTTGTGCATGATGAGGTCCTCCTTGCGCAGGGCGCACCTTTCGCACGGGGATGGGGGCAACCCTCTTACGGTCTGGCGCGTCTGACCCGTTCAGAATCAGAACGCGCGCGACTGTTCAACTCGCAGCGCCTTAGAGCGCGGTTCCCTCGGTCGAGAAGGCTCCCCGGTCGATGTAGTTCTCGACTGTGAAGGGGATCTGACTGCGGGTCAGGTTGAAACGGGGAAAATTGGGGGGCAAGACGTGGGTCTGGTACGGATAGAAGAGCAACGCCTGCTCAGTATAGCCAAAGTGCGGATTGGCAGTGTAGGTCTGACCGGCCACCGTGTTGGTCATCTGCAGGTAGGCGCCCTCCACATCGGCAAAGCGACTGGTGATGGAGCCCCGCAGCTGGATCTTCCCTTTGGCGTTCATGATGCGCGGGTCCTGGACTGCGAACTGGCGACCGCTCTTGAGCGTGATGGCCTGGGGCGGCGTGCCGGGGTCGGGGGCGATGCCCGTGATCCCCACCAGATTCGCCTGCACATCGCGCTTGCTCAAAAAATCAGGGTTGCCGGCGGTATTGTCCCAGTCGAACTGCACCGAGCGCTCGAAACTGAGCAAAGCGGCGTCGACCACCATTTCCGGATTGGGCAGCTCGGCGGTGTAGTTGCGATCATTGAGCAACACGAAGTTCTGGGCCACCAGACCGAGCACTGAAGGCTGGCTGTCGGCGTACTCCAGGTCGCTGCCCACGATCAAGTTCCCCTCGCGCTCCACACCGGGTTTGGGTGGGGGGTAGAACATGCGGTCGGCAGGGAATCCGGTCAGACCGAGTTGGGCGGCCGAGTAGGGCGGACCGGGCTCGCCCCGATTGACCAGATTGCCGTTCTGGTCGCGGAGGTCGAAGAAATCGCGAGCCGCCTGGTGGTAGATGCTGGTGGTGGCATCATAAACGGGGGTCTGGTTGGGACCCACGCCCACGATCTCGCGGTCGGTGCCCTCACCAGCCACGATGGTCAGATGGCCGGCCACTTTGGCTCCCGGGGCGGTCTGGACCTTGACGTTGCCGCCCTTGACGTAGAGAACCCCTTCCCTGAAACTGGAGATGGGTACGTTCTGGTAGCCCGGAATGTCGAAAAGTTGCCCGGAATATTTTCCCTCGATCTGAATGGAGAGCCGATCGTTCTCCGCCCCCTGGCCCAGTGTAACCACGATGTTGGGGATGCCAGGCGTGTTGTTGGCCTGGGCTTTGATAGCGGGGTTCGTGCTGAGGGCCCGAGGGTCCATCTCGATGGCGTTGCGCACCTCCACCTTGCCGGTCTGCTCACCGGGAGGTAGCGTGACACCCGCCGGCAGCGGGTCGCTGTCCAGGGCCGAAGGGTCGATGACGGGAGCAGCACCGAAGCTGATCGTCCCGTCCGGGTTCACCTGCCCGGCGCGCATCGCGCCTGCAGTAGAGTCAATCTCGATGAAGCCGCTGAGCGCACCACCACCCTGGCGACGGCTGGCTTTGTACTGACCATAGCCGCGCTGAACTTGATTGCCCACCCGCTTGGTGATGTAAGGAAAGACCTCGCCAGGCTCGGAGGCCTGGGGCAGACCGAGCCGCGGCGCCAGACGGCTGATCCCGCCCGAAAAAAGACCCGCATCGACAGCCGGGTCGACTTCGTCTCCCTGGCGGTCGAGGTTGGTGCTCTGGGCGATGGAGACTCCCTGGCGGAACATCGCGCCACCGGCTGCGCTGGGAGGAAACAGATAGCGGATGCGGCCAGACGCGTCATACCAGGACTGACGCAGGTTGGGGTCGCCCAGGTGGCCAACGATGCGCACCGGCATGGTCTCGGTATAATCCTCGGGAATGCCCACCCGCATGGCCAGCTCGTCGCGGGCCCCGGGCACATTACCCTGCACGTCCCAGGAGACATCGTTCTCATTGGTCTTGCGGCGAGTGGCCGAGTCTTCCAGCAGGCGCACGTCCACCTGGCGACTGGCCACCGCGTTGGTGAGAGGATCTCCCTGCCTGAAAATTCGCGAGCGAATGCTCACCGTGTAGCGCTGGGGCTGGCCTTCAATGGCGGTGGTGTCCACGGTGACCGGGCTGAAGTCCATCTCGACAGTGGCTTCCAACTCATTGCCGATGGGGATGCGAGTGGGGTTGAGCGGGTCGCCAAAATAGATGTTGCGCTGGGCCGTGGTGCCCTGCCGAACGCGAATGGGATAGCCTCGGAAAAGCCCACTGGGCATTCCCGCCCCATCCTGGATGCTCAGGGTAAAGTAGCGGTCAGTCAGGGAGGTGAACTGCATGCTGCCTCCCCCGGTCAGATTGGGGGGAGCCTGCATGTAGTTGATCAGATAGTCCAGGGCCCAGTTGCAGGCCTGCAGAGAGGCTGCTTGAAAGTAGCCCGAGCGGGAGCTGCGCGACTCGTTATGGGCCAGCGCCAGGAAAGTGATGCTGAGAGTGATCAGCACGGCCACCGTGAACAGGGCCAAAATCAGCGAGATTCCTCGGGGTCGTCTGTTCATGAGGCCTCCTCAGTGGCTTCCTGGTCGAGATTGGAGATTGACGTCGGTCCTCAGCTCGGCCACGCTGACGAACTCGCGCAGCGTCAGCGTGATTCGCACGGTCAAGGTCAAAAGGTTCGGCTCGAAGAAGACGTCAGGCTGGTTAGGGGGCGCTGGAATCTTGGGCTGGGCAACCTCGAACTCGATCCGGTCCAGGGGATTGGGCAGCACGGCCACCGGCTGATTCTCCGGGTTAATGCTGGGCCCAACCAGATTGGCGTCGTTGTTAGGGTAAAAATAGCTGGCCACGGCTCGGGCCCGAGTAGGCTGAGTGACCGGGCCCTGGAACTCGTGCCCGCCCGGAGCTGCCCCCGGACCGCTGGCCACGCGATAGACGCGTCGCAGGAGAATGCGCGGGTTGCCCTGGTCGACCACATACTCCACGTAGACGAAGTTGTTGGTGGAATCGATATTGTTGATGTCGACATCGGTGCCCGAGCGGGTAAAGATCAGTCGGTTCTTGACCACCGACAGGATCGGCGCGCCCGGGACGGGGTTGGCCACCTGAGTACGAGCGTAGAAGGGGCCGAAGGCGGGCTCGAAGTCGCTGTAGGGCCCGGGGAAAAGCACCGCCGACACCGGGATCTGGTCGATGGTCTGCTCAAAACCGGGGATGATCACCGCCGTGCGCAACTCGGAGGCCATCTTGTCGACCACGTCCCGGCAGGTGGACTGAGCCCGCCTGGACAGCTCGCCCTTCTGGTGGGCCCACAGCCCGTGCCGAAAGATCAGGGCCAGGGCGGCCAGCAGCAACCCCAGCACAGCGGCCGTGAAGACGGTTTCCACCAGGGTGAATCCGCGTCGACGCATCAATAGCGATTCTCCGTGCGCGAGGTCTTGACCGTCACGTGCCGGCGCTGCAGCTCGCGCTCGTTGGGCTCATCCCAGGCGATGGTCACCTCGATATCGGCGTAGCGAGGATAACCGTCCTCGATGTTGGGGGTGAGCACGCGAATTCCCAGAGGAATTCCGGCGTTGCCTCCGCCTGCGTCAGGCAGCAGGAAGGGAGGCTTGAGCTCGGTCTTGATGACTCCAGCCGGGGGCAGAACTCCGCTCTGGGTGTACTGGCTCATCTGGAACAGGCCAGGTTGGGCCGGATTAACCGAGTCGAAGGGAAGCTGACGCACTTCCTCGGCCACGGCCGTGGCCAGTTGAGCGGCCTGGGTGGCCCGCTGGCTCTTGCGATTGAGCTTGTAGCCAGCCGGGTAGACGGCGGCAAAGGCGATCAGAACAGTTGACAGCAAGACGATGGTGATCATCAGCTCGAGCAAGCTGAGACCACGCTGTTTGGCAGCATCCAGGACCAAGAAGTCTATCCTCCAGGCAAAGAGCCGAATCGACAGGGATTCCCTGCCCTCAGTTTAGCATGGCTTTGTTAAAAGTGTTCGCGATCAACGGGCCCTGCCAGGTCGGCGGGTAAACCATAGCACACGTGGCCCCCAGCTGCGGGGGATGCGTTCCAAAGAGCGGAGGTGGTAGCTCCGAAGGAGGGAAAAGTCGCAGCTGATCTGTATAGGCGAGCTCGTCTTCGGAGAATGGCGCTGCGCCTGGCTTGAAGGCTGGCAGCACAGCCTTGGAGTCCTCAATCAAGGCTCTATCACGTGAAGTGCTGAAGGTTTTGCAGTAACTGGTGCTGACAGGTCAGCACTTCACGCTCGACACCATTGCCTCTGGTTGCGCGGAGACGAAGGCAGCGAGGTGCGGAGCTTCGACCAGTTCTCCTTCGAGGCGCCGGCCGCAGCCGGACGGCTCACCTACCACCTGAACGGCGGATTCCCGCTCTCGGCCGAGTCGGCGCCCAAAACCGTCGTCTCGGGAAAGGTCGCCTTCGTCGTGCCGCAATGGTTTCAACCGGCGAGGATGTTCACCAAAACAGGCCCGTTCGGACCGAAGCAAGTCGTGATCGAGCTCTAACTTGGGCGGGAGGCGGGAGAGTTGACGCCACTTCTCCCGTCTCCCTGGCCCGTTCAGGGACGGTAGCGGTAGGCGCGCCCCCGTCGACCCGAAAGACGGTCGGGAGGGACTCGCAATGAAAGCCATCCACCGTGAGCGACTGCAGGGCTGGGAGCATAGTCAGCAAAGAGAACCTGAAGCCTCTTACTCATCAGCGTGAGGATAACTGACTACCACAGATGGGTCAAAGTTGAGGGCGGGTGCGCTGCGAGTTGCACAGAGCTTACCGAGAGATTCGAGCACCCAGGTCCAGCCCACCGTCGACATTCCGGGGATCGTGTGGTTTCTCGCAGCCTGAGCCAGGCAGAACACCCGATCTGGAAAAGGCGCCCGCGCGGACTTGTCGGCAAGGCGCCCAAGAGCCCTCCGGACGCCCGAGGCGGGCCTGCGACCCGAAATGATATCCTTTGATCATGACGATTCACTGCAACCATCCCTGGTTCATTGCTCTGGTGGCTGGGATTCTGATGGCTGCTTCCGTCAGGGCGGTCGTCCTGGTGCGCCTTCTGCACATTGCCATGATCGGGGTCTTCCTCGTCGACACCTGGCCTCACCTGGCCAGTGTCCCGGGCCCATTGATGCTGATGGCGGTGTTGCTGAGCCCGCTGCTCGTGTTGCGCTACCTGTCCCAGGAGGATGAGCTGCTCGACGTGGCCGAGAACCCTCTCTACCTGGGGGCAGGTCTGCTTATCTGCCTGGCCGCCTGGCAGCTAAAGTGGGGCTTCTCCTATCACCTCTGATCGAGCACGGAGACGTCATCGTGCCAACCGACGAAGAAGCGACCCCTCGCGGGGTCGCTTCTCCTTTGCCTGGTCAGGCGACAGCCGGCTCGGCCTGGAGCACCCGCAGACCCAGGTGCTCGCCCTCGCGGTCGATGCGCACCAGGTCGCCAGGCTTGAGCTGACCCGACAACAGCCCGCGCGCGAGCAGGTCTTGCACGTGCTTTTGCACGGCCCGCTTGAGGGGACGGGCGCCGAAGACCGGATCCCACCCTTCCGCGGCCAGGAAGGCCTTGGCGGCCGAGGTGAGCTCCACGGTGACCTTGTGCTCGGCCATCCGCTTGAGAAGGTGCGCCACCTGGATGTCCACGATCTTCTCCAGCGACTCGCGCGAGAGCTTGTGGAAGGTGATCACCTCGTCGATGCGGTTGAGGAACTCGGGCCGGAACCGCTCGCGCAGGCTCTTGTCGAGCAGGCGGTCGCGCTCGGCGTCGCTGAGGCCCTCCTCCTGGATCCACTCGCTGCCGACGTTGCTGGTCATGATGACCAGCGTCTGGCGGAAGTCGACCGTGCGGCCGTGACCGTCGGTAAGGCGTCCGTCGTCCATCAACTGCAAGAGCACGTTGAAGACGTCGGGGTGAGCCTTCTCGATCTCGTCGAAGAGCACCACCGAGTAGGGCCGGCGACGGACCGCCTCGGTCAGCTGCCCGCCCTCATCGTAACCGATGTAGCCGGGAGGGGCGCCGATCATGCGGGCCACCGAGTGCTTCTCCATATACTCCGACATATCCAGGCGCACCATCGCCTTCTCGTCATCGAACATGAACTCGGCCAGTGCGCGCGCGAGCTCGGTTTTGCCCACGCCGGTCGGGCCCAGGAAAAGGAAGGTGCCGATGGGCCGGTCGGGATCGGCCACCCCGGCGCGCGAGCGGCGCACGGCGTTGGACACGCTGACCACCGCGTGCTCCTGCCCCACCACTCGCTCCTCGATGCGCTCTTCCATGTGCATCAGCTTGGCCTTCTCGCTCTCGAGCAGGCGGTTGACCGGAATGCCGGTCCAGCGCGAGACCACCGTGGCCACGTCCTCTTCCTCGACCTCTTCCTTGAGGAAGCGGCCGTCTTTTTGCAGCTCGGCCAGGCGCGCCTCGTCGGCGGCCAGCTCTTTCTGCAGGTTGAGGG
>CAYYHB010000013.1:0-43057 GCA_964471395.1 uncultured Burkholderiales bacterium | reverse complement strand
CTGGGCGTGCATCTCGTCAAACGTGAGCGGGATCGGCTCGTAGCCGGCGGCCGCGGTCTGCATGAATCGTGATCAAGTTCCAGCGCCGTGGAGGAAATCCTGGCGCCCATCTTTGGCGGAGCAGAGGAGGGGGCCCGGGCGCGTCTAAAATGCTGGCCATGCGAGCCGTCACGCTCACCCTGGTGGTCGCCCTGAGTCTCCTGGTCTCAGCCCAGGCTCCTCAGCCGCCGCAGAAGCCAAGGACTCTAGTTGACTACCAGACCGAGCTCGGGCTGAGCGACGAGCAGGTTGCTGATGTAAAGCGCACTCTAGACCGCTTCAAGTCCGAGATCAAGGCCTATCAGTCCAGCCTGGTCGAGACCGAGCAGAGCCTGGTGGACATGATCAATCAGGGCGGTTCGATTCAGGAAATCAAGGCCAGGTTGCGCCAGAGCTCGGACCTGCGCTTTCAGTTGCGCTACCTCGACGTGGTCACCTCGCGTAAGGTGGAAGCCATCTTGACCGCCGAGCAGATGGCCAGGTGGCGCGAGATCCAGCAGAAGAAGGGGCAGGCCCGTTAGATGAGAGTTATTCTGCTGCTGGCGCTCTTGATGGCAACGGCCTGGGCCGAGCCCAAGAGCCTGGTCGACTTTCGCCAGGAGCTCAAGCTCTCAGACCGGCAGGTTGAGGCCATCACCAGCACCCTGCAGCGCTTTCAAGAGGAAAACGTTACTTTACGCTTCAAGCTGGGCGTGGCCGAGCGCGAGACGGCCAGTCTGGTGGAACGTCGAGGAGATCTAGCCGCCATCAAGGCCAACCTGAAACAGGCCTCCGACCTGGAATACCAGATGCGCCTCCTGGACCTGGAGACCTCGCGCAGGGTGGAGGAGATCCTGAGCCCCGAGCAGTTGAAGAGGTGGCAGGCCATCCAGTCCAAGGAAAGGCGGAGAAAGCCGTGAGATGGGGGGGCCTGGTGCTGGCAACCGTATTCTTTGGGTGCTCTCCCCAGGGCCCGATAGAGGCCGAGAAGGCCGAGCAGTGCCTGACCAACCTGCAGGGCCTGTGGGAGCCGATGGAGTTCTACATGACCGACCACCACGGCCAGTACCCGGCCCGGCTCGAGCAACTGACCGCCCCGGGCCCCGCCCGCCAGGAGCCCTATGTCTCCAGCCTGCCCGCCTGTCCGCCGGGTTGGAGCTACGTCTACGAGGTGCAGCCAGGCACGGTCAGTCGCTATACCTTGCTCTGCCGCAGTCAGGTGAGCACGCCAGGGCTCACGCCGGACTATCCGCGGATGACCTCGGACAGCCGTCCGGCGAGCCACCCCTGACGGGCCTGATTAACGGCGCAGATCAAGCGTTACGGGGAACTCGGGATTGAGCTCCAGCGGCGGCGCCTCGACCGCGCCGGGCGTGTGTCCGGTGGAGAAGAATCGCGCCGTGCGCCGGGCCTCGGCCTCGTAGGCGTTGACCGGGAAGGTATCGTAGCTGCGCCCCCCGGGATGGGCCACGTGATAGGTGCAGCCTCCGATGGATCGGCTGGACCATGTATCCACCAGGTCCAGCACCAGCGGCGTGTGTACTCCGATCGTGGGGTGCAGGCAGTGAGGCGGTTGCCAGGCCCGATAACGGACGCCAGCCACGAACTCTCCCCGCACGCCGGTAGGGGTCAAAGGCAGCCGGCGTCCGTTGCAGGTTACCGCGTGGCGTGAATCGGTCATCCCTCGCACGGTGACCTCGACCCGTTCCAGCGAAGAGTCGACGAAGCGCACTTGACCGCCAAGACCGGGGGTCTCGCCCAGCACGTGCCAGGGCTCGAGCGCAACCCGCAGCTCCAACTCCACCCCCCGGTGCAGGACCGCGCCCAGGCGAGGGAAGCGGAACTCGAAGTGGGCCTCGAACCACTCCCGAGCAAAGGGAAAGCCAGCCTGCTCGAGGTCGGAGAGCACCTCGTAAAAGTCCCGCCTCACAAAGTGGCTCAGCATGAAGCGGTCGTGAAGATCCGTGCCCCAGCGCACCAGCGGGGCGCGGTACGGCTCGCGCCAGAGCCAGGCGGTCAGGGCTCGCAGCAGGAGTTGCTGGGCCAGGCTCATCCGGTAATCGGGAGGCATCTCGAAGTTGCGGAACTCGACCAGCCCGCGCCGCCCGCTGGGACCGTCGGGCGAATAGAGCTTATCGATGCAGAACTCGGCCCGATGGGTGTTCCCGGTGGCATCGGTGAGAAGATGGCGGAAGACCCGGTCGACCAGCCAGTAGGGTGCCTCGTCGTCAATGCTTCGAGCGCTCGTGTCGTCGCTGCGAATCTGCTCGAAGGCGATCTCCAGCTCATAGAGACTGTCGTGACGGGCCTCGTCCAGGCGCGGGGCCTGGCTGGTGGGGCCGATGAAGAGCCCTGAGAAGAGGTAGCTCAGCGAAGGGTGATTGATCCAGTAGGCCAGCATGCTGCGCAGCAGGTGCGGTCGACGCAAGAAGGGGCTGTCGGCCGGGGTGGAGCCGCCCAGTATGAGGTGGTTGCCGCCCCCGGTACCGCAATGACGGCCGTCGAGCATGAACTTCTCGGCCCCCAGCCGGGTCTGGCGGGCCAGGTCATACAGGGTGCGGGTCTTCTCGGCCAGCTCGCGCCAGCTCGCAGAAGGATGCAGGTTCACCTCGATCACGCCCGGGTCCGGGGTGACACTGAAACAGACCAGGCGCGGGTCATCGGGCGGGGCATAACCCTCGAGCATCACGGGCATCTCGAGCCTGGCAGCGGTATCTTCGATGGCCTGGAGCAGCTCGAAGTAGTCGTCCGCGGTGGAAAAGGGCGGCATGAAGACGTAAAGACGACCGTGTCGGGGTTCGACGCAGGCAAAGGTACGGATCACCCGAGCCGGTGCCGGGGGGCCCGCCGGAGCATACGGGTGATGCTCGCGCTGCATGGCGGTGACCGAGGCGGTGGCGCGCACGGTGCGCTGTTCGGGCAGAGGCGCCCGCTCCTCGAAGCTGTCCGGCATGGCTGGCCAGGGAAATTCTGCCTTACTGACCCAGGGCAGCGAATCGAGCGGAAGTCGATAGCCCATGGGCGAGTCACCGGGCATGAGGCGCATCGGCTCGCGGCGAATCTGCACCTGCTCGGACTGCCAGACGGCGCCGCTGTGGCTCTGTTGCAGTCGCAGGGGGAGAGAGTAGCCGATCACGTTGCCCAGCCCCCCACTGAAGACACGGGCCAGGCGGGCCCGCTCCTCCTCGTCGTCGAGGTTGGATTCCAGAGGATTCACGTTGACCGGCAAACGGGACTCGCGCCAGAGGAAGTAGGCGATGTCTTCATAGCCCGGAGATACGTGTTCGGGCGAGACGCCCAGGTCTTCGGCCAGGGCCAGCATGAAACGCCGCGCCTCCTCGGGCCCGTAACCGTAGTCCTTCTCCTCGTCGGCCATCCAGCGGACATCGCGCCAAAGCGGGAGACCATCCTGGCGCCAGATAACGCTCAATGCCCAGCGGGGCAGCGACTCTCCCGGGTACAGCTTGCCCTGGCCGTAGTGACGCACGGCTCCGCTGGCGAAAGCCTTCTCGAGCCGCAGCATCAACTGGCCGGCCAGCTTGCGTTTGGCCTCGCCCAGAGCGGTCACGTTCCACTCGTCGCCGTCCATGTCATCCACCGAGACGAAGGTCGGCTCTCCGCCCATGGTCAGGCGAACATCCTGGGATGAAAGCTCCTCGTCGACCCGATCTCCCAGCTCCAACAGCCGCTCCCAGGCCGCCTCGGAGTATGGGAGCGTGACCCGGGGTGCCTCGCGGATCCGGGTGACCCGCATCTGGTAGGAGAAATCCTCTCGGGGCGAGTCACCGGTGAAACCAAACGAGCCCGTGACCGGAGCCGCCGTCACCGGCTCGGCGGCGCAGGCCAGCGGCAGATGGCCCTCGCCGGCCAGCAGGCCCGAGGTGGAGTCGAGTCCCACCCAGCCGGCCCCGGGCAGGTAGACTTCCGTCCAGGCGTGCAGGTCTGCAAAGTCCTCCTCCACTCCAGTCGGCCCGTCCAGCGGCTTGACATCAGCCTTGAGCTGAATCGAGTAGCCGCTCACGAAACGGGCAGCCAGCTTCAGATGGCGTAGGAGCTGCACCAACAGCCAGGCGAAATCGCGGCAGGAGCCCCCGCCCTTCGTCAGGGTTTCCTCGGGAGTCTGCACTCCCGGCTCCAGGCGAATATCATACTTGAGGCGTTTCTGAAGAGCTTGATTGAGCTCGACCAGATAGTCCACCATGCGCATGTCGCTGCGGCGCAGCTCCTCAACCAGAGCCTGCAGGCGGGGGCCGGCCGGCTCGACCTCGAGATAAGGGGTTAACTCTCGGGCCAGCTCAGGGGGATATTCGAAGGGATATTGCTCGGCGTACTCCTCGAGAAAGAAGTCAAAGGGGTTGATCACCGTCAGCTCGGCCACCAGGTCTACCTCGATGGTGAGCTCGTCGGTCAGCTCGGGGAAGACCAGCCGGGCAAGATAATTATTATAGGGGTCCTGCTGCCAGTTCAGGAAGTGATGCTTGGGATGAACCCGCAGACTGTAGCTGGTGACCGGAGTACGGCAGTGAGGCGCAGGCCGCAGGCGGATAACGTGAGGCTGGAGCTGCAGGTAGCGATCATAGCGGTAGGTGGTCTTGTGATTGAGAGCGACCCGAATTGGCATGGCCGGCCCTTCTCGGCCAAGTGGCGCATCCCTACTGGCTCCGGAGGTGCAAGACCTCGACCCTGGGTTTCACGCCTTCGACCCGATTGAAGTTCAACCAGGTTGGAAGTTGCACAGAGAGAGTCTGGCCTGTCTCCAGGCGTCCGACCTTCTCCCCGTAGCGGCCCACGACGTTCCCGGCCCCGTCCAGAACCTCGACCGTCACCGCCACCCCCTCCACCGCCGGCCCCGCATTCTTGATCAGTGCGTAACCGCGCAATGATTGGAGGTCGGGACGCGCGGAATCTCTGGCCAGAGCGAACGAAACCCTCAGGAGCTCCACTTTGGAGCCCTGCTCACCGGCTTTGATCACCGGGCGCTCAGCGCTGGAGGCACCGGGCAGAGCGGTGGGTGCGTAGAGGTCAGCGGTGCCGAGCTCACGATTGAGGCGGTAGTCAGAGTTGACCGCTCGAGCCAGCTCGGACACGCTGACAAAGAGACGCCCCTGAGCCATCCCTGCTCCGGGGTCAATCTGGCGGCCTTCGAAAAAAATCGGCAGGGGCTCGGTGAGCCGGGGATTGGGACCCTCTCCCCCCAGCCGGATGGAGATAGCCGCCTGGTCTTGCTCCCAGCTGCACCCCAGAGCCCTCAGCAGGTCGTCCAGTGGAGCGTAAAGCTCGCTCCCCACGGTCCGTATCGGGCCCTCGAAGGGACGATTGCGCACGAACAGCTCGAGGGCCTGGCCTTGAGCTGGGGCAAGCAGTGCCAACAGCAAAAGCACCAGCAGGGCAGCAAAGTAGGGTCCAGGCGGGGCCAGCTCGGCCCTCTTCTCCGGGGGTACTTTGTCGTGCTGGTAGGGGCAGTGGCGACAGCCACTGCCACAGCAAAAGCCTCGGCGCAGATGGAAGCGCTCGGTGAAGACAAGCAACCCGTTGTCGTAGTAAAATTCGTCCTCAGCCAGCGAAGCCATCGCCAAACACTTCCTGCACTTTCTGATAGAGCCCTCCCAGCCGCTCCTTACGGGCCGGACGCAGATCGGGCCCGAGCAGGGCGTGCCGGGTGAAGCCGGTGGCGATCAGCTCGCCTTCTAGCTGATTGCGGGTCATGCGGTAGCTCATCTCGATGCGCAATCCTTTCAACCACTCGGGACGGGTCTGGAGTATGAGCACATCGCCATAGCGGGCACCAGAATTCAGGCGATAGCTGACCTCGATGACCGGAGCCCGCAGACCTTGCCGCTCGAGCTCAGCATAGTGGCAGAGATACTGCTCAAAGAACTCGGTTCGGCCCACCTCAAAGTAGACCGGAAAGTGGGAGTGGTGGACCACCCCCATCTGGTCGGTTTCGGCATAGCGGACGGGCAGCCGGGTGACTTGAACGATCTTCACGCAGGCAGTTTCGTCTCGGGTCTGGAAGCTCCCGCCCGTGAAGTGCATCTTGTTCGACTGGGATGGCGTGCTAGCCGACTCCCTCACCCACTACTTCGAGCTCTATCAGGCGGTCAGCCAGCATTTTCATAAGCCTCTCCCGATCCGCTCCCCTCAGGAGTTCCGTGACTGGTACGAGCCGCGGTGGGAAGAAAACTACTACGAGATGGGCTTCAGTGCAGATGAGCTGCCGGCGGCGCTGGAATGGGCCATCAACTGGCTCGACTACTCACAGGTGCAGCTTTTCGCCCCGGTCCCCGCCATGCTCACTCGCCTGGCCGCCGAGTGGCCCCTGGCCATCGTCTCGACCACGCCCTCACCCATCATCCGCAAGCGCCTGGCTGTGGAGGGCCTGGAAGAGTTGTTCCGCCTCGTCACGGGCGGCGAGGATGGCTCTAGCGAGAAGGTCGAGAAGATCGATCTCACGCTCTCCCGGCTCGGGCTGCGTGAGGGCGTGATGGTGGGGGATACCCGCCTGGACGTGGAGGCGGCAGCCCATCACGGGCTCAAGACCGTGGCCGCCACTTATGGCTGGCAATCCCCCGCTCGGGTGCTGGCGGCCGGACCCGACTTCACGGCCGAACGCCCGGAGGAGCTCGAGGCGGCCGTGCGGCAGGCCCTCGGGGTGTGAGCCAGAGCACAGCCCTGACGGCGAGGTAAGAGTAAAATCAGTCAGGGGGCAATCCTTTAAAATCAGCTTCGTGACCGGAGAGCCTCGCCATGCGCGTGCTGGAAACCTCACTGTTGGCCGAGAACCAGTCCCTGGCCCGTCAGAACGTAGACCTGGCCCTGGCTCTTGAAGACAGCGAAGCCCGCTCGACCGAGTTGCGTCGCCGCCTGGAGCTAGTAGAGGAAGAGCGAGCGCGGGGGAGGTTCCAGGTGCGCCGCCTTGAGCTCGAGTTGCGCACCGCCATCTCCAAGCTGGCCGAGCTGCGCAGCGAATTGCGCCAGGCCCAGAGCTACCGCGACGCCCTGAAGTCGCTGCTGGCCGAGCGCGTCGCCTGGTCTCCCCCAACCCCCTCTCAGGAGGTCCTGGAGGGCGGCACACCGGGGGAAGTTTACTGCCAGGTGCTGCAGGAAGTGCTCGGCCCACCCGGCCGTTCCCTGGTGGAGGAGCTGTATCGCCGCTGCCAAGTGGACCTCAAGAGCACTCGCGCGGAGGAAGTGGCCCGCGTGACGGAACGCCTGCAGCCGGTGGCAGTTCGGCTGGCCCGCAGCCCGGAGCAGGTGGAGCGAGTCAAACTGGGCCTCAACCGTTGCCGGAGGACTCTGCACCTGCCCCGACAGGCAAATTCGCCATTGCGGGGGGCGTCGGTGACCTGAGACGAAACGAAGCAAGCCCGCCCCGAAAGGCGAGCTGCTCGATCAACCGGACTGTTTTTAGCTTAGCCGAAAGCAGCGCCCATGAGGCCGCCGGCGATGGCTCCAGCCATCGGTCCGCCGCCGATCGCCCCGGCCAGGAAGCCGAGTGCAGCGCCTTTGATCGCGCCCGTGACGGCGCCTGCTCCACCCACGGCCACGGCCCCGATGGCAGCGCCGGCCAGGGCTCCCTTGCCCTCTCCGGCCGCCGCGCCGGCCACGGCGCCCATCACGCCGCCCACGACGGCGCCGATAATCCCGTGTACCGCGGCTCCCACGCCTGCGGTGGCCAGGACGCCGCCTCCGGAGATGGCCAGGGTGATGGCTCCACCAATGGCACCGGTGGCGGCCCGGGTGAGCACGCGGCCCGGGCTATAGTAGCTGGGCTTGCTGTCCGAGTTGGAGCTCAAAGAAAGATTGTCGGAGATGCTCTTGCCCAGGCTGGAGAGGCTCGGGGCGGCGGCGCTGGTTGCGCGGGTGTAGCTGGGAGCGCTGGTGGTGATGGTCATTGGTGGGGTCCCCTTTCGCAAGCTGTCTTTGTTTTGTTTGTGCCGGCATCATACTCGTCAGCGCGAAGAGCACAACAGACAGTGTTTGCCCTTTTGTTAGCCACTTGTTGCCGCCTCGCCGGCCTTTCAGGGTTTTTTGGGAGGAACCGATCAGGCGAACAAGAAGCCGGGTCCCATGCGAACCGTGCTGGTGATCGACGACGAAGACGACATCCGCGAGGTCGCCCAGGTCAGCCTGGAGGCTCTCGGCGGCTGGAACGTCCTGACCGCCTCCTCGGGCAGCCAGGGAATCGAGCGGGCCACCTCCGACCAGCCCGACGCCATCTTGCTGGACGTGATGATGCCCGGCATGGATGGGCCGACGACCTTTCAGAAGCTCCAGGCCGAGGAAGGCACCAGAGGCATCCCCGTCATCTTTCTGACCGCCAAGGTGCAGGCTGCCGATCGGCAGCGCTTCGCGGACCTGGGCGTGGCCGGGGTGATCGCCAAACCGTTCGATCCGATGACCCTGGCCGGGGACATCGCCGCCTTGCTCAGGTGGCCAGACGGACCCTAGGTCTGGCAGGGAAAACCGCTCAGGAAAGCTAAGTTCTGCTGACGCGATTGCCGTCGGAGGTCTGCTTTTGCCCGATTCGCCCCACAGACCCGGTTCGGGGGATTCGCCCGATTCAGGCGCTCTGCCGGGGGCATCCGGTTCACAGAAGCCCCGCCGGTCAAGCCTCGACCCCCTCGGACTGGGTGCCGGCAACGAGCCGCCGCGGCCGAAGGGTCCGGCTCTGGATCCGCTTGGCCTGAGCAAGCCGCCCCTCGATCCGCTGGCTCTGGCCAATCAATTGCTGGCCGCAGCGGAAGGGCCCTCGGCTCCCGCCCCGCCAACCCCGTCCCCTCCGCATCGTCCGCCACGCACCGGCTCGCTTGACCCGCTGGGCCTGGGCAACCGGCCTCTCGAGCCGCGACCGCCCGATCAGAACACCACCCAGCGTATGCAGGCCATTCCCCAGCCACCCGCCCCGCCGCGCACCGATGCGGGCACCACTCAGCGCATGCAGATGCCCCAACTGCCGCCTGACGCCGCAGCCCCCCGCCCCCCCGCGCCCGACGCCGGCACCACCCGGCGCATGCAGATGCCCCAACTGCCGCCTGACGCCGCAGCCCCCCGCCCCCCCGCGCCCGACGCCGGCACCACCCGGCGCATGCAGATTCCTGAAGTGCCAGCAACCACAGCACCCGTCCTGGGAGCCCGGCCTCCCCAGCGCCCCGTGCCACCCCCGCCCGATGCCACTGGCACCACCCGGCGCATGCAAATCCCTGAATTCCCAGCAGCCAAAGCTCCCCAGCCCCCCGCAACTCCTGATGCCGGCACGACCCGGCGAATGCAAATCCCCGAGCTTCCCGCTTCACCGCCCTCTGTACGCAAGCCATCGACCGGATCCGAGTCGGCGCCTACGATGCGCATGCAATCCCTGCCTGAAGCCGAGGCAAAGTCCAAGGGCTCCGAATCCCCCACTCTGCGGATGCAGGCCATCCCGGAGGCGGATACCAGCCATCGCAAACCAACCACCCCGCCCGATTCGGGCACCACCCGTCGCATCACGACCCTCTCCGAAGCTAACACCACCCAGAGAATGAATCGGGAGGACCTGCGCAAAGAGGCCCAGAAGCGCGGCGGTCCACAGTGGGGAAGGCCCACCCAGAAAATCCCCGACGAAACTCCGTCCGACTCCAAGGCGGTCGGGTCTTACAAGGTCGGCCCGGTGGTGAAAGCAGGCGGAGGGGGAGGCGCGGCTCCCGTGCGAGCCGCGTCGCGCCCGCGCCGCGAACGACCAGGTCAGGCCCCTCCCCCGGGCTTCCTAGCCCTCCAGATGAAGCGTCTGGGCAAGACTTTCGACCCGCGTCAACGCATCAGCCAGGACGACGTGGTGATCTTTACCCGCCAGTTCTGCGCCATGGTGACCTCCGGTCTGCAATTGCACCAGTCTCTCTACTTTTACGCCGAGAGCGAGCCAGATCATCCCCTGGCGAAGGTGATCGGCGAGGTGGCCGAGCGAGTCGGGGAGGGCAACACGCTCTCTCACAGCATGAGCCGCTACCCGGACATCTTCTCAGAAGTCTACATTGGCCTGATCGCTGCGGGCGAGTCAACCGGCATGCTCTCCCCGGTACTCAGCAAACTTGCCGACCTTTCGGAGAAGAACCAGCGGATCCGTAAGAAAGTCTGGTCCACCCTCACCTATCCGATGGTGCTCCTGGCCGTCTCCTGCCTCTGCATTTTCGCCTTCCTCTATTTCGTGCTGCCGATGATGGTACCACTCTTCAGCACTCTTGCGGTGCAACTGCCTCTGCCCACTCGCATGCTGCTCACCCTGAGCGAGGTCATCAAACATCCTGTCTTTATTGGAGCCGCTATCGCCGCCCCGATATTGCTGTGGATGAGCTGGCCGTTCATCAATACCATGTTGCTCAGTAATCCGGCTCGATTACGAAGTTTGCACCGAATTCCTCTGGACATTCCGCACGTCGGGCGCATGGTGGAGAAGGTGATCACGGCACGCATTCTCTTCTCCATGGCCACCTTGCTCGACTCCGGCTACGCCCTCAACGCCACCCTGGAGAAATGCGAGAAGGTGGCCGGCAACGCCGAGATCGCCTGGAGGCTGCGCAAGGCCCGCGAGATGCTGGTCGAAGGTTGCTCGGCCGCTGAGTGCCTGGGCCGGGCCCAGGTCTTTCCAAGCGGGGCTATCCAGATGATCGCCGTCGGCGAGGAGGCCGCCCACCTGTCCGAGATGATCTCGCGAGTAGCCCAGGTTTTCGAAGACGATGTAGAGTTGGCCCTGCTCGACCTGGCGGCCATGCTCGAACCTGCCATCCTCATCGGGATGGGCCTGGTGGTCGGCTTCGTGGTTCTGGCCGCGGTGATGCCCACGGTACAGTTGCTCAACCACCTGTAGTTGAGCCGTGCTGAGGTTTCCGGACCGCCGGCAGACTATATAGTCTGACGGCGGCCTTTAACGCAGCTCTAACGTCCGTCCAATGCCACTCTCACACGGATGGTCTAAGCTGAAAGCGAGGAAAGAGGTGAAAGCGGAATAAGAGCCCCCAAACATAGTGAGCAGAGTGCAATCGAGCTTGCGAACACGCAACTCGCCAAGAAGTGAGCCCCCACCACGCGGGGCTCGAGTCGTTTCTCAACGAGAGTCTTCCTGCGAAGCTCGCCGCTCGGCATTGTAGAGCCCGTGGGCGATCATTTCGATGGACTCCTCGTCGAGATCGTTGGACACTTTGTTCTCGCGGGCCAAAATGGCCCTTGCCCGGGCCCGGTAAAAGCCCAGATCAACCACGTCTGCCACCCGCGCCTGCCCCTGCTCCTCGCCCTCCACCGCCGACCCCTCCTGACGGGGCAACTCATGGGAACTGGTCGGACCACCTGTGACGCGCAGAAACTGGCTCGCGACCGCCTCCACCAACATGCGCATCCGTTCGAGGTTCTTCAGGCTGGCCTCTGCTTCTTCCAGACTGATGCCCTCGGGCCGTTCGCCAAAGAACCACCAGAGGGGTTTCTCCAGCACCCGGGTCAGTCGCAGCAGCATGGCCACAGTCAGCTCCCGACGCCCGGTGAGATACTCCCCCACTTCTTGTGGGCTGCAACCAACTTCGGCAGCCAGCTCCTGGGTGGACTTGCCGGTGGCCACGTGGGCCCGGTGCAAGCGCGAACGGATCAGACCGACTTTTTCCTGAACAGCTTCCTCGTACATGGGGCTTTCGCTTCGACGCTCACCCGGCCGCGCCTTTCCGAACGCCCGTTCAGCGTCGAATGACCAGCAGGCGAATCTCACTCATCTCCTCCATCGCATAGCGCACCCCTTCGCGCCCGAAACCGCTCGCTTTCACGCCTCCGTAGGGCATGTTATCCACCCGGAAGGTGGGATAGTCGTTGACCACGATTCCCCCGAACTCAAGCCGGTCAAAGGACTCAAGCACCCGCTCAAGGTCGCGGGTGAACACCCCGACCTGCAGGCCGAAGGGAGAGTGGTTGGCACGCCCCAGGGCCTCATCAAAATCTTCATAGGGAGCGACCACGGTGACCGGACCAAAAACCTCGCAGCGGCTCACGTCGGCCTCCGGCGGGACGTTCTCGAGCACGGTGGGACGATAGAAAGGCGACTCGGCCACCCCGCCGCACACGACCCTGGCCCCGGCGGAACGGGCCCTGTCGACCCAATCCGCGATGCGCTCCACCTCACGAGGATGAATGAGAGGCCCGCAAACCGTACGCTCCTCGCTCGGGTCGCCGACCGGCAACTGTTCCACCGCCTGACGGTAGCGCTCGACAAACTCGCCGTAAATCGGCCGGTGCACCAGAACGCGTTGCACCGAGATACAGACCTGACCAGCGTAGGAGTAGCCCCCTACGGCCAGTCGTGGGACAGTGAAGTCGAGATCAGCGTCCGAATGCACCACTACCGGAGCATTGCCGCCCAGCTCAAGTAAAACTTTCCTGGTGCCGGCTCGGGCCTTGAGCTGCCAACCTACCTTGTCCGAGCCAGTAAAGCTGAGAACGCGCAAGCGATCATCCTCGAGCATCAGCGGAGCGTGCGCATTGTCCATCGGCAGCACGGACAGCCAGCCCGAAGGCAACCCGGCAGCCCGAGCCACCTCCGCCAGCCTGAGAGCGGTCAAAGGGGTCGCGGGAGCCGGCTTGGACACTACCGGGCAGCCTGCAGCCAATCCGGGAGCCACCTTGTGGGCCACCAGGTTGAGAGGAAAGTTGAAGGGCGAGATGGCGGCTACCGGGCCCGCCGCCACACGCCGGCTGAAGCCCAGGTAGCCCTGGCCGGCCGCGGCCGCGTCTAAGGGCACTTCCTCCCCGGCAAAGACCAGGGCCTCGGCGGCCGCCAGAGAGAAGGTGGCGATGGCCCGCTGCACCTCCGCCCGCGCGTATTGCACCGGCTTGCCGGCTTCGGCCACGATCAAGCGGGTGAACTCCTCGGCCTCCGCTGCGAGGCCCTGAGCGATGGCCAGCAACCAGGCCGACCGCTGCTGGCGGGTGGCCCCCTGGCGCCAGGCGGCCTCGGCCAGGGCGGCAGCTCGGGACAGCTCCGCGGGGCCAGCCTGGCATACACGAGCAAATTCCTGGCGATTGTAGGGATTGACCACGGAGGCGACCGAGTCGGTCTTGACCGCATCGGCTCCGATGTAGCATGGATACAGGGTCGTGGTGCTCATCCGCAGGGGTTCTCGCGGGCGCACCCGACAGCCTGCCTGAAGGAGCAACCATATGCCGCGCCTGTCCGACCACTTCAAGGGCCGCCAGCCCTCGTCCATCCGGCTCGCCTCTATCAAGTTCGCCGCCCGTCAGGATGGCACCCAGGCCGTCAATGTGGCCATCGGCAACGTCTCCCTGCCCATGCACCCGGCCATGGTCGAACGCCTGCACCAGCTCAACCGCACCTTCTCGGATGGAGTGGTAAAATACACCGCCACGGTGGGCACCGACGAGTGCCGCCAGGCCTTTCTTAACGTGATTGCCGCCAGCGGCTGCTCCACCGAGGGTCTACACGTGCAGGTGACCGACGGTGGCAGCCAGGCCATGGAGCTGGTCATCCTGGGCGTTTGCGGGCCCGCGGGCAGCTCCGAGCGGCCGTTGCTCTTGATCGAGGCCGCCTACACCAACTACATCGCCTTCGCCAGCCGATTGGGTCGGGCCACCGTATCCATCTGCCGCCAACTCGACGACGACGGCCGCCTCAGCCTGCCCGAGCCGGCCGCCATCGAGCAGCGGATCATGCAGACGCGCCCCGGAGCTCTCGTGGTCATTCCCTATGACAACCCCACCGGCCACTTCTACGACCAGGAGACGCTGGTCGAACTGGCCAGGCTGTGTGTCAAGCACGATCTATGGCTCATCTCCGACGAGGCCTACCGCGAATTGCACTATACCGGAGAGCGCACCTCCAGCGTGTGGTCCATCACCGAAGCCGAGGTGCCCGGCATCACCGGTCGGCGCATCAGCCTGGAAACGGCTTCCAAGGTCTGGAACGCCTGCGGCCTGCGAATCGGAGCGCTCGTGACCGACAGCCTCGAGTTCCACACCCAGAGTGTAGCCGAGAACACCGCCAGCCTCTGCTCCAACACGCTGGGACAGCACGTTTTCGCGGCTCTAGCCCAAGTCGACCATCCCGCCCTGCAGGACTGGTTCAGTCGCCAGCGGGCTTACTATTTCAAGATGATGCAGGAGTTCACCCGGCGCACCCGCGAGCTGAATCCCGAGCTGATCATATCCCGCCCAGACGCCGCCCTCTACAGCATCGTGGACGTGCGCCGGGTCGACCCCAACTTCGATGGGCAAGATTTCGTGCTCTACTGCGCCACCGAGGGTTACGTCGAGCTCAACGGCAAGAAACTCACTCTCTTGACCGCTCCGATGGACGGGTTCTATTCGGTGGAGCCCAACCCCGGACGGACCCAACTGCGGGTGGCCTACGTGGAGACGCCCGAGCGCATGCAGTTGGTGCCAGAGCTGCTCACGGCCCTGCTGGGCCAGTATCTGCAACGTAAAATGGCCGTGATTTAGGCCGTTAAGGCGCGTTGAACGCTTCATGAATTTGCTCGGAGCCGTCCAACGCGGGACTCTACAAGGAAAAGGATCCAATCTGCAGGGCGAAGAAGCCGCGCCCTGCTTTACGAAGTTCACTTTAGAGGAGTTTCCAATACCATGCTTTTGAAAAGCGGCCTGCTCGAGCCTCTCAACCAGCAGATCACCAACGAGTTCCACGCCCACACCCAGTATGTGGCCATCGCCACCTATTTCGACGACCAGGGTCTACCCGAGTTGGCGGGACATTTTTACCACCAGTCAGAGGAAGAGCGCGATCACGCCATGAAATTCGTGCGCTACATCCTGGATGCCGGCGCCCGACCGACCATCACCGGCATTCCCGACATCAAGAACGACTTCAGCTCGGCTTCCGAGGCGGTCAAGTTCGCTCTCGACCAGGAGTTGAAGGTCACCGAGCAGATCAATGACCTGGTCCGTCTGGCCATCGAGAAGTCGGACTACACAACCCATACCTTCCTGCAGTGGTTTGTGACCGAGCAGGTTGAGGAGGTCAGCTCCATGAGCAACCTTCTCCAGATCATCAAGCACGCCGGCAACAGCTTGCTGCTCGTGGAAGACTACGTCCGCCGCCAGAGTGGTGCGGGCCGCGGCGGCGACAGCAGCGCCGGCTGACCGACTTCGTCGCCTGGACCGCGGGATTTGATTCTGAACCCGTCGCCCGCGGCTGAAAGTGCCCTCCCCCCACGGGAGGGCTCTTTTCGTTTTGCCGGCGAGGTTCCAGGATACGGGGCGCGGGGCCAGAAACTTTCCTGGGTTGGGCCTGTCCTATCTTGCCAGAACCCAGGGGAGGAAGTCCAACGTGAAGCGCTATTCTGCCACACTCTTCTGTCTGCTGATCCTGCTGCTGGGCCTGCAGGCGCCGGCCCAACCTCCGCCCCAACGCCAGCAGCTTCCTTACCGTCAGGCCGGCCTGACCGAGCGCCAGGCGGCCGCTCACCTGCTCGACCGACTGGCCTACGGCCCTCGGCCGGGCGACATCGACCGGGTGGTCCAGATGGGCCTGGAGCACTGGGTAGACCAGCAGTTGGACGGCAACCTTCCCGACCCCCCGCCCCTGACCGCTCGCCTCAAGTCGATGCCAGCAATGTCGCTCTCAGCCGAGCAGCTGGTCGAGAAATACCCTCCGCTTCCCAAAGTGCGCCAGGAAGCCATTCAGGCGGGGGCGGTCACGAAAGACGACAGGGAGGATCTGGGCAACAAGGCCTATCGCCAGAAGCTGATCCGCTTTGGCATCGAGCGCGGCTACCGCCCGGCGCGCGAGCTCAACCAGCAGCTGGTGAGCCAGAAAATCCTGCGGGCCGTCTACGGGCAGAACCAACTCAGCGAGGTGCTGACCGACTTCTGGTTCAACCACTTCAACGTCTCCTTGACCGACAACCAGTGCCGCCTGCAGATCTTCAGCTACGAGCGCGACGCCATTCGCCCGCGGGTGCTGGGCAGTTTTCGCGGCCTGCTGGGCGCGACCGCCAAGCACCCGGCCATGCTGCTCTACCTCGACAACGCCCAATCCACTGCCTCCAAGGGGGCTACCACCACCCTGGATGACAAGATGGAGCAGCTGCCCCCAGGCCTGCAGACCCAGGCTCGACAGAAGGCCGAGCAGCTCAAGAAGCGCCGGACTCAAGGCATCAATGAGAACTACGCCCGCGAGCTGATGGAGCTGCACACGCTGGGCGTGGACGGCGGATACACCCAGAAAGACGTGCAGGAAATGGCCCGCATCCTGACCGGCTGGACCGTTAATCCGGCCGTCATCGGGCGCAAGCTGCCTCAGCTCGAGCGGGCCAAGAAAGTGGGCGCCGTGGTCGACGGCAGCTTTCTATTCCGACCCGACGCTCACGACTCGGGAACCAAGGTGGTGCTGGGACGAACCTTCCCGGCCGGCCGGGGGCTGGAAGAGGGCGAGCAAGCTCTCGACCTCCTGGCCGCTCACCCCTCCACGGCCCGATTCGTGACCGGCAAACTGGCCCGCTGGTTCGTCTCCGACAACCCGCCTGTCAGCCTGGAGAAACGCCTGTCGGCCACCTTCCAATCCAGCCGGGGCGACATGCGGCAGGTCATGCGCACGCTTATCTACTCGCCCGAGTTCTGGAGCGCCGAGGCGCGCCGCTCAAAGATCAAGTCGCCCTTCGAGCTGGCCGTCAGCTCTCTGCGCGCCCTGGACGCCGAGGTAGCGCCGTCGCGCGAGCTCTACGAGTGGATCACCGACATGGGCCAGCCCCTCTACGCCTACCAGGCCCCCACCGGCTTTCCCGACCGCAGCGAGAACTGGGTCAACCCCGGGCTGCTCTTGACCCGGATGAACTTCGCCCTGAGCCTGGCCTCGCACCAGGTGCCGGGAGTCAAGTTCGACCTGACCCGACTCAACGGTGGAAAACAACCCGACAACGTCAACCAGGCGCTGGAGAGGTATGCCCGGCTGCTCTTGCCCGAGCGCGACCACAAAGGCGTGGTCGCCCTGCTCGGTCCCAAGGTGAACGACCCCGAATTCGCCCGCAAAGTGGCCGAGGCCGACAAGCCAACCACCGAAGCGCCCATGCTCGACGAGGAGGGCCCCCGTCGTCGCTCGCGCAAAGCCCGCACCGGCCCGGTGGAGCCGGTGGCCCAGGTGGTGGGCATCATCCTCGGCTCGCCCGAGTTCCAAAGACAGTAGGAGGTCAGCATGTGGAGTCGACGCGCCTTTCTCAAAGCCGGGGCAGTGGGGATGTTCTCGCTCACCCTGGGCGGCACACCCACCTTCCTGGCCCGGGCTGCCCACGCGGCCAACACCAAAAAGCCCCAGACGTTGGTGTGCATCTTCCAGCGCGGCGCCATGGACGGGCTGATGGCGGTTACCCCCTTCAATGACCCCAACCTCCGCACGCTGCGCCCTCGCCTGGCGATGAGCGTGGCCCAGGGGCAACTGCTCGACCTGGATGGCCGCTTCGGCCTGCACCCCGGTTTTTCCGGGCTGGAGCGATTCTATCGCGAAGGCAGGTTAGCCATCGTTCACGGTATGGGCTCGCCCGACAACACCCGCTCGCACTTTGACGCCCAGGACTACATGGAGACCGGTACCCCGGGCCGCAAAGGCACGCGCTCGGGCTGGCTCAACCGGGCCGCCGGCCTGATGGGACACGATCACACCCCGTTCTCTTGCGTCTCGCTCACCTCAGCCATGCCCCGCTCGCTCTATGGCGACTTCCCCGCCCTGGCGGTGAGCGACCTGGCCAGCTTCGGCGTGCAGGAGGCGCCGACCGGCAAGGTCAGCGCCGGCCAGAGCCTGGAGGCTCTCTACAACAACACCACTCAGGATTTGCTCAAAGGAGCTGGCAAGGACAGCTTCCAGGCCATCAAGCAGCTCAGTCGCGAGGCGGTGCGCAGCTATCGGCCCGCCAACGGGGCCGTCTACCCCAATGGAAATCTGGGTCAGAGCCTCAAGCAGATCGCCTATCTGATCAAGTCCGGTCTGGGCCTGGAGATCGCCTTCACCGAGTCGGCCGGCTGGGATACCCACGTCAACCAGGGCACCGGCCAGGGTACCTTCTTCCAGCGGGCCAACGAGTTGGCCAACTCGATCACCGCTTTCTGGACCGATCTCGGCTCGGCCTATCAGGACCACGTTTGCGTTATGACCATGACCGAGTTCGGGCGAACCTGCGGCGAGAATGGCTCGGGCGGCACAGACCACGGGCGCGGCTCGTGCCTGTTCGTGCTGGGCAACAAAGTGAAGGGGTGCCAGGTTTACGGCCAGGTACCCACTCTGGCTCGCGAGAACCTGGAAGACCAGCGCGACCTGCCAGTTACCACCGACTTCCGGGCCATTTTCAGCGAGGTGGCCGCCAGGCACCTCAAGGTGCCGGCCAACCAGACCCTGTTCCCAGGATGGAGCGGAACCCGAATGACCCTGATGAGCTGAGGCAGGGTCAGCTCGAAGGCCACTCGCGTTTGCGAATGTTGACGCCCCCAACCACCACCTGGTCGGCTTTCTCCAGCACAGACCCGGGCGTGGGAAGACTTCCCGAGCTCAGAAGATAGCCGCCCAGGGCGGCTCGAACGGCCTCCTCCCGGCTGGCTCCCTCCTCCAGGTGACCCAGCGCCACCTCGAGAGCGGGACCCACCGCTGGCGGCTCGTCCGTCAGCGCACGGACCAGGGGCTCGGCTACCCCCAGGATCCGGTCCATGGGCAGGCTTGAGGTGGCCAGGATGGGCACCGCTTCCAGGCAGGCTGGCAGAGAACCGTCCACCCTCGACCTCAATTGCTCAAGACCGGCCAGGATGGCGTTGGAGTTCCCCGGAGCCGCCAGCAGACAAGCTGCGATGCGGGGGTGTAGCTGACGGTCGGCAGGGAAGGCATCCCGCACCTGCTGCTCGATCTCCTCCATCCGATCCGGGGGCAACCTCTCTACCCTCGTCGCCGCCGCCTGAACGCCCTCCCGGCCGAGATACTCCCCGAAGAGGTCGAGTGCCACATCCGGATGCCGGTGCGTGGCCGTGTAGACCGACCAGCTGTCCTGGGGACTGAGCCCGAATCGGCTCCGCAGCTGCCCAAAGCGCGAGGCTGCCTGGCTGGCTCCCTGAGGCATGCGCTGGCGACCGTGCTCGAACAACTCCAGCGCCTGTCGGGTAGGAACGATCATGCTCGGGTCGGCGATTGCTGCAAAGGCAAGCCTGAGATCTTCGCGGGTGCGCTCGAGGTCGTCGCACAGGACGGCCTGCTCCAAAATTCCATAAACTTCAGGGCTTAGATGCTGCATTTGCAGCTGGTCATTTTCCAGCCCTCGCAGCCAGAGGCGGACCCACCGGCTCTTCTGCCACTCCGGAGACAGCCCGGACAGTAGAGGCTCCCACACCGAGCGGCACTCCACCAGAGCCTGGCGAGCAGGGAGTCCGCCCATCAAAGCCAGAAACAAGTGGTCTTTCTGATTGCGATCCAGCTTCTCGTTACCGGTCGGAGTCAGCGCGCCTGGAATGTTGGAGCGCAGCGCCAGGGCAGCTGGACGGCGGTCGTGCAACAGTCGCTTGAGAGCTTCGGGGTCCGAGCTGACCAGCCCGGCAAGGTTCAGGCCCAGGGAGTAGCTCGAATCCCAGGGAGAGCAAACGAGTTCGTCGGGCCGCATCGTCAGGCCCCGTTGCAGGGCCCGCTGGGGCACCTTCAGCCCGGTCAACGCCTTCGGATCGCGCACGTGAATCGCATTCAGGATGC
Source organism: uncultured Burkholderiales bacterium (assembly GCA_964471395.1). Classification (GTDB taxonomy): domain Bacteria; phylum Vulcanimicrobiota; class Xenobia; order Xenobiales; family QWHO01; genus QWHO01. The sequence continues at coordinate 23,343 of CAYYHB010000013.1, read as the reverse complement.
CCACCGCAACCGCGAGGGTTCTGGGCTGAACCGGAGCGTCCAGGAGCGCGGCCAACTTCTCCCGTTGGCCGCGGTTGGGCAGGAACTCGTTCTTGCGGACGGCTCGCTCGAAGACCAGAAGGTGCTCGAGGCCTTGAATCTGCCCGGGCGGGAGAGCCAGGACCCTATCCAGAGCCGTCGCCTGACCCGAGCTGGCCAGAAGCTCCCGAAGCGCCGCGCCAGCCGTGTCAGGATGGGCGAGCTCGTCCTGCTCCGCGTTGCCTTTCGGCAACGCAGCGCGGACTGAGGAGGTGGGAAGCTTACCAAACCCCGCGGACAACAACATATCTCAGGCTAGCGGCCCGGGATGAAAAGAATCTGCAACGGAGCTCTGATCGTCTGCCCAAGGACCTGGCTTTGTCCGACCGGGGAAGTCCCGTGGACGCATCGAAGGGACAAAGGCTTGAAACGCATCCTTCTGCTCGTTCTGTTGTCCCTGCTCGGTTCGCCGGCTGCGCCCGAAGCGAGCAGTCTTTACGAGCTATCCGTGCAGAGTCTTGGTGGGGAACCTGTTGAGCTCAGCCGCTACAAGGGCCAGGTGACCCTGGTGGTCAATGTGGCCAGCAATTGTGGCTTCACCCCCCAGTATGAAGGGCTGGAAGCTCTCTACCGCGAGCTTCATCCGCGCGGATTCTGGGTGCTCGCCTTCCCCTGCAACGACTTTGGCAGCCAGGAGCCGGGGTCACCGCAAGAGATCCAGACCTTCTGCAAGTCTCGCTACGATGTAACCTTTCCCCTCTTTGCCAAGGTCAACATCACCAGCCAGCCGCAGTCTCCGATCTATCAGTTCCTCACCGCCAGCGGCAAGACTCCGAACTGGAACTTCGGCAAGTATCTCGTGGGCAAGGACGGCAAAGTGATCGGATATTTCAGCAGCACCACAAAGCCAAGCTCACCAAAACTGCGCGAGAAGATCCTCAGGGCTCTAGGAGACTAAAGTGTAGCCCTGGAACAGGTTGATGAAACGGATCCCATCCTGGTCGGCACAATGTCCCAATTTTGCGGTGTTCCAGCCGGCCTGACGAGGGCGCGCGGGGAACCAAAGTCAGGCTGGCTTGCGGGCTCGGGCGGCCAGAACTTCGGCCAGGTAGCTCCAGGCTTTGCCTGGCTCTCCCTCCACCGTGGAGGCATATTTCTTGGCCAGGTCGGCCTCGCGCTTGCCCATCAGAGCCATAGGCTGGGTGAGCGAGACGCGGAAGATTCGGACCGAGCGGTCATCTCCCACCGCGGCCAGGATACCCGAGTCGGGCGAGAAGGAGAGGTAGCGGCACTGCTGCCACGAGCCCAGGTCGGCGACCTCGCGAGTCTCCGGCATGCTGAACAGGCGGATGCGTTTGTCCCGCTCACCGGCGGCCATGACCTGGCCGTTGGGGGCAAAGGCCATGGTCCAGGCTTCCCGCTTGCAGATCGCATCCTGCCCGTTACCCTTGACCGGCCACAGCACCGCCTGATCCGCGCCGGTTGCGGCCAGGTATTCCCCATCGGCGGAATAGACCGGGGAGGGGAAGTTGAGATAGGTTGGCGGAAGGTCTCGAATCTGGCGCCCGGTGGCCATTTCATAGATGGCCACGCGCATCTGCGATTCCTTGTCTTCCTGGGCCTTCAGCAACACCAGGGCGACCGTGTCGTGGGTGGGCGAGTAAACCGGCGTGGCCATGTCCACGCCCTTGCCCATGCGGACCTCGCAGACCTGACGCCGGGTGGGCGGGTCGAAGATCTGAAGGGGCGAGTTCTCGCGCTTGACCAGCAAAAACTTGCCGTCCAAGGAAAGGGAAACGTGAGTTACAGCCTCGCCGCCCGTGCGGCGCTCTAGGAAGTGCAGCATCTGCCCGGTCTCCACGTCCCAGATGCGCACCGAGGCGTCCTTGCCGCCCGAAATCAAGAGCTTGCCATCGGCCGTGAAGGCACAACTGGTTACCAGGTCGTCGTGACCGGTCAGGGTGTGGCGGATTTCACCCGAAAGGGGCTCGATCAATCGGATCTTGTCATCGGAGAACCAGCATGCGATCACCGAGTCGGCCGGCGAGCTGAGAATAGCCGGGGAGGTACCCTCGCTCCATTCCCAGCGAAACTTGGAAACCAGGTCGCCGGTGTGCAGATTCCAGACGCGGATGGCGTCCTGAGAGCTGGTAGTGCAGAACTTGAAATCGGGCGACACGGTGCGCGACTCCACCGGCACCGGAGCGGTGGGCTGGATGCGCTGCAGGGTGCGCTCGTCAGGGGCGTGCCAGACGTTGATGTCTCCGCCGGCATCGATGGTCACCAGATTCTGGCCATCGGTGGAGAAGATCAGACTGACGCCTTTTCCGCGGTGCGAGAGGCTGCCCACCTGGACTGGCTGGGGAATCATCAAGGGCCAGTCGGGAGCCGGGCTCAAATTGCACAGCTTGGAGTAGGTGGCCTGATCGGCCGGATCGGCTGGCTGAAAACTGGACTGTTGCAGAAAGCCCAGCAGGCCCACCGACCAGTGGAGCGGGCACAGGAGAATGTGCTTGTAAACCTCCTCGAGGTCGCCAGCTTGAACCAGCCCCGCAAAAAGGTCCTTCCATTCGGCCTCCCCGTAGGAGGCCCACTTGGAGACCTCTCCTGCCTCGGCCAGTGTGGCTCCCTTTAAGCCCCCGAACATGCCCATGATCTTTTTGAACACGTTAGCCTCCCTCGCCCCCGCCTTTCGATTCCTCATCCTTGGAGGTCAGTTGGCGCAGCCACACCACCCGCTGCGGATAGGGGATCTCAATTCCTTCTTTGTCAAAGCGCTCCTTGATCCGCAACAGCAGCTCGCGGCGCACCGGAAACTGCATCAGTGGAAAGGTCCGCACCATCATTCGCACTACCAAGGACGACTCACCCAGTTGATCGAGCCCGAGCACTTCGGGCGGCTCGGCCACTTTGTCAGGCCAGTCAGCCAGAAGTTTCCGGGCCTCCTGCTCGATCACCTCGAGCGTTCGGCGAATGTCGGCATCGTAGCTAACGGGGATCCTCAGGTCGACTTGAGACCACGTGTTGGACAGATTGCTCACCATCCGCAACGTCGAGTTCGGTATCGTGATCAGGCTCCCCTCCACATCGCGAATGCGGGTCACGCGCATCGTGAAAGCTTCCACCCGGCCCTCGGCGCCCTGGACGCGGATCAGATCCCCGACTCCGAACTGGTCCTCGACGACGATGTTGATGCCAGCTACCCAGTCCTTCAACATGTCCTGGGCGGCCAGCCCGACGGCGGCCGTGACGAACCCGGCTCCGGTCACGATGGCCCACAGGTCCACTCCCAGCACACCAAAGTAGAGGAAGATGGCGACCAGCGTGACCCCCGCCCCCACTCCAATCCGAGCTAGCTGGTGATACATCGAGAGTTGCTGGCGCCAGCGCGACCCGGCCCCCGGATTGATTTCGTTGAATCGCTCCATCGAGGAGAAATAGAAGGTCAACGTGCGCCGGCCCAGGCGCAGCGCGACAACCGCCATGATGATGACCAGAGCCAACCACCAGAGGGGAAATAAGACCCGGTTGCTCAGCCAGAGGCCGGCCGGGCGTGTATTCGGGAAGCTGGTCAGGGCCAGGGCGAGGTACGAGCACCAGATCAGGGTGCGACAGCCCCAGCCGGGGAGGCGAAGATAGCGGCGGAAGGCCCAAACAGCCGTCAGATCGAGCGCCAGGGCGATCAGCGCGGCCACGACCAGTAACTGAACCACTCGCGTCAGATGGCCTTCGGCCCGCTCCGTCGCGGCCAGCCGGAAGGAGGCGCGCAGGGATTTTAGCCAGGTCTGGCCGAGTTGCTCGCGGGTCTGGCCATTGGCCACCAGATCGCCGTCCAGAATGGGGATGCGCACCTTTTCCTGCACCACCACCTCAGACTGCTCTCCGTTACGCTTGACCTTGATGCTGGGCTCGCCCGGGAAATCGGCGTCGATCTCCTCTTGCAACTGGGCCTGCAGCTCTCTGGCACGGGTCGGGGCGTCGAGCGTTTCGGAGGGTCCCACGGTGAGCACCGGCAATCCGTCCAGGGTGACCACGGCTTTGGGGACTTCCTTGGCGGCTCGAAGATCGGGGGAGTCGACCGGCGTGGGCACCGGGTCGCCCTCCGGGGTCGATACCGGCGTGGGTGTGGGCGGCTGGGCCAGGGCCAGCCCGGTCAGAGCGATCACCAGCCAGAGAGACAATATTCGAAGCGCAGGCCTGCAGGAACGCCTCATCGGCTGGAGGTCAGCGTGAGACCGCCTGCTTCAAGCTGGCCAGGTAGCCTTCCAGCCGGTCCAGGCCGGCGTCGATCTGCTCGAGCGAGGTGGCAAAACTGAGGCGCACCTGGTCGGGTCCCCCGAAGTCCTCACCCGGCACGACCGCTACCTGGGCATGCTCGAGCAGGCTCTCGGCGAAAGCCGCCGCCGAATCGAGCAGACGACCGGCGGGATCGAGCTTTCCGAAAACGGCCTCGCGGACGTCGGGGAAGACATAGAAGGCGCCCGTCGGGCGCGGGCAACGGATACCTGGAAGAGCGCTCAACCGGCGATGGATGTGGGCGCCGCGCTGGGCAAAGGCCTGGCGCATCCGCTCCACCTCGTCCTGGGGACCATCCAGGGCGGCTACCACCGCCGGGAAGCAGAAGCTTGTGATGTTGGAGGTCATCTGGCCCTGCAGGCCGTCCATGGCTTTGATCAGGCCGGGCGCAGCTACCGTGAAGCCGATACGCCAGCCGGTCATGGCATAACTCTTGCTCAGACAGTTGAAGGTGACCGTCTCGACGGCCGGATTCAAAGTGGCGAAGCTGACGAAGGGCTCGTCTCCGTAGACGAGCCGTTCGTAGATGTCGTCGGCAAAGACGACCACGCGGGGGTAGCGGGCGACCACGTCGGCCAGGGCCTTCAGCTCGGCCGGAGAGTACATCGTGCCGGTCGGATTGGAGGGCGAGTTGATGACCAGCACCCTGCTCCTGGGCGTAATGGCCTGCTCGAGCTGCTCCGGGGTGATTTTGAAGTCGTGCTCAACCCGGGCTGGAATTTCACGAACCGTGGCACCCGCCAGGCGCGCCTGCTCGGGGTAACTGACCCAGTAGGGGGCGGGCAAGAGCAACTCGTCCCCCGGGTCCATGATCGCCATGAAGGCCAGGTAAAGGGCGTGCTTGCCCCCGCACGAGATCAGGACGTTCTCGGGCCCACTCGGAAGGCCGTGCCGGGTGGTCATGTAACGAGCCACCGCCTGGCGAGCTTCCGGTGTGCCGGCGCAGGGCTCGTACTTGGTCTTGCCCTGCTCCAGGGCCTTGACGGCGGCGGCCTTGATGTGGGCCGGGGTGTCGAAGTCGGGCTCGCCGGCTCCGAAGCTGATCACATCCACGCCGGCAGCCTTCAAAGCCTTGGCTTTGGCCGTTACCGCCAGGGTGCTGGAGGGCTTGAGGGCTCGGACTCGAGCGGAAAGATCCATGCCCTAGCTGAGCGAGAACATCGCGCTGACAGCGGCGTACTTGCCCTGCTGAGCGTAGAGGGTGGCCGAGAGGGCCAGCGCGTTGCGGTCGACCCCGGCATCCTCGATCGACTTGAGCGCCTGCTCGACCTGCTCCTGGGTGGGGCTCTTGCTCAGCGTCTCGGCGAAGCTGAGCACGGCCTTAATCTGCCGGGCCTCGACCTGCATCAAGCCGCCCAGGCGATGGATCTCGGCTTCTTCCGGCTCTTTCAGGGCGCCATCGGCCCAGGCCATGTTGGCGAGATCGAGCAGCAGGCTGAACTTGAGTCGGCTGTCGGCAAAGCGCTTGATGACCTGCTCCATCTCCTCGGGAGTAGCGGTGCAAGAGGCCATCACCTGTCCCCGGGCCTCGGGACCGAGCACGAAGTGGAGACTGAGCGCCCGGATCGCATAGATCTCCTCGGTGGTCACGTCGCCATCGGCTCCGGCCATGGAGGCCACCACCATCATGTACTCGGTGCGCTCGGATTCGTTGTAGTCGGTCAGGTGCGGATTGGACACGGCTCGCTCCTTCAGATTAAATGCAGGTAGGGCGGGGCATTCGCTCGTGGCGAGGGCTTTCCTGCGGGGCTGCGAATCACTCTCCGTGGTCTGGCTTCTCTTGCTCTGGGCGCTCAGCGCCCGGCCCGATACCGAAGACGTTCTGGCTCTGCGGCGGGCAACCATGAATTGGGCTATCGATCTGGCCCACCCCGTTCCCCGGAGTTTGCTGGCCAGGCCTTATCGTGAGCCGATCCTGGAGCCCTGGTTCTTACCCTATGAGGAGTGGGAGACCGAATACAGCCAGTATTTCCTGCGTCACTATGGCGATGCACGGGTGCGCTTCCGTCCCAGCGCGATCTGCATGCACTTCACGGTCACCTCCTCGGCCACGGGGGTCTACAACGGTTTCGTGCGCGGCGGCGGCATGTGGAACGGGACCGGAGTCAGCTTTGGTCATCCAAGCGTTCACCTGATGGTGGACAAAGACGGCACGATCTACCAGCTCTTGCCGCTCGACTTCCGGTGCACGGGCGCCTACGGGGTCAATCACAAGGCGCTTTCGGTGGAGCTGGTGGCTCTCAACCAGGATGACCTGCTCAGCCGTCCCCGCCAGCTCTATGCCTCGTTCTGTCTGGTGAGGTGGCTGATGCGGCGGTTCTCCATCCCCGCCCGGCAGGTCTACGGCCACAACGACGTTTCCCTGGGGCGCCCGGTAGTGGCTGATTTTCTCGACCTGGCCGACAAGAAGTGGCCCAATGGCTATCCGCCCGAGGCTCGCCGCACCGACCCGGGCTGGATCTACCTGCGCTGGCTGCACCTCTGGCTGCAGGCGCACCCATGAAAAAAGGCCGGTCCTTCTGGACCGGCCTTCTAAGACGAGCTCGCGCGATCAGTATTCGGAAGCGGGCGTCTTGCCCTTCTGGTCTTCGGGAAGCTCGGCCACCAGCGTCTCGGTGGTGAGCACCATCGCGGCAATGGATGCGGCGTTCTGAAGAGCGTTGCGGGTCACCTTGGCGGGATCCACAATACCGGCCTTCATCATGTCCACATACTCGCCGGTCAGAGCGTTGAAGCCATGACCGCTCTTGAGCTCCTTGACCTTCTCGACCACCACCGAGCCTTCCGCGCCGGCGTTGGAGGCGATGGTCTTGAGCGGGCTCTCGAGCGCCTTGCGCACGATTTCCATCCCCAACGCCTCATCGCCCTCGAGCTTGAGGCTCTTGAGCTTGTCGAGCAGGTGAATGAAGGTGCTGCCGCCGCCGGGGACGATGCCCTCTTCCACCGCCGCGCGGGTGGCCGAAAGCGCATCTTCGATGCGGTGCTTCTTCTCCTTGAGCTCGGTCTCGGTGGCCGCGCCCACGCGGATGACGGCCACGCCGCCCACCAGCTTGGCAAGCCGCTCCTGCAGCTTCTCGCGGTCGTAGTCCGAGTCGGTCTCTTCGACGGCCCGCTTGATCTGGTCGATGCGGCCCTTGAGGTCAGCCTCGGAGCCCTTGCCCTCGACGATGGTGGTCTCGTCCTTGGTAATCTTGACCTTAGAGGCCTGACCCAGAACTTCCAGACCCACCTTGTCGAGCTTGTGGCCCAACTCGTCGGAGACCACCTGGCCACCGGTGAGGATGGCGATGTCCTTGAGCATTTCCTTGCGACGGTCACCGAAGCCAGGAGCCTTGACGGCAGCGGCCTGCATCGTCCCGCGCAGCTTGTTGACCACCAGAGTGGCCAGGGCCTCGCCCTCGAGGTCCTCGGCGATGATGACCAGCGGGCGCTGCATCCGCACCAGCTTCTCCAGCAGGGGCAAGAGGTCGGAAACGGCGCTGATCTTCTTCTCGCAGATCAGGATGTAGGGATCGCTGAAGACGGCTTCCATCTTCTCGGAGTCGGTCACGAAGTACGGGGAGATGTAGCCCTTGTCGAACTGCATGCCCTCGACGTGCTCGAGCTCGGTGTGCAGAGTCTTGGACTCTTCCACCGTGATCACTCCGTCCTTACCGACCCGCTCCATGGCGTCGGCCACGGTCTTGCCGATAAAGGCGTCGTTGTTGGCCGAGATGGCCGCGACCTGGGCAGTGGCTTCGGCCGTCTCGACCTTGACCGAGAGCTTCTTGATCTCCTCGACGATCTTGACCACGGCCTTCTCCATGCCCCGCTTGAGGAACATCGGGTTGGCGCCGGCCGTGACCTGCCGCATGCCTTCGTGCAGCATGGCCTGAGCCAGCACGGTGGCAGTGGTGGTTCCGTCGCCGGAGACGTCGTTGGTCTTGGAGGCCACTTCACGCAGCAGCTGCGCGCCGAGATTTTCGAACGGATCGTCAATCTCGATCTCCTTGGCAACCGTGACACCGTCCTTGGTCACAGTCGGGCTGCCGAACTTCTTGTCGAGCAGCACGTTGCGTCCGCGCGGTCCCAGGGTGACTTTCACGGCGTCAGCCAGCTTGTTGGCGCCAGCTTCCAGTTTCTTACGGGCATCCTCGTGATAGAGGATCTGTTTTGCAGCCATGGGTTCTCCTTGATTGATGAATTCTCTTGTTTGGTCGTCAGGGATCAGGAAAGGATGGCGAAAATCTCGCTCTCCTTGATGATGAGGTAGTCTTCCCCATCGATCTTGACCTCGGTGCCGGTCCACTTGCCATACAGCACGCGGTCGCCCTCTTTCACGGTCAGGGGGGTGACGACGCCCTTGTCGTTGGTGATGCCCTTGCCTACGGCGATCACTTTGCCCTGCTGGGGCTTCTCCTTGGCGGTATCCGGCAGAATCACGCCCCCGGCGGTCTTCTCTTCCTGGGGCACTGCCTGGACGATGACGCGCTCGCCCAGCGGGCGCAGATTCAGTTTGGTTTTGGTGGCCATGTAGCTCCAACCTCCATCATGAGTTAATACGAAACGTATACGGGATCGTTGCCAGGGTAGCCGAGGGCCCGTTAGAGAATGCTAGGAGAAGTGTTAGAATTGCATTAGAGACTCGGGCGGACCGAGAAGGCCAGCATCTACGCCACGGCGGCATCCTGCTGAACCTCGCCCAGCATAGCCTGGAGCTCACCTTGACCCGGGGCCCCCTTCGGCCGCGCCTTCCGCTCTCCCCCGGGTCTATCAGGCAGCGAGCAGCTCTTCCCTTCCCGCCTGCCCAGGAGCTTCAAGGTCCGCAACCTGCTCGGGTACCCCGGCTCAGAAAAAATGTTCGTTGGAAGTCTAGACGGCCAGGGCCGGGATGGATATAATCTCGCGGTTTCCTGTTTGAAATTCATCCCACATCGGAGTGTTAATCTCACTATGCGTAGAGTCATCGACGGCTGGTACAGCCCGTCCCTGGGCAGCTATATGGACATTGTCACTTACGGCCACTGGGGTTTCCCGCTCTTGTTGTTCCCCACGGCTGCTGCCGACTTCCTCGAATACGAGCGCTTTCTGATGCTCGACGCCCTGGAGCACCAGATCAACGCTGGCAAGGTCAAGGTTTTCTCGATCAACAGCATCAACAAGGAGGCCTGGCTCAACCGCCATCAGCATCCCTACTGGATGGGCGTGCGCCAGGCCCAGTACAACAGCTATCTTGAGAATGAGGTGATCCCCTACATCTGGAACAGTTGCGGCGGTAGGGTCGGCGTCATCACCTCGGGTGCCAGCCTGGGTGCGTTCCACGCCATGAACCAGGTGTTGCGGCGTCCCGACCTGTTCGCCGGAACCATTGCCATGAGCGGCTGTTACGACATCCGTGAATACTTCCATGGGGAAGGCTACGGCGACGAGAACATCTTCTTCAATAACATCGTGGAGTACCTCCCCGGCCTGAACGGCGGCTACCTGCACATGCTGCGACATAAGGAGCACATCCACATCGTTACGGGCCAGGGCGACTATGAGAATCCCAATGCCAGCCGCCACCTGTCGTGGTTGCTGCACACCAAGGGCATTCCCCACGAGCTGGACATCTGGGGCTACGACATGCCTCACGACTGGCCCACCTGGCGCTCGATGCTGCCTTACTACGTGGAGAGCCGTTTCTAGTCCTGACTCTGCAGGAAAGCCCGCCTGACGGCGGGCTTTTTTTATGCCACGCGGGACAGCAAGACCCGGCGGGCCAGGGCCCGCAGCATGGCATTGAGGCGACGGGGCTGCTCCCACATCGACACGTGGCCTCCCAGGGGGAAGACGGTCAGCTCTTGCTCGGGCAAGAGCCCGGCCATGCGCAGGCCCGAGGTGACCGGAATGAGGGGGTCGAGCGCACCGAGCACCACCAGCGAGGGGACCTCGATCTTGGGGTAGCAGTCCCACACGTCCCACTCCTTGAGGGTGTGGTAGAGCATGTGCTGGCTCACCTCGGAGTTGGTGGAAACCAGGTTGGGCATGGATTCGCTCAGGATGTGGGCTCGTGAGCTCATCAACTGCAGGAAACGATAGGTAGGGCCTTTGGGAATCGAGCCGGCCGTGTTCAAGAACGCCACCGCTGCAGTGCGGTCGGGCAAGTTGGCGGCGAGCCGCGCTCCCACGCAGCCCCCAAAGGAGTGCAGCACCAGCACGAAACGGCCCGGAAGCACCTCGGTGACGAATTCCTCCAGGTCGGTCTCGAAATCGGCCAACTGCGAGGGCCCGGGCCAGGGAGAGGAGCCGTGCCCCCGCATGTCGAGGGCCACCACGTGGTGATCGCTGGAAAGGTCGGCAAGTTGCGGCGTGAAGTTGGTCCAACTGCCCGAGCAGCCGTGCACGAAAAAAATGGTGGGTCCGCTGCCGGCTTCCACCCATTTGAGCCAGTGCCCTGGCGTCCTCTTGGAATGGAAGAGGTGGTGACGCAACTTCATACTTAAAGTTTACTCCCAGATCGCCCCTCTGGCCAGGGGCATTTGCCCTATGACCTGCAGGGCCGCTTCAGCCGGGGTTCGAAGTGCGCCTGCCTATGTCGTACCAATACATCTTCACCATGCACGATCTGCGCAAGGTGTATCAGCAGAAAGAAGTTCTCAAGGGCATCACGCTGGCCTTCTTCCCGGGAGCTAAAATCGGCGTTCTGGGCATGAACGGAGCCGGCAAAAGCACGGTCCTGCGCATCATGGCTTTGGCCGATCGCGAGTTTGACGGCCACGCCGAGCTCGCCGAGGGCGCCACCGTCGGCTACGTGCCCCAGGAGCCTCCTCTGGACGAGTCCATGAACGTGATGGACAACATTCGCTCGGGCGCGGCCGACGTGATGGAGCTGATGCGCCAGTACGATGAGGTCAACGAGCAACTGGGCGAAGAGATGGACGAGGTCAAGATGGAGAAGCTGCTCGCCAAGCAGGGTCGCCTGATGGAGGAGATCGAGGCCTGCGACGGCTGGGAGCTCGACCGCATCATCGAGATCGCCGCCAAGGCCATGCACCTGCCGCCGCTGGATAGCCCGGTCAGCATCCTCTCCGGAGGCGAGCGCCGCCGCGTGGCCCTGTGCAAGGTGCTGTTGCAGCAGCCCGATCTGTTACTGCTCGACGAGCCCACCAACCACCTCGACGCCGAGTCGGTGGCCTGGCTCGAGCAGCACCTGGCCCAGTATGAGGGCACCGTGGTGGCGGTCACCCACGACCGCTACTTCCTCGATAACGTGGCCGGCTGGATTCTCGAGCTGGACCGGGGCCGAGGCATCCCCTTCAAAGGCAACTACAGCTCCTGGCTGGAGCAGAAGCAGGCTCGTCTGGAGCAGGAGGAAAAGTCCGAGTCGGCCCGCCAGAAGTCGCTTAAACGCGAGCTGGAGTGGGTTCGCCTCTCGCAGAAAGCCCGCCAGGCCAAGAGCAAAGCGCGCCTGGAAGCCTATGAGAGGATGGCCGCCCAGGTCTACGAGGACCGACCCGAGACCGTGGAGATCCAGATCCCCCCCGGCCCGCCCCTGGGCTCGATGGTGGTGGAGGCCGAGAACCTGTCCAAGGGGTTCGGCGACCGCAAGCTGATCGACGGCCTGTCCTTCCAACTGCCCAAGGGCGGCATCGTGGGAATCATCGGCCCCAACGGCGCCGGCAAGACCACCCTGTTTCGCATGATCGTGGGCCAGGAGCAGCCCGACTCGGGCAGCCTGAAGGTGGGGGACAGCGTCAAGCTCGCCTACGTGGACCAGTCGCGCGACGACCTCAACCCGGACCGCCGCGTCTTCGAGGAGATCGCCGACGGCAAGGAGGACATCGAGCTCGGGGGGCGCTCGGTGAACGCCCGCGCCTACGCCTCGCGTTTCAACTTCAAGGGGTCCGACCAGCAGAAACGCGTGCACGAGCTTTCCGGCGGAGAGCGCAACCGGCTCCACCTGGCCAAGGTGCTCAAGAGCGGCGGCAACGTGTTGTTACTCGACGAGCCCTCCAATGATCTGGATGTGGATACGCTGCGCGCCCTGGAGCTTGCTCTGCTCGACTTCCCGGGCTGCGCGGTGGTGATCAGCCACGACCGCTGGTTCCTCGACCGCATCGCCACCCACATCCTGGCCGCCGAGGGCGACGGCAAGTGGTTCTTCTTCCCGGGCAACTACAGCGAGTATGAGGAGCACAAGCGCAAGCGGCTGGGTGAGTCGGCCTTTGCTCCTCACCGCTACCGCAAGCTGCGCCACGACCAGTAGTTCACCGACGACAGGAGAAGGGTCTTCTATCTGTTACCAGCCGAAGTGGTCGCGCAGAGCCAGGTAGAACTCGGGGCTGACCACCAGGTTGCCGTGCAGGGCGTACTTCTTGTCCTCCAGCATCTGCACCGGCAGGCCGGGAAGCTCGAGGCTGGAGGCGGCTACCATGCCGTCACCCCAGGTGGGCTGCAGCATGAAGCGATTTCCCACGGTGGCCTTGTGGTCGGTGCCGAAACAGCGGGCCGATTCCAGGCGAGACTGTTGGTGGGGCCAGCGCTCGTTCAGGCGGGCCAGCGCCGGCGAGTTGGGAGAAAGCCATTTCAGGGCCGGCTCGTCGTCGGCCTCGACGTGCTTGAGACCGAGCAGAAGGTCCACCTCGTAGCCGCGAGCCTTCCCCTCCAGCAGACCCATCGTGATGCGGGCCAGGCCCGAGCCGTGGTTGGGGGTGCCCACCATGTGGAGCTTGCCTACCGCCTCTCCTCCCCGGTCCAGGTATTCTCGCGTGGTCAGGCCCCCCATGCTGAAGGCGGCCACGTCCACTTTGCCCGTTCCCGTCACCTGGCGCATGGCCTCGAGGTTCTGCGCGAGCTCGTCGGCGCCCCCCCCGTCGGGGGCCAGGTTGTAAGCCGAGAAGACGGACACAAAGACCTTGGACTCTGGTCCAACCTTGTCTACCGGCTGGGTGCACTCGCAATCGGCGTAAAAACGGCCCTGCCGGACGTAGTGGACGGGACCGTTGTTGTCCCCGCTCAGCTTCTCGACCAGGGGGTCGAAGCGCTCAATGGGGGTGTGGAAGCCCGGCACGAATATCACCGGCCTCTGTACCCGGGCTGGAGGCAGCTCGCCGAGCTCGCTGTCGGGCACGGCCGCAGGAGCAGGCTTGATCTTGCCCTGCAGGACTTTGCAGGCGCACTGGGCCAGGGGTCCGGTGGCAAACTGGCCGGCGGCCTCCAGGGCCGCCTCGATGCTCTGGCGGATCATGGCCAGGCGCCCCGGCTGGCCCGGGCGGGGCCTCCGGGCCGAGGAGAGCTGCACCGACTCACCGGACTGGGCGGGAGGCTCTGTGCGGACTGTTAACGGCGTGCGTGCGGCCCGCAGGGGCGTGGTCGACTGGAAGAAGGTGGGGACACCGGCTCTGAGATTCACGGCGCCACCGCCTGCTTCTCGACCAGCAAGACCACTGTATTGTCCCGGGCGCCCAGCACGCCCCGAAGCCCCAGGGCCGGATCGAGCGGTCCCTTGAAGAGCTGTCCTCCCTTACCGTCGTAGGCGATCAACAAAGGCGCGCCGTTCTCGCTGCCCAGCAGCAGCATCCCCTCGCGGCCCACCAGAGGCCAGCCGCGCACCTGCTCCCAGCCCCACAGGGCCTCGCCGTTGCCGGGGTCATAGGCCACCAGCTCTTGCTTGACGGGGTCGTGCATGACTGCGCTGCCAGCGAAGGAGGCTACTACCGATCCGGCCAGCGTCCGGCCAGCGGCCAGCGGCTTTCCGGTGCGCAGCTCGCGCACGTAAGTGCCTTCCTCGACGCTGATGTAGAGGCGAGCGGTGCGGGCCAGGAAGCCCCCGGCGTCGGTCGAGCTCCAGAGCAGCCCCCCGGTGGTCGCGTCCAGAATGTGCAGCATGGGCGTATCGGTGGCTTTCCCCACCACCACGGCCGAGTCCACCTGGGGCTCGAGCAGGGGCCATTTGAGCTTGACCAGCTCGCCTTTGGGCTTGCCGGTCTGAGGGTCGAGCCGCGCCAGCACGGTGGCGGGGCCCTCCAGGGGCTTGCCCAGGCTCTGCTCATTGGCGGCTGCCTGGAAGAGCCGGTCGCCATCCACCAGGATGGTTCCCGGGTGCTGCCAGAGTAGATCGCCGTTGGAGCTCGCATGGGCGAAGGTCTTGTTGCCCGGCCCGCGGGTCAGCACCAGGCCGCTGACGGCGGCCAGCACCTCCTCCTCCCCGGTAGTGTCGACCCGCCAGGTGGAGGCGCCCTGCGTCAGGTCAACCGCGGTCAGGTGGGCCCCGTCGCACCAGTAGAGCGTCCCGTCGCGGGTAGTGAACTGGCGCGGGTTGGAAGGGCGACCGAGGTCGAACTCGCGCTCCACGGTGAGGGTCATGCCGTCGAAGAACTCCACATAGCGACCCGTGCCCACTCCCGCCACGGGCTGGGAGGGCTTGCTGGGGAGGAACGGGTCGATCGCGGCCGGGGAGGCCGAGGGGCTGGGGCTGCTGGAGCCGATGGCGAAGGGGTTCTTCAACGGCGCGGGGGAGGCGGAGGGGCTCGGGCTGGCGTCGGGGCTGGCCGAGGGACTGGCTGCGGGGCTAGCTGAGGGACTGGCCGAGGGACTGGCGGTGGGGGGTGGTGTGTCGTGCACCGGGTCGGGCGCCGGCCAGGCCTGCAAGAAGAGGCTCATCCAGACCAAACAGCACACCTGCACGAAGATGAAGCAAAAGGTGGAGCCGTAAGCGACCGTCCAGGGACGATCCGAGCTTCTGATCTTGCGTCGGCCCGCTACCAGCAGGCCGAGAGCCGCCCAGATGATAAGCAGCCCGGCCAGGCCCGGGATTCCGGCGAGCAGGGCGAGCTTCCAGCTCGGATGCTGCTCGAGCACCCAGCCCAGGGGGCTCCGGGCCAGGTCGAGGGACATCCAGACCCAACGGTAGTGCCAGCTCACCGCCAGGCAGGAGGCTACCAGCAAGATGGCGCTCGCGCAGAGCCCGGTGTGCATCCCCATCAGGTAGCGCTTGAGGGCATCTTTCACTGCAGCAACACCGGAACCATGAGCTGGAGCAGGGCAGCCACGGCCCCGACGTGCACCAGCGCGATCAGCACGGGCAGCACCCAGCCCTGGCGCAAGGAGGCTTTGCGCAGATAGCCTACCAGCAGCCAGCCCAGGGCCAGCAACAGGGCCACAGCGACCGCGATGAAGGCCTTCTGGTAGGCCAGAGAGCCGATCCAGAACGCCGCGCTCAGAGAGGGCTCGCGCTTCTCGACGAGCAAAGTGCTGGCGGCCCCGGGGGTCAGGAAGTGGAACAGCCCTAGCCAGCCCGCCACCGCTAACCAGAACGACAGCGCCAGGCAGAAGTTCAAAAGCCGAATGTCGGAGATGCCCGGGGGCTGGTTGGACTTCATCTGGGTGGAGAATTCGCCGTCAGGGGAGAGCAGCCTCCAGGACTTCACGTCGCAACCGCTCGTCGATCAGCTCGCCCAGCGCCGTTCCGAGGTTGTCGGTCCACCTGCGATTGAGGCTGAGCAACGGGTCCTGGATCGTGCGGGTCTCGCGGTCATAGAGACGCTGGCGCCCCTGGTGGCTGGTGAATCCACGGCGGTGCACCCCCTCGGGGGGTCGATAGTCTTCCAGGGTCACTGCCTGAACCGCAATCAGTAACCCCAGCACCTCCTCCCCGCGCACAAAGGCCTGAGGGCCCGACTCGCCCAGCAGGCGAGCGGCCGCCAGGCGGCCTTCGAGGCTCAGCAAGACTCCCAGCACCGAGGACTGGCCGGCCAGGAAGCTGTCCTTCTCGGGCCGCCGCTCCAGGGGGTCGGAAGGGTCGCCCTTGCGGATACGCACACTCTCCATCTTCAGCCTCCATCCATACCGCCCGGCCAGCGAGGCGTAGGCGCGAGCCAGGGTCAGCACCAGCTCGGAGCGCTCGCTGAAAATGCCGACAGTGGCGAGCCGGCCCGGCTTCTGGCGCTCGTAGAAGGCGAGTAAAAGTGTGTCCAACTCGCTCTCGGCGCGGCTCTGGACGGCCAACAGCTGCTCGGCGTCGAAATCGCCGCCCCGGCGACTCTCGGAGAAATGCAGCAGGGCCTGCTCCTCCAATTGCTCCACCTGACTCAGCCACTGGCTCAGGCGCTCGAGCAAGCTCTGGCCTGGATGATAGACAGGCTGTTGCTGACGCTGACGCTTGCGCTGGGCGTGCAGCTCGTTGTGCACCGCCGTCACCAGCGGGCCGGACTGCACCTGACGGCCCAGCCGCCTCGTCGAGCTGATCCGATCCACGGACGTGCCGGCCCAGCGGGCGCGGGCCAGGGGATCGTAGCCGGTCGGGCGCAGGCTTGTGGTGAGCTGCAGGTCGCCCTGCACCGAGACGTCCAGGGGGAGCTCCGGGGGATGGCGGTTCAGCTCCTCCGCCAGGGGAGCGAGCAGCTCTCGCTCCAGGGCACGCTTGAGGGGACGCGCTCCGTAGCGGGGATCGTAGCCCATCTCGGCCAACCGCCGGGCGGTCTGGTCAGAGAGCTCGAGGCGGACCGGGCGACTGGCCACCCCCTCCCGGGCGCTCACCTGCTGCAGCTCGCGGCGGGCGATGGCCAGCACGGTCTCGGGCGCGAGCGGCTCGTAGGCCAGCACCTGGTCGATGCGGTTGAACAACTCCGGCCTCAGGGCAGCCCGCACCGCCTCGGTGAACTCGCGCTCGGCCGAGGCGCTCTGGGCGCGCAGGCCCAGCGAGCCTTTCTGATACTCCTGGGCTCCCAGGTTGGAAGTCATCAAGACCACGCTGTTGGTGAAGTCGGCCAGCCGCCCAGCGGCGTCGGTGAGACGGGCTTCCCCCAGCACCTGGAGCAAGAGGTCGAAGAAGTCGGGGTGGGCCTTCTCCAACTCGTCGAAGAGCACCACGCTGAAAGGGTGCTCGCGAACCCGGGCGGTCAGCAGCCCCTCAGGGCCGATCAGGCGCTCCACCGCCCAGGGATCGCTGAACTCGCTCATATCAAAGCGCACCAGGCGATTGCGATCGCTGAAGAGATACTCGGCCAGGGCCCGGGCGGTTTCCGTCTTGCCCACCCCGGTGGGCCCGATGAGCAGGAAGGAGGCGATGGGACGATCGGGCCGGGTGAGGCCGGCCTTCAGGGCGGCCAGACGATCCACCACCAGCGAGGTGGCTCGCGGCTGGCCCAGGACCCGGCTGGCAAACCAGTTCTGGGCATGCTCAGGATTGAAGCGAACGGATTCGTCGAGCAGCCATAGAGGCAGGCCGGTCTCCTGGTGAAAGGCCCGGGCGGCCTCGGCCGGAGTGGCCTCACGGTCGTGCTGCACCAGGGCGCGCAGAAATCGCAGGGCTCGCCCGGGAAAGGCCGAGTAAGCGGCAAAGCGGCGATGGTAGCTTTCCACCCGCCGGGCGGTCTCGGTGGGACCGGTGAAGCCCAGGTCACAGGCGCACTGCAGCAGGATGCTCAGCGCCTCTTCCCTGCTCGGCTCCTCCAGGTCCAGACGGACGAAAGCCTCCAGCAGGTGGGGCTGTTCCTTCTCCAGTTGGCTGAGCTGCTCGGGAAGGCATTCCGCCACCCCCAGCAGCTCGCCTCGGACCAGGGCCGGGCGCAAGAATCCGGCCATGCCGAAGGGATTGGTCTCGTGGCGGGCCACCTGACAGAGCTCCATCAGGTTGCCCAGGTGCACGATGGCGCGTGTCCGTCCCGCCTCGGCGATCAGGCGCCGGCAGCGCTCCTGCCACTTGCCAAAGGCCACCTGGCCGGCCATCAGACGGGCTCCGCTGGTCTCCCAGAAGGGGGTGGCCTCGAGCTGGTAGTCGCGCCGGCGTCGGGCCAGCTCGCGGAAGAGGGCCGACTTGCCTACCCCCGAGGGGCCCACCAGCAACACCGAGCGAGGATTTCTGCTGGTGAGCTGGGCCGCCAGCCGGTCGAGCTGGGGAGTGCGCTCATAGAGCGGGGTCAGCTTCTCGAGGCTGAGGTCGGTGGCCACCTGGCGCAGCACCGCCGGCGGCTTCTTCTCTGCCTGGCAGGCGGCCAGCTGGCGCAGCGTGCGGCGACGGGCCTGCACGGGAAATTCACTGGCCACCAGGGAGCGCACGCGTTGCAGGAAAACCAGGGCGTCCAGACGGTTCAGCCGGCGCCGCAGCAACTCCTCGAGCAGCTCCGAGCGGGCGGTCTCTTCCAGGCCGGCCTCTTCCGTGGCGAAGAACTCGCTCTGCAGGGCCGGCACGTAGGCCGCCCAGGAGTTGGCCACGGGATAGATCAGGGCGTGGAACTGCAGCTGGAGCTTGCCCTGCCAGGCAAGAGAACGGCGCGGAGGGGGGAGCTCGAGGGTCCAGCGGGCCAGCCGGGCCTTCTCGGGGGGCAGTCGGCGGGTCACCTCCAGCGGGCTCATTCGCTCGATGCGCACCCGCAGGCTCTCGGCCAGGGCCCGGGTGGAGGGACGCTTCCTGCTGCCCCAGCGGGAGATCTCGGGATGAAACAGCCCTTCGGTCAGGGTCAGCCCGTTGTCGAGGGTGCACGTGAGCAGGAAGAGCGGAACCTCGAGCAGCTCAGCCACCGATGCCGATGATCTCCGCTCCTGGCTTGCCCTGGCGGATCAGGTCGGGGATCTCGTCAGGCGCCACGGGCGGCGAGAAGAAGAAGCCCTGGCCCAGGTCGCACTCATTCTTGGTGAGATAGTTGCACTGGCGCTCGGTCTCTACCCCCTCGGCCAGCGACTTCATGGTCAAGCTGGCAGCCAGGCGGATGGTGGCCATGCACACGCTCATGCTGGCTCGTTCGCCGGGGATGCCGGCCACGAAGGTGCGGTCGAGCTTGAGCAGGCGCGTGTGCTCCAGGCGCAGGGTCTTCATGGAAGTCAGGCCGGTGCCGAAATCGTCGATCGCCACCCGCACCCCGGCCTCGCCCAGGTCGGTCAGCACCCGGCTCATTCGCTCGGGGTCCATGGTCGTGGCCGCGCTCTCGGCGATCTCCACCACCAGGTGCCTCGGCTCGATCTGGTTCTGGCCCAGCACTTCCAGCAGCATGGGGATCAGGTCGGCCTGCAACAGCTGACGGGGCGAGAGGTTAACCGTCATGAAGAGGTCGAAACCCTGGTCACCCCAGGCGCGCAGCTGGCGGGTGGATTCGCGCAGCACCCAGTCACCCAGGGGGATGATCAGGCCGGTCTCCTCCAGCACGTGCAGAAAGTCGCGTGGACCCAGCATGCCGATCTGGGGGTGCTGCCAGCGCAGCAGGGCCTCGACGCCGACTATGTTGCGGCTGGACAGCTCCACGATGGGCTGGTAGTGAAGCATGAATTGCTTTTCCGTGTGGGCCAACCGCAACTGGTTCTCCAGCAAGAGCTTCTGCATCCGCAGCTCCTGCAACTCGGGACTGAAGAGCAGCGAGCGTCCCCGTCCCTGCTCCTTGGCGTAAGACAGGGCCACGTCGGCGTGCTCGAAGAGCTGCATCGGGGTCTCGGCGTCGCCCGGACACAGGCTCACGCCCACGCTGGCAAAAAGATGCACTTTCTGGCCCTGCAGCTCGAAGGGAGGGGCCAGCACCTCGGCCACGCGCTCGGCCACGTGGCGGGCCCGGTCGCCCAGTTGCTGGCGTTGTCGGTCTTTGAGCTCGGGCTCCTGGGAGACCTCTTCGTCGATCTGGGTGAGCAGGATGACGAACTCGTCCTCCCCTTTGCGTCCCAGGATATCCGAGTCGCGCACGGCCGTCTTGAGGCGCTCGGCCACCTGGCGAAGCAGCTCGTCGCCACTGCCGAAGCCCAGCGCGTCGTTGATGACTCGAAAACGGTCCAGGTCGACCACCAGCAGTGCGGCCGCACGGTGATAGCGGAAGACCTGCTTGAGGTTCATCTCCACGTACTGGCGAACGATGTTCAGGTTGGGCAGGCCGGTGAGGGGGTCTTCGAAGGCCAGCTTGTGGGTCTCCTCGTCGACCACTTCGGCGTGGTGGCTGCGCTCTTCCAGCTGGGTGATGCGTCGCTCGGCCTGCTGCAGGCTCTCCAGAGCCTGCATCAGCTCGCGCTCCAACTGCTGGATCCGTTCAGCCTCCGACATCGACACGAGGTTTACTGACCGGTGAGGGGTTTCCTGTCGCCAGCGAGAACAACCTTGACAGTGCAGACCGTTCGGCTAGTTTTCGACTGCATGGCCCGCAACGTGGGTGAGCTGCTCCTGTGGCTGGGAATTGGCACCTGCGCCGGTGTGGTGATGGGCATCGCGATCACCTGCCTGGCCTGGAAGCTCCTGTTCCGACGGGGCTGGCTGGACATGGGCCTGATCACCGACCCATTGTATCGCTGGACGGTGGTGGCCGTTTGGGTGACCGGCATCCCCTGCCTGATGGCCCTGGCCGGCCTGACCGCCGGGCTGGCCATCGAAGTCAAATCCTTCGTGCACAAAGAGCCGCTGGTCGAGCAGTCGGGCAAGCTGGCATTCCAGACCGTGGTGAGTCTGGCCATCTCGGCTTCGCGCCATCCCACGGCCGAGAAGTCCGAGCAGATCGTGCAGGCCCGCACCTACCTCGAGAACGCCCAGCCTGTCAAGCTCGAGCAGGTGGAGCAACTGGCCCTGGGCCTTCCTGAATGGCTCGAGAACGAGGCCTGCGATCAGGTCAACCAGCGCATCGGGGCCGACAGGCAGGGTCGCGCCGCCGGAGTCTCGCGCTTCATTATCCGCTGGACCATCGGTTGGTGGACCAAGAGCTCGGTGGACAAGCGCATGAAGGTGATCCGCCCGGTGGTCAAGGACCTGCACAGCACCGACAAGGACGGCCTGGTCACCTCCGAGGAGATCGCGATCTCCATCTGCCGGGTACACCTCAAGCCCCACGTCGAGCGGTTTGCCTTCGAGCTGGTCATGTCACAGGCCATCTCCCTGGCGCTGCTGGTGCCCATGCTGATCTTCCCGCCCGTGCTGCTGGCCCAGATGGTGGCCCTGGGCCTGCGCTGGTGGCGCCGGCGCCATCCTCCCGAGCTGCCGCCCCTGCAGTCCGACCCCCGGGAAACCGCTCAGCCTTCGACTGAGGGCCCGGTGGCCGATCCGAACGCTCCCGCCTGAGGTTGCATTCGGCCCGCACGGTCCGGGGGTGCAGCTCTGGTGCGGTAGCAACGCGCCCGCATGAGGCCGCGTTCGAAGGCGGGGTAATCGGGCCGCTTGATCAGGCGCTTTTGCGGCGGACCGGAACCCGAACCGCTCCCACCTGGACCGCCCCGTTCTCCTGGCGCACGACCGGCACGCCCTGGCCTTGATCGCCGGCCATGGCCGCCCGGGCCTGGGACGGGTTGCCGCTCACCAGGAGGTTGCTCAGGTAGCCGGCGATCAGGTCCTCAAGGGCTCCTGACAGACGTCCGAGGCGCAGGCCTTCCTGCAGGAAGCGGTAGGCGTCGGAAGCCTCCTGGGGCCGTCCCATGGTGACCAGTCCGTCGAGCAGCATCCGGTAGGCCGCCGCGCCCTGACCCAGGTCGGCTCCCGGGCGATGAAAGGTGAGGATGTTGTCCAGGTGCACCTCGGCCTGGGCCGGATGCAGCCTGACCAGGTCCAGGAAGACCTCGCGCCGGCGCTCGGGGGTTTCGCCCAGCGGACACAGGGCCAGCCGCTCGGTCAAGCGTACGGCCACCTCCACCGGCAGGCTCTCGCCCAGCAGGGCCAGTAGCGTGTCCTCGCGCTCCTGGCGGGCTTCTGCGTAGAAGCTCTTGTGGGGGAGCTCATCGAGCAGATAGCTGCTGACCTTCAGGGCCTGCTCGGCTCCCACCACTCGAGTGACCCGGCCTAACTGGGCTACGGCGCCGGCAAAGTCGGAGGGGGCGGCTTTGGCCAGGTGCTCGTAGAGCTTCAGGGCGCGGCCGGTGCGGTCGGCCAGCCAGGTCTTGCCGTCCGGCCCCTGGCGCACGTCCTCGGCCAACTGCAGGAAGTGCTGGCCTCGCTCCTCGAGCGCCAGTCCGTGCACTGGCTGACGCAGGGCCCGGGCCACATCGCCCAGCATGAACTCCTGCAGCCGCTCGGCCTGTGCTTCGGGCAGCAGGACCCGGCGGAAGTGCTCCAGGTTCTCGGCATAGGGGGCCAGTCTGGCGTCCAGCTCGGCGGGGTCAGTGGTGTTCACGTTCACCAGCGTGTAGCGCCCCAGCATCAGGTTGGCCGAGCCACCCCGGCTGAGGGCCAGGTAGCCGCTGTAGGCATCGTGGCCGGGCACATCCGAGCCTCCGCCGGGCTGCACCTTAAGCCCGCCGCTTTCCAGCTCCTTGACCTTGCGCGCCAGCTCGGGGCGCTCCAGCCCCTCGGTGGAGCCCGTGCCGTGGAAAAAGTCCAGGGCCGCCACCTCGTCGGCGCGCACCAGCTTGAAGTAGCCTCCGCCCGACCGGCTGGCCACCAGGCGGTCGCCCATCGAGCGGTCGAGCTGGCGGTTGGGGCGGGCCAGGAAGGCCTCCACCTCGGCCCCGCTGGCCGGTTGGCCCGAGCTGAAGTCGTTGGCCCGGTTCAGGGTAAAGCTCCAGCCGGCCCGCTCGAGGTTGTCCAGAGCGATGCTCAGGCGTGGATCGCTAGCTTTGGAGCTGGCCGGAAGGGCCAGCCGAAACCCCTGGCTCGGGATGGAGGTCAGCATCGCTTGTTAGCCTTGCATGCCGGACCCCCGGAATGGGTGTCCGGCCGGTTAACTCTTCAGCATGTCCAGGGCCTGGGTGCGGAGCATCTCCAGGTCCTCAGAGGTCAGCTCGAGACGGGTGGCCATTTTCTCGATCAGGTCCATCTCAGCAGCCGTCAGGACACCGTCGGAGAAGGCCACGGCGATCAGCGTCCGCATGCCCTGAAGGCGGCTCTCGCGGTCGGGCAGAATGCGCTCGATCTCTTTGGGGTCAGCTTGCGGGGGCGAGGCCGCCAGACCTTCCAGGTCCTCGGGGCGGCAACCGGCGCGGAGCAGGATGCTGGTGACCAGCTTCTCCTCCTCGGGGGCCCAGAACTTGTCGGCCCAGGCCATCTGGATCAGGGCCAGGGCTTTTTCCTTCAGATCGCTTTCCATTCGGGGGGCTTACCCGGAGGTCGGACGGGTTCCTGCCCACGGTAAAAACTCTGGCCCAGTCGTGGTCGACTATTTGAGCGACTCGGCCTGTATG
>CAYYHB010000012.1:38678-45809 GCA_964471395.1 uncultured Burkholderiales bacterium | reverse complement strand
CGCAGCCGCTCCCATCTCGATCAGCGCCGGCGGCAACATTCTGGATGGCAACGCCGTCGGAGACGCCGATAACTCGGGGCACCTCGAGACCGGTGAGGTGAATGTCTCGGGCAGCCTTCAAAACATGCTGACCTTGAACGCCGGCGGGAGAGCGTCGCTGGACGTCGTGGGCCTGGGTCAGCTCGCGCTCGACAGCGCTGATGCGGCCATCAACTTCGAGCGGGCGCCGTTCCCGTTCGGGCTCCGCCTGGAAGGCCAGACGACGGGAACCCTGGACTTGACTGCCGTGGACCCGGCCTCCATGGATACCGCTCTGCTCGGCCAGTTCACGGGCCAGACGGTGAACATCACATCTCCAGGCATCCTCGATGACCCGAGCTCCTCGGGCCGCCTCTCGGCTCAGTCGGCCTCCCTCACCGCCGGGACGTTCGGCAATGGCCTTTCCACCGCGCCACTCCAGCTCGATGTGCGCAACCTCGAGTTGCAGTCCGACTCTGCCGTCACGGCCATCCACAACCTGGGCGACCTCAACTTGATCTCCGCCGTCTCTACCGACGCCCAGCCGCTGGGTGGTATCGAGATCACCACCACCGGCGATCTGATCCTGGGCCTCGTGGAGTCCTCGGCTGGTGTCGATCGCCTCGTCGGTCTCTTTGTCGGGGGCTCGGTGGTGGACGGAAACGGAGCCGCGAGCAACATTCGGAGCCCATCGGCCCTGATCGACGCGGGCGGAAGCATCGGAGATCCCTCCGATCCCGTGGAGCTCGATGGCGGGCGGGTGGTCGCCGCCTCTCAGACCGACTCGGTTTACCTGCACGCAGAGGGGCCTTCCACCGAGATCTTCTCCTTCGCGGGTGGCACCGGTGAAGTCGTGCTCACCTCTGGGCAGGACATCCTGCTGGGTACAACGGCCTCTCCCACCAACGTGACGGTCGTGGCCGGCGGCAACATCATCGACGCCAACGACGGCGCGACTGTGCGCGCCAACATTCTGGCCCAGAACGCGAACCTTACCGCGGGAGGCATCATCGGCGAGGCGACCAACCCGCTCGAGGTGCAGCTGAACGGCGCTCCGGGCGTGCTGACCGCCACCGCCGGAGGCTCGCGGGACGGTGTCTCGGTCAGCGTCAACCTGGCGAGCGGCGGCCAACTGGTCCTGGGCAACACTCCCCCGGGCGCGGTTATCCTGAACGGCAGCGACATCCTCGACCCGCTGCCTCCCGCCGCGGCCAACCTCTTGCTCTTGGACGAGCCCAGGGCCTTCGACAGCCAGTTCCGCTCCAGCCTGCTGTCGGCCTCCATCCTGGCTCAGGACGACCCCAAACTGGCCAATACCTCCGAGGGCATGCTCTATACCTACGACGTGGTCTTCGTGGTCAACGCCCAGAGCTGGCTGGATGTGATCCGCGGCTCGGTCGTGTGGGAAGACTCCGAATGAAGCGAGCTCTGCTTTGCGCCTTGCTGACCCTGCTCATGCCCTGGACGGCCACGGCCCAGACCGGTCCTGGTCAGCTACCTCCAGTGGATACCGCCGCCCCCCGTACGATCCTGGTCAGGTCGATCATGGTGGAGGGTAATTCGCGCTTGAGCGAAGAGGAGGTGCGAGCCCTGGTCGCGCCATACGAGGGCAGGGATCTGACCCTGGCCGACCTCAAGGAGCTTGCCGGTCAGCTCACCCAACTCTACGAGGACCGGGGTTATTACCTGACCCGGGCCATCATTCCGGCTCAAGACTTTGTGGATGGCCGGGTGCGCATCGCGGTGCTGGAGGGCAAGATCAACCGTGTTACCATCGAGGGTGCCGACCGCTACGATCAGGCCTTTATCCAGGACCACTTCGCCGACACGGTGTCCGAGAGCGGCTTTAACGGACCGGCCTTTCAACGCGCCATGCTCTTGCTCAACGAGTATCCCAACCTGAAGGGCCAGGCGTACTTCAAGAAGGGGGAGAAGCCCGGCGAGGTCGACATCACCGTCAAGCTGGAGGAAGACGACCCCGTTCACGTGGGGCTCGACTACAACAACTTTGGCAACGCCTCCGTTGGCGAGCACCGCACCGGCCTGACGCTTGACGTCGGCCCGCTGCTGGGCCGGGGAGATCAGCTCCTGCTGCGCACGGCCTACGGCTTTCCCGAGGGCGGCACCAACTTTTACCAGGCTCGCTGGATGGTGCCGGTCGATTCTGACGGAACCCGCGTGGGCTTCGAGTATGCCAGCGGCGCCTTCTCGGTGGGCGATCTGCTGACGGCCCTGGACGTGCGAGGACGCGCCAACACATACAGCCTGCAGTTCTCCCGCGCGCTCGATCGCTCGTTCATCTTCAGCTCGGACCTCTTCGGTGACGTCACCTACAAGGACGTTCAGAACACAGCCCTGGGCATCCCTTTCAACGAGGACCGCTATGCCACGCTGCGCCTGGGCTACTCGGCCGACTGGCGCAATGTCGACGGCCGTAGCATCATGCGCGCCTCGGTAACGCAGGGTTTGGGAGGGATCGACCCGACCGACCCGCTGGCCAGCCGCCTTGGGGCCTCCGGCGGCTTCACCAAGCTGAACCTTGACGCGGTGCGCATCCAGACCTTGCAAGAGGGCTTATACGCCGTATTCCGCGGCAACGGCCAGGTCAGCACCGAGCCCCTCCTCATTCCCGAGCAGTTCGCGATCGGAGGGCCGGACTCTGTGCGTGGCTACCCGCTGGCCGAGGTGCTGGGCGACAACGGCTATTCGGTGAGCGCCGAGTTGCGCTATTCTCCGCTCTCCGACCCGCAACTGTTCCAGATCACCGCCTTCTACGATCATGGCACCGCCACCTTGAAGAACCCCCAGTTCGGTGAGGTCCCGATTCGCAGTCTGAACGGCGCCGGTTTCGGGTTTCGTTTCGGCTTCAATGAGCGCACCAACGCCCGCTTGGACCTGGGTTTTCCCATCGACCCGGCCCGAAACTCGCGGGGAGAAAGTCCGATTCTCTACGGGCAGATCGAGACGCGCTTCTAACTCGTTCTGGCCAAGCGGTGTCCGGGCCCGCTCTTCCCAAGGAGAGCCAGGAGGCCAGGACGAACAGGCGATGGCAGTGGGTTCAGTTGCGCCTGATGGAGAAGCGGAGGCCCAGATGAAATCGTGGTGGCTCTTCCTCGTTACCCTGCTCGGGATGGTTGCCGTCCCCTCCCTGCTGGCCCAGGACAGTCCTGTGAAAGTGACCGATACGTCCGTCGTGCGCGGTATGGACAACCGCTCTCTCGACGGCCACTTCACCCTGCACAACCTGGGCTCGGGCAAGATGAGCGCCCTGCAGGTGACGGTCGAGTTTCTGGACGGAAGTGGCCAGCCCATCCTGCTGCAGGACATTGACGGCTCCATGGTGCCGATGGCGCTCCGGGTGACCGATCTCCCTGCCTCCCTGGATAAGGGCAAATCCCGCGAGTGCTTCTGGACCTATACGTACATGGGCACCATCACGGTCATTCAGACGCGCTACGTGGTCAAAGGCAAACTTGATCGCAAGCCGTTCACGGCCGAGACCGAGCCGGAGAGCTACGGCATTCCGCTCTGGCCCAGTCCTTTTCCCTGAGATCGGTATCCTGGAAGGAGTCTGCCCGGCCCGCAGAAGTTTAGCATCATGACCGTGCAAGTCGATCGCCACAAGGTCTGGACCTATGAGGATAGCCTCAGCCTGCCCACGGACGGCCAGCGCTATGAAGTCCTGGATGGAGTGCTCTACGTGTCCCCTTCCCCCGGAACCCTGCACCAGATTCTCTCACGCAGGCTGCAGTTCTTCTTCTACCAGCTTGAGCTTGAAGGGATGGGCTACATCTTCAATGCCCCGATGGACCTTCTGATGCCCGGCTGCACACCCGTTCAGCCTGATTTGATCTACCTGCGCCGCGAGCAGCGCGGCCAGATCAAGGAGAAGTATCTCGAGGGCGTGCCCTACCTTGTGGCCGAGATCCTCTCGCCCAGCACGCGCTCGCTCGACCGCGTCAAGAAGCTGAACCGCTTCGCCCAGAACGGCGTTCCCTACTATCTGCTCGTCGATCCTGAGGCCTGCACCCTGGAGGTGCTGAGTCTGCGCGACGGACGCTACAGCATCGAATCGCTGGGGATCGAGGACCGCTGGGAGCTCGAAGGCCGGGTGCTCGAGCTGGCCGCTCTGTTTGAGCCCCTTCCCGAGGAGGAGAGCTAACCGCGGCGACCCGAAGGCCCTCCCATGAGCCAGGCTTCCATGACCATACTGCTCCTGGCATTCTTGCTGCTCTCGCGGGTGAGCGCGGCGCCGCTCGAGGAGAGCGGGCTGGAGCTCTCGCGCCCCATTCACGCCGGTACCTTCATGGATGTTTGCGGCCCCCGGGCCGCCCTGTTCGGCTACGAGGGGCGCAAGCTGGAGGCCTGGGTCTACCCCATGAAGGTGCTCGAGGACTTCCAGCTCCACTTCTCGCTCGAGGGCTATCCCAGCCCGGTCCCTTCCACCGAGCTCGTCAAGCACATCACCGTGCGTCCCGAGGCCACCATCCTCACCTATTCGCACAGCGCCTTCACCGCTCGCCACATCCTGTTCGCCTCGCGCCACGAGCCGGGCGTGGCCATGCTGCTCGAGGTGGACACGCTGCTGCCCATGACCGTGACGGGCGAGTTTCGCCCTCGCCTCAAGCTGATGTGGCCGGCCGGCATCCAGACCGGCAATCTCTCCTTCGCTGACGGACGCTACAGCCTGACCGAGGAGTCGGGGCGCTTTGCAGCCGTGATCGCCTGCCCGGGGTCGCGCGACATCACGCTCATGCCTTATCAGGAAGAGCCGCGCGACCAGCCGGCTCGCTTCGTGGTGGACCTGCCCGTGGGCGCCGGGCCGCTCCCCATCGTCGTCACCGGCAGCGTAAAGGGCCTGTCCGAGGCCCGGGCCGCCAACGACCGCCTGCTGCGGGGGCTGACCGCCGACTACAACGCCAACGTGGCCCACTACCGCAAGCTGCTGGCGGATACGGTGCAGGTGGTCACCCCTGATCGGGACCTGAACCAGGCCTACCAGTGGTCGAAGGTGGGCATCGATAAAGGGCTGGTGACCAATCCCCTTCTGGGCACGGGGCTGGTGGCGGGATTTCGCACCTCGGGCGACTCCGAGCGGCCGGGCTACGCCTGGTTCTTCGGGCGCGACGCCCTGTGGACGGTGCTGGCCACCACCGCCTACGGCGACTTCGCCACCACCCGCACCGCGCTGGAGTTCCTGCGCAAGTTCCAGCGCGCCGATGGCAAGGTGCCCCACGAGATCTCCCAGAGCGCCTCGCTGGTGGACTGGTGGAACGCCTATCCCTTCGGCTGGGCCTCCTCCGACGCCACCCCGCTCTACGTGATCGCTCTGGCCGACTACTACCGCGCCTCGGGCGACCGGGCCTTCCTGGACAAGAGCTGGGAGGCGGCCCTCAAAGCCTGGCGCTTCACCGCCGCCACCGACAAAGACGGCGACGGCCTGGTGGAGAACACCGGCGTGGGCCACGCCTGGGTGGAGGGGGGCGCGCTCTATCCGCCCGATCAAGAGATCTACCTGCAGGGCTGCTGGATCGAAGCCTGCCGCAGCCTGGCCGAGCTGGCCGAGGCGCGCGGCGACAAGCGCCTGGCCGCCGAGGCCCGCGAGCGCGCCGAGACCACGCGCAAAGCGGTGGAGGCGCGTACCTGGCTTTCCTCGCGCGGGTTCTATGCCTTCTCCATCGACCGGCCCCACCCGGCTCGCAAGGCCGAGCCCGGGCCCTCCCTGGCCCGCCGTCAGGCTCGCCTGGAGGAGCTGGCTCAGGGAGGCGTGGTGGACGAGGACACCGTGCTCTCGGCCGTGCCCCTCTGGTGGGGCTTGCTCGAGGGCGACCGCGCGCAGGCGACGCTCGACCATCTGGGCGGCCGGGCCATGGCCACCGACTGGGGCCATCGCATCCTGAGCAATCAGAGCAAACTGTATGACCCGCTCAGTTACCACTACGGCTCGGTCTGGCCTCTCTTCACCGGCTGGGCGAGCATGGCCGCTTACCGTTACGGGCGTCCCCACATCGGCTGGCAGGCCCTGCAGGCCAACGTGCACCTCTCGACCAGCGGGGCCCTGGGCTACGTGACCGAGCTGATCTCGGGCGACTTTATGGCCCCCTTCGGACGCTCATCCCACCACCAGGTATGGTCCCAGGCCATGGTAGCCACCCCGTTGGTGCGGGGCCTCCTGGGGCTGGAGGTGGACCGGGCCGCCAGCCATGTGCGCTTCGTGCCCCAGCCACCGGCCGACTGGGATTCGTTTACCGTGTCGCGCGTTCCGGTGGCGGGAGGGGTCCTGCAGTTGAGCCACCGGCGCGAGGGGGACTCTCGCGTGATCGCCTGGCAGCACAGCGCTCCCCGGCTCGATTTGACGCTGGGCGTGGTGGTGCCGCGCAAGGCGCTGACCGAGCCCGCTGGTGAGCCCTTCGGGGACGGCCAGCGGGTGCTGGTGGAAGTGCCCGGCGCCGGCGCCCGGGGCGAGGTGCGCATCAGCGTGCGGGGCGGGGCCGAGGTGGCCGTGCATCACCCGCCTCCGGAGCACGGAGCGCCCAACCGGGGGCTGCGGGTGCTGCGCAGCCAGTCCCTCCCCGAGGGCCTGAGGCTGGTGGTGGAGGGCCGCCCGGGCGAGCGCTACCGGCTCGAGCTCGTGGGTGGGGCGGCGGCTCCGAGCAGCGCGGAGGGAGTCCGTGCCGAGCCCGTTCCCGGGGGGCTGGAGCTTTTGTTCTCACCTGGCACTGAGCGCGCCGAGCTGCTGGTCCCGGTGCAAAGTCCTTAGCCTTTCAAACGCTTTTCATCGCCGCGCCTTATGCTGCTCGAAGCTATGGATTCGGTGCAGCTCACCAACCCTCGGGCCCAGTTCCTGGTCCGTTCGCTCAAGCGCGAGCAGGCGGCCGAGACGTTTGACCGGCTGACCTGGTCGGACCCGGATCTTGCGGACCAGGTGGCTTTGGAGCTGACCAATCAGGCGGGCGATCGCAAGGCGTTCCAGTCTCTGAGCGCAATTCTGGCCAGCAAACGGCCTGAGGTCAGCCGTCACTTCGCGCCTCACAAGGACTCGCTCCTGGCCACCACCAGCCGACACGGAGCGCGCGAGGGACACGCGCTGCTCTATCGCAGCCTGCTCGAGCG
>CAYYHB010000012.1:0-38578 GCA_964471395.1 uncultured Burkholderiales bacterium | reverse complement strand
TGGAGGCGCTGGGGCGGATACCGGGCGGGCTGGACGGCCTGCGCCAGAGCCTGCTTGACCGCCTGTCTCTCGAGCCGGAGCTTCGTCGCCTCTACGCCGGCGACGTGATGGCCCTGGGCGTCACCCGGGAAGGTTACGCCGCCCTGCTCGATCAAGATTTTGCCCGCAGCCTGGCCGACAAGCTCCAGAGCGCCTACCAGGGCGACATCCAGAAGCTCTCGCCGGCCGACCAGCGGGCTCTTCTGGCGCTGGGCTCGGTGAGCCACCACCGCGAGCTGATCCGTCCCATCGCCATGCAAGAGCTCGAGCGGCGCCACGACAACGCCGCTCTGGACAGCCTGGTGGACACCTTTCGGAGCGAGCACCAGAACGAGCAGATGCGCCGCATGGGCGAGGCGCCCGAGATCCCCGAGAAGATCCAGGCGGCCCGGGAGTACCTGCGCAGCGTGGTGCACCGGGTCATTCCCAGCAGCCTCGAGTTCCAGACCCGTCCCGTGCTCGAGCGTCTGAGCCCCCAGCTCTCACCCGAGCAGAAGGCTCAGCAGGCGAGCGCGTTGCTGCACGAGTTCGTGCAGGCCGCCCGGGCCAGCAAGGCTGACCTCTCCGATCTGCCCCGCTCGGCACAGGAGGCGCTGTGGCTGGCTCACCTGCTGGGCGATCCAGGAGTGTCGGCTGCCCTGCAACCGTATCTCTCTCACTCCTTGAGCGGGCCGCTTCAGGCCCTCACCTCCGAGGCCCGCAGCAAAGAGATCGCCGCTCTGAAAGAGCAGCTCGCCGCCTCGTCGCTCGAGCAGGCTCGACCGCTGGTGGAGCGCCTGCTAGCCCATGGGGAGGACGACGCGCTCGAGCTCTGGAGCGAGCGCCTGGCACCGGACCACTGGGCGGCGCAGTATTCCTCCGACCCTCGCAAGCGCTACGATGCCTCCTCAGTCGGCGATCAAGACCTGTTCCGCGAGTTCAGCTTTCGCCTTGGCGGCGAGGCCGAGCACGAGGCCATCATGCGGGCCTGCGCCGAGTTCGAGCGACTGGTGGGGGAGGGGGTGCCGGTCGAGCAGGCCCGCCAACGCGCCACCATGGACTACCTGATTCCCGGCCGGACCCAGACCTCCCAGCGCGTGGAGTTGACCCGTCAGGGTGTGCAGGTCGGCTCGGTGCGGCTCAAGAGCAAAAACCGAGCCGCCGGACCACCCGATTCGAGCGCTACGCCCAAAATTTCCCGGTACGGCTCTGGCTAGTGCGTAGACTGACCTCTCCGCCCCGTACCGCGAAAATTCCCGGTAGGACCATCCGAATGCCTCAGGGTGGGTCAGGGGATCTTGCGTCAGCAGCGGTTGCGTAGCCGCGAGCCTCCGACCACCAGGTAGCCATCGACCATCCCCACCGCTCTGCAGTCGCCCGCAAGGCTGTCGAGCAACAGGGGAGCGGCCACCTGCTGGAAGGCGATCTCGGGCTCCATCCCGCTCTCGATCCGACGGCACAGCTCCTTGTGAGCTTCCAGACAGGTGCCCAGAGAGCCGGGAGCGGCCTGCTCGAGACGCGTGAAGAAGGCGGGCGCGCGCAGCACCTGGGTCACGGCCTCGAGCCGCTCGCCGGCGGGCAGTTCGGTCAGGTTGGCCAGGCAGCGGAGATCCCCCTCGAGCTCCTGGCGGTTGGCCAGAGAGCTCGCGAAGGCAGCCTGATCTTGTTCCGCCATGCCGCTCAGCAGGGGCTTGAGCTGAGCCAGCTCCGAGGGGTAGCGCTCCCGGGCCGCTTCCAGCCAGGTTGAGCCCGGGCTGAAGGCGGTCAGCACCTCGCGCAGGTCGCTCGCCTGGCGCACCCGCTCTTTTAGCTGGAGGTCCTTGAGGCCGCGGAAGGCCGCGGCCGCTTCCGTCCAGGCGGGGGCCTGATTCTGGTTGAGCCAGGGAGTCAGCTCGCTGACGAGCTTCCCGGCCAGAGCCGGGTCTTGCTTGGCGGCCCGGAAGGCCACCACCAGCCGGGCCTGCGACTCGACCGTGTCCATCGAGTCGGCCATTCCGGCCAGCCACTCGGGTGCCACGCTCACCGTGGGGGGCTTGCAGCGGGGGGAGTAGGGCTCTTCACGCTGGACCAGCGTCTGATAGCGCTGGCCCAGCGCCACATGAGGCTGCAGAGCCTCGTCAGCGCTGGCGCAGGGGTGCTCGAGCCAGCGGGCCAGGACGTGTGACAAGACCTCGTCCATCCAGGGCTCGTGGGCGCGTGCGAACTCAGGCGCGAGCTGACGGCCTAGCCTGGCGGCTCCGCCGGTCCACTCCATCGAGCCGGCCAGCACGAGAAGGGCATTCTCAGACCCCTGGCTCACCTGCTCGAGCAGCTCGCCTTCGAGCTCTTCGTCCGGGAAAGCCAGCTGGTAGATGGGCTGGGACAAAAAGCCCCGATTGGGGCCTCCGGCCACGGTGTAGAGGGGCGGATCGGGCTCGGCCAGCAACCGTCCGAGCAGCTCGCGGCCGAGACCTGGTGGGATCGCCCCCGGGTCTTGCTTCTTCAGCTCCACCAGCACCGCCAGCAGGTCCTGGCCTTCCCTTCCCACGAGGTCCACGCTGCCCAGGCGTTCCAGCAGCATACCCTTCTGCTCGGGGCTCGGAATCCAGCCTCGATCGCTGATGAGATCCTTCAGGCAGACCAGCTGGGCAGTCGTGAATTCCCTTTCGGGTGAGGGAGAAAACAGCCGCCTGACGGCCTCGTCCACAAAGTCGGGGCGAATGTCCAGGATCCGCTCGAGCGAGCGGCGGGCCGCCCCGATGCTCGGCCCCTCCACCGCCAACCGCTCACCGTACTTCTCAAAGAGCCAGTCCAGACTCTCGGGGGGAGGGCAGTGCGGAGCCAGGCGCTCCACCAGGTCGATGGATGAATACTCGTTGCTGGGAGGAAGGTTCCACAGCTCGGCCTGATGGCGGCCCAGGCATTGCGAGATGTCTTGCCGGGTGCGGGCCTCGGAGCACAGTTTCAGGAGCTTCTCGAGGCGCGCCGAGCCATCCGTTTCGGCCAGGGCTTCGGTCACCGGATCTCGCTCGGGCGCCGCTGTCGCCCGCGAGGGCCGGACGAAGAGGGCAGAGGTCGACGAGTGCACCACCATGAGGCAATGGTAGCGACCGACCCTCAAAGAATGCTACCCTGATGTAGCTCGGACGCCTTACTTGTGCTGCCAACGATCCTCTTCGTCGAGCAAGCCGCGTGGCCCGGTTCCATCCAGCCACTTGCGGGCGGCCGGATCTTCCTTGAGGTAGGTGTCCCAGAAGGCCGTGCTCAGGGCCAGGATAAAGCGATGGTGATCGGGGTTGCGTCCCCCTCGCTCGCCTGGCAGGGGCCGGTCGGTGAAGGCCGAGTGCCTGGCTCCGTGCAGCACCAGCTCGTACTTCCCGCCTGGAGGCAGGCCCGGGTAGACGGCCAGACGCTCTTCGACGGTCAGGTTGACGATGCGGGAGCTATCCTCGGTTCCGGTCATCAGCATCCAGGGGATCTTGACCTGTTCGAAGGCCTTGTCCACATCCCCCGCCCGGGGGGCGCTCGGGCTCATAGGCAGTGCTGCTCGGATGCGAGGGTCGGCCCATTTTGCCCCCATCAGGGGGAAGCGCTGCCCGCCCACGGCCTGGGTGGTGACGGCTCCAAAGGAGTGACCCGCCATGCCCACCCGGCTCAGGTCGAGCCGACCCGCCAGCGGGTGAGCGGGCGCTCGGTTCCAGGCGGTCAACTCGTCGAGCACGCGGGGCACGTCCTGCACGCGCAGGCGAAAGTTCTCGGCGCTGGCCGCGCTCTTCATGGCCGCCAGCCGTCGACCCGCCTTCTCGTCTTGCCAGACCGAGGCATCGCTTCCGGGGTGCTGAAGATAGACCACCACGTAGCCGCGAGCGGCCCAGTGCTTGCCCAGGAAGCTGCTGCCGTAGCGCGAGCCGCCCAGCCCGTGGCTGAACAGCACCACCGGATCCGGGCCTTTGCCGGGGGGCAGGTAGACCAAGAGCGGCAATTCTCGCTCTCCGGCCACCCTCAGCTCGAGCGTGGTCGTCTTCCCGGCTGAAAGCTGGAGCGGGTCGTAGGCGGGGGCGGCCCGGGCGACCGCCAGGGCCAGCACGATCAGAGCCAGGGCACGAATCCTCATGATGCGGGTGAAACTGGCCAGAGGTCAAATTGTTTCCCGACGACCTGCACTGTTGAACGGCGCCGCGCCAATTCCTGAAGCGTTCAAGGCGTGGCGGCCTAAGGGGCCTTCTTCAGGTCTACCGACAGGTTGCGCGTCTTGCCCGCCACTACATCCACCGCTCCCGCGTAATCGAGATAGCCCTCCTTGACAACCAGCACCTTGAAGTGCTTCGGAGGCAGGCCCTTCAGCTCGAGCGGAGAGACCCCTTTGAGACGACCCTCCAGGTAGATCTTCGCTCCCCCGGGCCGGGTGGTGAATCGGACCGCGCCCGAAGCGCTTTCGAGGCGTGCCACCAGCTTGAAGCTCTGGCCGGCGCCCAGCTCGACCCGCTCGAGATGCGTCTTGTAGCCTTGCAAGGCGATTTTGACCTCGTGACTTCCAGAGTCGAGCTTGAGGGCGCAGGGCGCCTGATGGCGCTTGCCGTCCACCAGCACCACGGCCCCGGTCGGATGAGACTCGACCTGCAGGATACCCGGGCGGGGCCAGAGCGCGAAGATTGCCAGAGCCACCAGGGCCAGAGAGCCTCCCAGCCAGGGCCAGAGCCTCCAGGGCAGGACCGGGGTCGTTCGCTCCCGGGTCGTCCGCCGGAGCCGCCTGGCTTCCTCGACGCTCAGCCCGGGCACCTGATGCAGGGCCCCTTCCTCGTGCAGGCGCGACAGGGCCTTGAGCAACCGCGGGTCGTCGGGGAGAAGTCCCCGGGCCTCTTCCAGGGCCTGCTGGGCCTGGTTCCACCTTTGAGCGTCCACCGAGAGCTCTCCCAGAGCCACCAGTGCCCTGGCCAGCACATCGCTCGAGGCCGCTGCACGAGCCTCGGTCACAGCCCGGTCGGCCGCTTCGAGCGCCATCTCGCCGGCACCCTGGAGCCGTCGGGCGGTGGCAAGCTCGGTCAAGATCTCGGCTCGCAGCTCGCTCTCGGGGGCCAGCTCGGTCGCCTGGCTCAGCGAGTCCACCGCCTCCAAGGCGCGATGGTTTTCGATCTGCAGTCGGCCCAGTCGCAGGCGGGCCCGGGCCCGGGGGGCCGGCTCGTCCATGACGTCGCTGACGGCTACCAGCTCGCGCAGCAGCTTCTCGGCCTCGGCCTGTTTCTGCTGCTCCAGGCGCAGACTAAAGAGCTGCTCCAGAGCCTCGACCAGAGCCGGGCTCTCTCCCGCCGGTCGCAGCAGGCTCACGGCCTGCTCGCAGGCGTCCGCTGCCCAGACCAGGTCGCCCTCGTCTCGCAGGGCGCTGGCCTGCAGGCGATGGACCCTGGCCTCTCGCTCGGGCAGCTTCTCCTGGGCCGCCAGCGCGGCGGCTTCTTGCAGGCGCTCTCGCCCGGCCGAGCCACGCCCGCCCATCTGCTCGCCCTCAGCCAGCAGCAGCAGGGCCTCGAAGCGCAGCGCGGGATTGTCGAGCAGGGGCTGCACGCTCGCGCGCAGCCGGCGAACGTCCCCCGTGGCCAGGGACAGGCGACCCAGCTTCAGCCTGGCTTCGGGGCCCACCTCGGGCAGGGCCCGCTCGAAGGCTGCGATGGCTCCCTCCCGGTCACCCTGATGGGTCAGCACCTCGGCCAGCCGGAGCTCGAGCTCGGCCCTGCTGGGGTTGGCCTGGAGGGCCTGCTCGCAAAGGCGGCCAGCCTCTTCCCACTCTTCCCGCGCGAGGCGGGCATCGATCATGGCCCGGCGTACCTCGGGTGACTCGTTCAATCGCCCCAGAACTCGCTCTGCTTCCTCGGCCCGTCCCAGCGCGAGCAGGGTATCCGCCCGGGCCACTCCCGGGTTGGGGTCGCCCAGCAGCAGGCAGCTGGCTGCTGTCTCCCAGAGCAACAAGGCTTCCTCCAAGAGCCCCCGGTCCTGAGCCTGACGACCTCCCTCCATCAACAGCCAGGCGGCGTCTGAGCTCTTGCCGGCTCGAGCCAGTTGTCTTCCACGCTCGGCTGCGGTGCCTCCCAGTGCCTCGAGTGCCTCAGCCAGGCGTCCGTGGTGGCGGCGCTTCACTCGGTCGGGGAGATCGGTGGAGAGGAGCCTTCGCAACTCGGTGGGACCGATGCGATACTCTTCCAGCAATCCGCCATCGGTCAGAAGCCTGGCAGCATGCTCGGCGCGCTCGCGACTTAGACCGCTGGCGTGGACAATGACCTCTAAAGAGAATGGCTCGTCAGTCAGGCAGGCCATCTCCAGCAGCAGGCGCGCATCTTCGTCGAGGGCCTCGAGAGCGGACACAACGTCGGCCATGGGATCCGCGGGCAAGCGAGGGGCCTCGAGGTTTCCCGCCCGCCTCTTGAGCAGCCCGGACAGGGCCAGGACCATGGCCACAAGCCTCAGGCGCCGAGGAGAGCCTCCTGAGCGTGCCAACAGCCACTCTTCCAGGGCCTCGCTCGGCTCGCCCTTGAGCTCCATCCGGATGAGGGTGGACATATCGCTGTCGGAGAGGGCTGGGAGGGTGCGGCGCGCGCAGCGCGCAAAGCGGGCCGCTGCCGGGGGAGTCACCGAGAGGATCCAGCCCGAGCCTGCCGGAGGCGTGAGCCGAGCCAGATGCTCGAGCGTACGCTGGGTCAGCGAGTCAAGCCGCTCATAATCGTCGACGAGCAACACGCACGGGCTGCTGGCCAGGCCTCGTCGCATGGCCCCGGCCAGCGAGGAAGGTTGGGTGGGATGCTCGGCGCGCACGGCCAGGGTTTCGAGCAGGTCGCCCACCGAGTCTCGGGGGCCCAGCTCGTGGACTGCCATTTTGGCCGCTCGCAACTGCTCGGCCAGCTCGCACAGCACCGAGCTGCGTCCGATCTCGCTCGCTCCCACCAGCAACAAACCGACCCCCCGGTCGGAACGGCAGGCGCCGGCCAGCTCTTCCAGGTCGGAACTGCGGCCGATGAGCAGCGCGCTCTTCATGGGGGGTCAGTTCTCTGCAGTCGGGCGCGTTAACCTGTTCGGGTCAGAACGCGGGACTTTGACTGAACGGCGTCAGGCAGGGCTCAGTAGCGGTCGCGACCGCCGCCGCGGCGCTGACCACCGCCACCACCGCCGCCACCCTGGCGAGAGAAGCAGTCCCGGCAATAAACCGGGCGCGCGCCGGTGGGAACGAAGGGAACTTCCGTCTGCTTGCCACACTCGGCGCAGGTCGCCGGGTGCATTTCCCGGGCGCCACCGCCGCCGTAGCCACCGCCACCGCGACCGCTGTCGGAGTAGCCGCGGTCGCCGCCGCCGCTCCGCTTGCGGGCCGCACGGCAGTCAGGACAACGCCCGGGCTGGTTGGTGAACCCTTTGGATGCGTGGAACTCCTGCTCACCGGCGGTGAAGACGAACGACTGCTGGCAATCGTTGCAGGTCAGGGTCTTATCTGTGTACATGATAGCCTCCTTCTGAGACTCTGAGATGATGAGGCTATCGACGGTCATAAGATGAAACGACGGACAACCAGGGCAGCCTATTTTCGCATCGAGAGCGAAAACCCTGCAATCGGATCCACTTCATCCAGCCGATTACTTCTTCCCCATGGCTGCTTTGATCTGCCCGCTCATCCGCAGGGCCGAGCGCATCGCTCCGTCAGAGTGACTGCTTTCGGTGAAATCTCCTCCGAAGAACAGGTGACCGTGTGGTTTTCGTAGCCCTTCGGAGAGCTCGTCGAAGCGCGAGCGGCCGACCGGCCAGGAGGCGATGGCTCGAGGATGATAACGGTAGAACGTCCAGCGCTTGATCATGGCCTGGCTGCCCGGCCAGGTTGATTCCATGGCCTTCTCCATGGCAGTCTGCACGTCGTCGAGCGACATCGTGCGGCTGTTGAAGGCTTCCGCATGGGCACCCGTGACCAGAAAGTTCAGCATGACGGAGTCTTTTGGCCCGCCCTCGTGGCCGGGGTAGATACAGCCCAGGGCGCCCCCGCTCAAGATGGGCAGCACGGTGTTGCCGTCTACGGTCCAGAACTTCTCGGCCGCCCGGTCGAGCAAGCAGTGGGCCGTAAGGTAGGCGCCCCAGGTCTGAGTGTGGATGGCTTCGTAGACCTTCTTGTCGAGACGGGGCACGAACTGGATCTCGAACAGGCGATAGAGAGGAACGGTCAGCACCACGTACCTGGCCTTGAAGACCTTGCCGTCGAAGTTGGCGGTATCCACGGCCCGCACCTCGACCCCGTTGGGGCCGTCGATGACGTTGGTGACCTGGGTGTTGAGGAAGATGTTCTCCTCTCCGATCGCCCTGGCCAGGGCCAGAGGAAGCTTCTCGTTGCCGCCTACGCAGTGATGCGGCGTGGCCCCCTTGCCCACGAAGAGGTGCCATTCGGCGATGCCGTCCAGGGCGCTGATCCTCGCGATGCTGGTTCCGATCTCGGGCTCGATGACGGCTTTCACCAGTTTGCGAGCGAAGGGGGAGAGCTTCTCCTTCTCCAGCCAGGCTTCGAATGACTCATCCTTCAGCTTCATCAGCTCAGGCGTTATCTTGCCCGACTCTACCTGGTGCACCAGACCTTGCATCCTCGTGTCCCACGCCTGGTATTCCGGGTAGTCCTTGCCCAGGGTGGCCTGGATGAATTCCTGGTTGGAGTCGTAGTCGGTAAAGGGGTAGAGCTTTCCGTCCACCATGAAGCTGGACATACCGGGCTCGACAAGCTCGAGCTCGACTTTCAGCTCTTTGGCCAGGTCGATTGCGGGATTGCCGGTCCAGAACTCTGCCAGGCCCACCTCGGCCTGGGTGTTATCGGGGTAACTTGCCGTGCGGGCGCGGCCGCCCACCCGGGGGGCCAGTTCGAGAACCCGGAAACTGATTCCAGCCTGCTTCAGGTTGTAGGCCGTGGTCAGACCGGAGAGACCGGCTCCCACGATCAAGACCTCAACCGGCTCGGCCGCCACCGATGGCGGCGTGGGCTCAGGGGTCGCAGAGGCCGCCTCGGAGGGCGAAGGCCGGGGAGTGCCTCCCTCCGGAGAGGGTCCCGGTTGACAACCCATCAGCAGGGCCAGCCACAAGAGCGGCAGGAGCAGTTTGAAGCGAGGATGGTGCACGGTGATCACCTCTTAATGGTCAATTCATAGCTTTCCGCCGGCGGCGGCTCAGCTCCTCGCCGCAGCGGCACGGCCGAGAAACGCCCGCTTTGGCCCTGGGAAACCTTAACTCAAGCTAGGGCTTTGGGCTAAAAAAAGACGGAACAGCTCTCAGACCGTGCTCGCCTGTCAGGAATTATTCAGACGCTCGGACTAGCCTGGTCTCATGCGGGTCCTCCCCTTGAGTCACTCTGTGCCCTTGAGTCGTCCCCGGGCGGCCGCGCCTACGGCAACCGGCGCCGCCAGCGGCGATCAGGTAAGCCTTTCTGGCACGATGGGCAACCAGAGGGCCTGGCTGTGGAGCTCGCTGGCCACGGCTGGATTTCTTTCAGCCGTCCAGACCCCCGGGCCGACCGGCGTGGCGCTCTCGGCCGAGCAGCGTCGAGGGCTGCTCGAGCAGCTCCAGCAGGTGCGGGCCGAGGGGGGCAAGCTCTTGTCCGAGCGCAGCTGGCTCGGTCGCACCTGGAACGGCAGCGCCTACCAGGATCTGACTCCTGGCGAGGCGCTGGAAAAGGTGACGGCCAACCCCGGCGCGATCGAGAACCTGCTCTGCCAGCCTCCGGGAGAGTCGAGCCCCACCAGGGTCCGCTCGATTGCCACCCTGGCAGCGCTGGACACTCTTTACTTCCAGGCCGACCCCACCGGTCCGACCGAGAACAGCCTGCGCAACCTTTATGACCATGGATACGAGGTGTTCGAGGACAAGAAGAAGCTCTCGCGCCTGGAGGCCTTCGAGGCGGCCCATTCCCAAAGCTATCGAAGCACCGAGTTGCAGGGCCCCACCCGGCTGGGGGGCTGGAGCCACAAGCCCGAGCACTACCAGAAGGCGGATTTTTTTCATGTCACGCATGACCTGCGCTCGCTGAGCGACGGCCAGTTTGGCCAGTCGCTGCGCGACCTGCAGGCGCAGGGCTGGGTCAAGGATGCGGAAGCGACCTATACCGCGCTGAAGGGCGGTAGCAAAGTCAGTCTCTTCCACCAGACGATCCCGGTGGCAAGCGTGAGCGAGGCCAGCACCGAGGCGATCGAGGGGGCGCTGGAGCGAGCCCGGCCGGCCTGCGAGTTGGCCGACCGCATCCTGGTTCCGCTGGTCAAATCGGGTCGGCTGAGCGGCCAGGATGCTGCCAATGTATTGGCCACGGCCCAGCGCCCGGGCTGCAACCTCGAGGACCTGATGCGCCTGGTGGACGCCTCAATTCCCCACGCTCGCTCGCTCTCCAACACCCCTGGCCAGTTTGCGGCGACCCAGTATGGCAAGCTTCTGGATGAGAAGAAGACCGATCGCGTGGAAACAATGATTGAGCTGGTGAACACCGTCCAGAACGAAGCCCCGGAGACTCTGGAGTTCCTGGACAGCTCCAAGCACAGCCAGGGGCTGTGGGCCCTGCCGCTGCCCGAGCGAAGCCGCCACTTCCAGACGCTGGCGCGCCGCGCCGGGGCGCGCGACGCGCGAACCTTGCTGGCCGTCCTGGACAAGCCCATGGGTGCCAGCGAGGTGGCCGGCCGGGTGGAGCTGTTGACGCGCCTGGTGGCCACCGAAAAGCTCGAAGGCAGCTTTCTCTCGACCTACTCGGTCGAGCGTGATTACATGCTTCTGGCCGAGCACGACCTGGAGCTCGCGCTGTCGAGTTACAAGAAGGTGGCTGACCTGGCCCTGCTCAACGGGGGGACCGAGCACGTTCCAGCCATGACCGTAGCCGAGCTGCGGGGCTGGGATGCCGCCATCCTGTGCCAGACAGTGGAGCGTCTGGGCCGTTACGAGGGGGTCAAGCCGGAGGAGGATCTGGCCGCCCTGGTTTCCGGCGCCAACCCGAATGAGACTGCCGCACCAGCCGCCGAGCGCTACCTGAAGCTGGTGGAGGGTCTGGTGCCCAGCCGCCAGGGATCCCAGGCCCGGGCCGTCTTCGCCCAGGTCAAGTCCGAGCAAGATCTCAAAGACTTTCTGCTCTTGCTCGAGCACCTGGGCCCCGACGGCCACCAGGCCCGAGCAGCGGAGGTCTTCACCGAGCTCAAGAAGGCCTACCCGGGCGACGCCTTTCCGGCGGCCCTGCGCTCGGCTCTGGAGTCGCTGGCCCTGGGCCGCGGCCCGGACGACCTGGTGCGCTCCGCGAGCACCGCCAGCGCGCTCGAGGTGCAGGAGGGCCAGCTGCGGGTGGGCGGCGTGGTCTTGAAGACCCGGCCCGTAGCCTAGTGCCTCATCCGGCAGGTCCGTCCCTACCTCTTGAGTCAAACCACAGAGACCGCCGAGGCCACGGAAAGCCTTGTCCTGACAAAATTTCTCCGCGCCCTCCGCGGGCTCTGCGGTTCAAAAAGGGGTCGGGGACGAATTTGCAGTACGGAGCACTAGCTCTAATTCCGAAATCCCACCGCGCTGCGAATGGTGAGCTTCTCGGGAGTCTCGCTGCCGTAGCGTTTCTTCTGCCCGGACCAGAGGAAAGAGACCACCTTGTCGGGGGTGACTGCGAAGGTGCAGCTGTCGATCTCGCGCGCCAGGGCACGGCCGCTGTTGAAATAGCTGCTCAGGGGCTGGGCCGCTCCCCAGGTCTCGATGGGTCCCGGGGTCAGCTCCTGGGGGGATCCCAGAACGCTTTCCTCACGCCACATCAGCGAACGAGTTGCGGGATCGTGGTAGAAGATGACGTACTTCTGCCAGTGGGGCTTGAGCGCCACAGGGTCGACTTGAAACCGGCCGTTGGCGTCCATGGGTGAAAGAAAGGAGATTCCCTGAGGATCCACGCTCAGGCTGTCGTAGGTGCTGCGCTCGAGCTCGCGGGTGAGCTGCGCTTTGGCCACCTGGACGCTCTGCTGCAGGTCGCTCTGGGTGATCCCCTTCTGCCAGGCACTGGCTCCCATTCGGTAAATGAAGAACAGCGCTGTGAACAAGAGCCCGAGGATGGCCGTGCTGACCATCATCTCCAGGATGGTCATGCCGCGTCTTACTGATGGAGCCAAGTTTTCAACCTCACGGGCGCCAGCGCTCCAGTCGTGTGCACCTCGAC
Source organism: uncultured Burkholderiales bacterium (assembly GCA_964471395.1). Taxonomy (GTDB): domain Bacteria; phylum Vulcanimicrobiota; class Xenobia; order Xenobiales; family QWHO01; genus QWHO01. The sequence continues at coordinate 26,421 of CAYYHB010000012.1, read as the reverse complement.
TTCAACCTCCATGACCAGGGGAGCGGGTTGGCTGCAATGCACCACCAGGTCAAAATCCCGATTGTCCACCCGAACTCGCGGATAGGGGGCGGGCGGAAAGCCGGTGGCGCCATCGGCTGGATCGGGAACTCGCCCGTCATAGTTGCCCGGTGCCATCAAGGAGTACCCTCTGGACTTTACCGTTTCGATGAATTCTCGTCCCACTTCGGTAGCCATGGTGACCCGACCCGACTGGGCCGACATCTGGACCCCGGCCACGAAAACACTCAAAATCGCCAGCGCGGTCGTGGCCAGAATACCGATGGCCAGGACCACTTCCATGAGAGCAAGACCGCCAGCACGCTTCAGCTTATCGGCCCATCCAGACTACAACCTGCATGGCTCCTGAGCCGGGGCCTCCGCCCCCCTGGAAGAAATCCTCGACATAAGTCAGCCGGGTTCGGTTGCCAAAATAGACATCCCCCGGATCGAGCGTCTGGGCGCCGATGGTCTGGGTCGACTGGGTGTTGTTGTTGCGGGATACGGCGGCACCGAGCACGGTGACCTCGTTGTCGGCATAGACGAATCCGTGGGTGTAGAGCACTCCCTGGAAGTATGAATTCCCAATCCGGTTGTAGTCGATCTGGTCGACGTAGGAGAGAATTTTGGGGATCTCGCCCAGAACGTCGTTGTCGAAGACGGCATCAAAGGCCCCGTTGACAACCTGACCGTTGGAGAAAGCACTGATTGCGGTGACCTCCTGGGCCGGCATCAGATAGTCGAAATCTGATTCAAGGCCCTGAAACTTTCTGATCATGAAGTCGCGCGAAGGGGAGGGGGCCTGGGCGCTCAGGCGAGCTCGCACCGTGCCCAGCTGATAGAGCGAATGACCTGGCCTGGGATTGTCCCCCCCGCCTTGCCCAAGTTCGGCCCTGATGTTGTCGAGCAGGGCATTGCGTCCGGTTTTTCCGCCCGGGGTCACCATCTCGGCGCGCAGGTCGGTCAGAGAGGTTTTCACATTGTTCCAGGCGGTTCCCAGGGCGGGGTCGGAGACGGCCACGGCATTGAGGTAGGCGGTTCCGTCAAATCCGGTCAAAAAGACGCTTCCATTGGAGTAGATGGCCGTTTTGTCAGGGGAGGAGGCGGTGATGTTGGAGTCTCCCTTGAAATGGGTCTCGCCGGCCACATAAACCGAGCCTTCCCCGGTGATGGATCCGTTGACTGTCAGCGTCCCGTTCACGTGCAACTGGGCTCCGTCGAGCACGAGATCGCCGTTGACCGTGACATCGCCCGGGACATACCAATCGCCCGTGGCCAGGGTGTTGGGTCCGGGAATGAAGGCCGGTTGGGTGGCACCCGTCTTTCCGGCGATGGTTCCCAGGATATTTACCGGGGGAATGGCCTTGGGAGCAGCGCTGGTCTGGGTCCCACCGACCGGATTGTAACCGTTGAGGTCGATGGCCCCGGCATCTGTGCCGGATGAGGAAACCTTGCCGGTGATGAGGGCGCTGCCCCCACTCGGAGTCCAGGTGATCAGGTTCGGGCTGGCCCCGCCTAAATTGGAGTGCACGTCGCCAGCAACGCCAGTCGAGTCCACCAGGCTCTTGACCCCGTTGACGAGAACGTCCCCGTTCAACTTGATTTTCCCGCTGGTGAGCAAGGGCAGGTCGAGGTCGCCGAGCGAGCCTCCCATTCGGAGCAAAGCCTCCAGTTTGCGCTCGATGGGGCCCACTCGGGCCACCACCACGATCTGGATGTGGCCTGCGGGAACCGGCCCGAAGTAGTTGTTTGGATGAGCTCCGTCGCTATTGTTGACCGAGTCGTCCGGGGAGAACGGGCCTGCTGCATTGGTGTTGAAACGCACGCTATAGCTGCCAGGCGTGCCCGGAACAGTCTTGTTGATGAAGCCAGCCGTCCAGAGCGGATCGTTGTCGAGCTGCACCATGGAGTCTGCCAGGCCGATCTCGGCCAGGTAGAGAGCTTGAGTACGAGCCAGATCCCCCTGGCTGAAGAAGAGGCTCTGTCGGACGCTCAGATAGAGGCCGACCATCATGATCAACAAGACCGGGGTAAAGAGCAGAATGGTGACCAGCGCGATTCCGGATTTTCCTCTCACGCAAACAGTATGGCAGAGAAAACACTCATAGCCAAGCTCATCACTGGCGGTGCTCGGCGTACAGCCGGTGCACGAACTGCCCGGCCGGGGTGGCGCGCCACTTCTCAACCTGGGCTCGCATCTCAGCCGGAACTTCCCCCTCGCTGGCGCTGCTGCCTCGAAAGCCTGTGGCCCCGGTGGGGGGAGCGGCCAACGCCGCCCAGGTCAGGTCGGCGGCCGTGAACTGGTCGCCAAAAAGATAGCGTCGCCCGTCCGAAAGCATGGTGCTCACCTTGTCGAGGTACTCCTCGATGCGCGCAGCAGCTCGCTCGGCTGCCTCCCGGTTGATATTCAGGCCCTTCTTCATCCCCAGGCCGATGATGGGTGCCATCATCCCGAATACCAGTCGTTCCTTGCCGGGAGCGCCCTGCGTGCAGATCCGCGTATAGAGCGAGCGGTGGGGGATGAGGTAGAAGTAAGCCCAGCGCGGGATGGCCGGGCCGAACTTGCTGCTGACTTCGGTCTCGAAAGCGCCAACTTCCACTCCCAGGGCGCCCTCTGGGTAGAGTTTGCAGGACGAATGGGCGTCCACGTACCGCAAGATCTCGCACGAGTCGGTCAGGGTCCCGCTGTCGGTGACCAGGGCCGGCACGGTGTTGCGGGCCCCCACCTTCTTGAGGGCGAAGCGATGGAAAAGGGGAGCGTGGCGCTCTTCCGCGTAAGCAAGACCGGAGCGGTCGAGGGCCCAGCGGGCCTTCTCGGAGAAGTGACTGGGAGGCATGGTGATCAGGCGCAGCATAGCGGCCCCTTCGACGGGGGAGCCAGGATGACCCTCGCTCACTGGGCGGCCCTGGTGGCGGTGGGCTTTGCCGCCGGCTTCGTGAACACGCTGGCCGGCAGCGGCTCGCTCCTCACGCTGCCCATGCTGTTGTGGCTGGGCATGCCGGTGCACCTGGCCAATGGCACCAACCGCATTTCGGTGTTGATGCAGAACGTGGTGGCGGTCTACAGCTTTCGACGCCAGGGCAATCTGCAATTGAGCCGGGCCTTCTGGCCCACGTTCTGGGCCATCCTGGGCTCGTTCCTGGGGGCCGAGCTGGCCGCCCGCATGGATGCGCGGCACCTGACCTGGAGCCTGGCCATGCTGATGCTCTTGCTGGTGCCGTTCATGCTGATCAATCCGCGCGCCTGGACCACCCACGCTCCCCGCCCCTGGCGCTGGTTCCACGTGCCGGTGTTCTTTGCCATCGGGGTCTACGGAGGTTTCATCCAGGGGGGAGTGGGGATCTTCTTGCTGGCCGGCCTGGTCCTTGGGCTGGGCACCGACCTGGTGCAGGCCAACGGCATCAAGAACTTTGTCGTGCTCTGGTTCACGGCCCTGTCGATGTGGGTCTTCGTGGCCCACGGCCAGGTGGACTGGATGGTGGGGGTGGTGCTGGGCCTGGGCAGCATGCCGGGCGCCTGGGTGGCAGCCCGGGTAGCCGCCAAGCACGGCGCTCGCCTGGTGCACCGGGTGGTGGTTGGGGTGGTGATCCTCTCGGCCCTGGACATGCTGGGGCTGTTCCGCTGGCTGGCTAGCTTGCTCAGGTGAGTCGTTCAGCTGCTGCCGATCAGGATGCCCGCCCCGAACACGATCACCCCGCCCAGGATGACCTGCAGGGCGGCCGAAACCAGAGGGGTCTCCATATAACGATGGCGCACCCAGGCGATGACCAGCAGCTCGATGACCACCACGATCACGGCCGCAATCAGGGCCTCGCGAAAGTCCGAGAGCAAGAAAGGCAGGGTGTGGCCCACGGCACCCAGGAAGGTCATTCCGCCGCAGACCAGCCCGCGCACCCAGGGGCTGCCTCGCCCGCTCAGCTTGCCATCGTCGGACAGTGCCTCAGAGAAGGCCATGCTGATGCCGGCCCCCACGGCCGTGGCCAGGCCGACCAGGAAGGTGGTGCGGCTGTCGTGGGTGGAGAAGGCGGCCGCGAAGAGCGGCGCCAGGGAAGAGACCGATCCGTCCATCAGCCCGGCCAGGCCCGGCTGGATGACGTGCAGGATGAAGTCGCGGCGCTTGTTCTCGTCCATGCGAGCGAGGTTCGCCGAGGGCTCGGCCCGAATCCCCCCGACAGATGGATGCTCTGCGCACGGGACTTCGCATCGCGGTGGGGTGCACGCTTGGCTACCTGCTCTCGGTCTGGCTGAATCTGCAGGGGGGGACCTGGGTGGTCATCACCGTGGCCATGGTCTTGTGTACCGAATCGCGCACCGGCGGAATCTTGCGCAAATCGCTGCAGCGCTTCTGGGGCACCCTGCTGGGAGCGGCTGTCTCCATCGCGCTGCTGGCTCTCTTCCCCGAGGACCGACAGTGGGCGCTGGTTTGCTCGCTGCCCGCGCTGCTGGCCTTCGGGACGCTGCTGGCTCGACCTGATCAAAACTACCTCGGAGTCATGGCCGTGGTCACCGTGGTCATGGTCATCCTCGAGCCCTCCAGCGACCTGGGCTTCGCCCTCCAGCGAGTCTTGCAGATCGTGCTGGGCCTGGGTGTGGTGCTGATCGTGTCGCAGATGGTCCTGCCCGACCACGCTCGCACCCGCCTCCGGCGCTCTTTTGCCAGCGTGTTGGAGGACCTGTCCGAGATGGCCCGCGAGCCGGGCCCCAGCGAGACGATCGAAGCCCGCATCGTGGCCGGCCTGACCGAGCAGCGAAAGCTGGCCCCTGAGGCCCGGATGGAGGGCGAGCTGGTGGGGCCCGAGGAGCTGGATCGGTTCATGACGGCTGAACGGCGTGCCTTCCGCTACCTCTACATCCTTTCGCAGGCCGAAGACCCCAATGGATTTCTGCCTCGATTGGCCCAGGGGCTCAAGACTCTGGCGGGCCGGATGCACGGGGTGGTGGCCCCGGCCGAGTGGCCCGAGGGGGAGTTCTCAGAGGATCCGGTCCACCGGGTCTGCGCCCAGCGCCTGCTGGAGGCCTGTCGGGTGCTGGAGGATTGCCTGGGCGCAGGGAACTGACTCCAGAGCGGGAAATCTGCCCCGATGAACACCTTTGAGATCTTGTACCAGGTTTATCGCGCGCGTTATTCCTTGAGCAAAATTCAGGATGGAATGGGTCAGGAGTATCTGCTGGCGCTCATCGGAGACGAGGAGCGTCCCGAAATGTTGCGCCACATGCTGGGGGGCTCGCCGCCCGAGGCCGGGCAAGACCCCTCCGCCGAGGAGGTGCGCTACTTCCGCCTGCCCCTCCAGGAAAGCGATCACGACACGCTCAAGGAATGCAGCTCGGCCATCGTGCACCTGGGGTCGGAAGAACGCTCAGATGACGAGCTGCGCGCCATTGCAGAGAAGATTCCCCTGGGCGTCACCTGCCTCTGGGTACGCGAGGGATTGAAGGTGCCCAAGCCCGAGTCTACCGAGGCGCCCGACACCACGCTGCCCTCGGTGCACGTGTTGGAGGCGTCCAAAGCATCACCTCAGCTGTGCCGGCTCGTCTTGAAGGCATTCCCCGACCTCTCCATCCGCCTGGCCCGCGACTTTCCCCGGGTGCGTTTCGAGTGCGCCCGCCGAATGATGGCCCGCACCGCGGCCCGCAACGCGCTGCTGGCAGCGGCTTCGAGCGTGACCTCCTCTATCCCCGCGGTGGGTTTTCTGATTACACTGCTGGCCACGGCCGGCGAGACCCTGGTGATCACCGCCTCGCAGCTTCGCCTCTGCCTGCTGATGGCGGCACTCTACGGGCGCTCCATCGACTTTTTTGACAGGGTCGGCGAGCTCTGGCCGGTCGTAGGCAGCGCCTTCGGCTGGCGTGCCCTGGCCCGCGAGCTGGTGGGAGTGGTGCCAGGCGCTGGCTGGGCTTTCAAGGCCGGAGTAGCCTACTCAGGCACCTGGGCGGTGGGGGAGGCGGCCCGCCTCTATTACGAGCACAGCCATGTCGAGCCGGCCAGGCTGCGCAAGGCCGCCGACAAGTCCGCCATCGAGGCGGCCCGGGCCTTCGTGGCCGATATGCAGGCGGCCGCCGAGGAGGAGGATGACCCCCACGATCTGACCCGCCCTGACCATCCGGAGGAGGACAAGCAGCCCTGAAACGCGCCCTCTGGGTCTTCCTGCTGGTGGGCCTGGTGACCGCTGGCGCCCTGCTGGTGCGCCGCCATCACCTCGAAGAGCTCAACCGCACCACCGAGCTTTTGCTCGATTACCAGGCCGTCATCGATCTGGCTCGGGCCACCGGCCAGGAAGAGCACGGGCGCGACCTTCTGGCCCACTATCGCTCGCTGGGAGTGAGCTCGCTGGCGGTGCCGGAGTGGACCCTGGACGACCTGGAGATCGAGGGCGTGGCCCGTGTCTTCAACGGGTTGCAGCTACGCGCCCTCAGTGACGTGGGCGGGCTGGCTCGTCCCGGTCACGTGTACCTGGTCTTTGAGCAGGAGAGCGAGCGGGCCGCCATCGAGCGCAACCTGATCTTGTCCCTGGGCAAGGAGCGCGTGCAAAGCTACGGGATGGTGCTCGACATAGCCATCGATCTCCCCACCCTGCGAGGGATGGGGCTTGGATTCTTGCCCGAGCGGCTCAACGTTCTGGCCGATCAGGGCTGGCATCTCTGGCTGCGGCCCGAGAACAAGCCCATCCCGGCCACCCGGATTCTGGACAACCTCACCGACATCCGCAACGTGAGCGGGGTCATCTTCGGCGGGCTGCCTAATGAAGCGGTGGGCTATCCGCGCGAGCTGAAGGAGGCTGCCCTCTGGCTCGACTCCCACAACCTGCGGGTGGGCTACGTGGAGCTCTCTCCCGAGGTGCAGCAGAAGGGCATCCAGACGGTGGCTCGCACTGTTCCCCACCGGGTGGTGCGGGTGATGGCCGTGGTGCCGGCCCACCAAGCCCGGCTGGCTCCCGAAACGGTCGTTTCGATGTACAGCCTGGGGGCGCGCGAGCGCAACCTGCGCCTGCTGTACTTGCGGCCCTACACGGTGCCTTTCCGCGAGGTGGGAGACCTGACCGCCACCAACCAGGCCTTGATCCAGGGACTTAGCCAGGAGCTTGCCGGCCGCACCGGCCCGGCCTCCACCTTCCCGGTTTCGGACCAGCGCCCCGGCCCTCTGCTGGCTCTGGGTCTGGGATTGGTAAGCATGGGGATCTTGTCCGGAGCCTTCCTGCTGCTGCTCGAGGTCGTGCCCCTGCGGCCGACGCTGGTCTATGGCCTGATCGGTCTGGGGGCGGGAGGCGTGGCGGCCTGGAGCTTCCTGGGTCTGCCGCCGGTGGGCCGGCTGCTGCTCTGTCTGCTCTCTTCGGTGGCCCTGCCGGTGCTGGGCATGGTGGTCAGCTTTCCCTTCATGGAGACCGTGGGCGCTCGCAAGTCGCTGGGCTCGGTTCTGACCGGCTCGATAGGGCTGACGGTGCGGGTCACGCTGATCTCTCTGGCCGGGGCTCTGATGTCGGCCGCTTTGCTCTATGAGACCCCGGTGCTGCTCGGCCTGACCCTCTTTCGCGGGGTCAAGCTCCTGAGCCTGGCCGTGCCCCTGGCGGTGCTGGCCTTCTACGTGGCCCGTCTGGGTGGTCGCAAGGAGCTGATGCAGGTGCTCAACCTTGACCTCAAGCTGTGGCACGCCCTCGGACTTGGACTGCTGGCCATGTTGGGCCTGCTCTACGTGCTGCGCACCGGGAATGTTGGCGCTCCCGGATCGGAAGGGGCGGCCATGGAGATGGAGCGGGCGCTGCGCCGCTTCCTGGACGCCGTGATGGGGGTGCGCCCGCGCTTTAAGGAGTTCGTGCTGGGACATCCGGCGATGATGCTGGCTCCGGTGCTGCTCTGGGTGGGCTGGCGTCGGCTGGTGTGGCTGGCCCTGGTGGCGGCGGCCGTGGGCCAGGCCAGCCTGGTGGATACCTTCGCCCACCTGCACACTCCGGTGGCCGTGTCGCTGGTGCGCACTTTCCTGGGCCTGGTCGTGGGCTGGGCCATCGGGCTGGCGGCCTGTCTGGCGGTCGTGGCAGCGGCGCGCGCTTTGAAGCGCTTCTGGCCGTCCGCCCCGCACGCTGCTCCTGGCAATGGAACCACACACGTTTCGATTGCCTCTGCCGAGCAGGCCGTGACCGCCTGAGCAGCGTATACATTGACGCGCATCTTCAGGTGCGCTTGGGAATCTCCCCGGAGGAGGAACGAATGACCGACCTTCAGTCGCCTCAGGAAGGCACTTTAGAGCGCCTCATGCGCAGCATACCGGGCTTTTCCGGTTATCTCGACCGCGAGCGCCGTCGCGACGCCGACAAGCTCCAGCGCGACTTCATGGCCAAACAGCTGGGTAGCATCAAACGCAAGATGCAGGGTGCCCAGGAAGACATGCTGGCCTCTGGCAACCTCTCCCTGGTGGAGCGTTTCGACAAGGTGGGCAACAAGCTGGACCGCGTGGTTGAGCGCCTCGGTCACGCAAGTTACGGCTACGCCGGCTTCTTCGATGCCCACGAGGTCAACGAGGCGGAGCTGCAGGCCGTCTACGAGCACGATCTGGGGTTGATTAACCTGATCACCGTGCTCGAGAGCACCGTCAACAGTCTGACCGGCTCGGCGGACCCGGGCGGCCTGCTCGGCGAGCTACAACAGAACGTCCAGGCGCTCGATACCCGGCTCGACGAGCGCGAGCGCATCCTGAAGGGAGTCCAGTAGCATGCCAAAAGTCATCGACGTCATCGAGTGGCGCGACTACAACCCGTCGGCCATCGTGCAGCGGATGCCCGAGGACGGGCCGGCCGACATCAAGTTCGGCGGCCAGCTCATCGTGCAGGAAACCCAGGCGGCCGTGTTCTTCCGAGACGGCAAAGCGCTGGACGTGTTCGGCCCTGGGCGCCACACGCTCTCCACCGCCAACCTGCCGATGATCACGGATGTGCTGCAAGGATTTCTCACCGGCGGCAAGACCGTGTTCCCGGCCGAGGTGGTCTTCGTCAATACCCGCGTCTTCACCGACCTCAAGTGGGGCACTCCCAACCCCATCGACATGAAGGACCCCGACCTGGGCTGGGTGCAGCTGCGGGCTTTCGGCACCTTTTCGGTCAAGATCGTCGAGCCCACGTTGTTCGTGAACACGCTGGTGGGCGGCCAGGGCTTCTACACCACCCAGGCCCTTAACACATTCCTCAAAGGCAGCCTGCGCACACGGCTCAACGACCTGATCGGCACGGCTTTCGAGTCCTACGCCAAGATCCGCTCCAATACCGAGGAACTGGCCGCGGCCATGAAAGTCAAGGTGCGCGATGACTTCGCCAAGTATGGCATCGAGCTGAGAGACTTTTTCATCGAGGACATCTCGGTGCCGGAGGAGATTCAGGAAGCCTTCCGCATGCGCGCCAAGATGGGCGCGCTGGGGGTGCAGAACTACATGCAGCTCAAGGCCGCCGACGCCATGGGCGACATGGCCAAGAATCCGGGCGCCGGTGGCGCGGCCATGCAGATGGGAGCAGGCATGGGAATGGGGATGATGATGCCCCAGATGATGCAGCAGCAGATGTATCCCGGCATGATGCAGCAACCCATGATGGGGCAGCCCATGATGCAGCAACCCATGCAACAGCAGCCCATGATGCAGCAGGCAGCTGTAGCGGCTCCAGCCGGGGTGGCCTGTCCGAGTTGCAAGACGGAAGTGCCGCAGGGGGCCAAGTTCTGCCTCAATTGCGGCACCGCCATGCCCCCACCGATGCCGGCCGTGGTGACTTGCCCTGGCTGCCAGGCCCAGTTGCCGGCGGGCTCCAAGTTCTGTGCTAACTGCGGTACCAAGCTGGGTTGATCCCGTCGTCCTCGCGCCCCCGCGGGGACTTCGGGACAACCTGTTAACAAAATTGCGCTTGCACCCACCCTGTACAATAGAAGCAGAACTTCCTAAAGGAGCTGTGGGCCTTTGCGTTTGCTGGTGCTGTTGCTGATTCTGGCTCTGCCCGCCCTGGCCGGTCCTACCCGCTCAGGCAAGCTGGTCGACTTCACTCCCGGCAAGGCCGACTTCACCCTGGTGGGCGAGGATGGCAAGCCGGTGAGAGTGCGTCTGATCAAAGACGCCCGCTACGAGGTGTGCGGCCGACCCAGCGCCTCCTCTGCCTTCCGCGACGGCATGCAGGTGGCGGTGCGGGTGGTGGGGGCGCTCAACGAGAAGCCCATCCAGGCCGATCTGATGATGGACCTCTACAGCTCGCGCAATCACGTCCAGGTCACCGCCCGGGCGCCCTACTACACCCAGCAGGGGGATTTCGCCTTTCCGGGCGGGGTCGGGGGCATTTCCCAGGGTACTCCCAACCTGAGCGGACCCAGCGTGGTGGGCCAGCTGGCCCACGGCGGCAACTTCCCCGGCTCCACCACAAATTCCACGCCGGGACAGCTCCCGGCTGACGCGCACGGGGTCAATCAGCCCCAGAATCAGTCCCCTTACCAGAATTTCCCCACCAATCAGGCGCCCGGAGCCGGGCCGGTCAGCCCCAGCCCGGGCGGCAGCCCTTTCACGGCCGAGGCCATCACCCAGATGAGCCCTCAGGGCGGCAACCCCAACCCGGCCATGAATCCAGCCCCCAACACTCCCTATCCCTCGCAGGGCGGCTACTACAATCAGCAGCCGGGCGGCTATCCCACGCAGGGTGGCTACAACCAGCAACAGCCTTACTACAATCAGCAGCCTGGCGGGCAACAGCAGCCCGGCAGCTTCGGCACCATGAACAGCAGCAGCATGATGGGCATGGGTGACCCGCAGGGCGACATGGTTTCCACCCAGGCGGGCATGATGAACAACGACGACGATGATCCAGATAAAGACGACACGGGTATGATCACCACCCACATGTCCGGACCTCAGATCGTGCAGTGGAACGCCCGCGTGCTGCAGCTTGACCCGGCCCGGCGGATGCTGGTGGTTCAGCCGGCGGGGATGCCCTCGGCCCAGAACGTGCTCATCCCTCCCACCGTGGCGATACCGCCCCAGGCCCTCCAGCCAGGCTCTTTCATACAGATTGTCGGCCAGTCCAACGCGGCTGGCTTCGTGGAGGCGCATTCGATTCAGCCAATGGAGGGAATGTCGCCCTGAAGTCTATTGAGCACTGAGAGTCTTCGACGCTTCCTTTACCTGGCGGGGCTGCTCCTTATCGTGGTGGCGCTGGTGGCCGCATTTGCCGCCTTCATCGCGCGAGTGCACGTGGCTGCCAGCATGCTGGCGCTCACCGTCCTGATGGCCTATGTGCTGGCCCCCTCGGTCAACTTTTTCTGTCACCCGATCTACCTTTACATTCCTGAGACCTATGGCGGACAGATCGGCTTCGGCCCGTTCCGGCGCGAGTGGCGCATCCGGATGGGGCAAAACCGCCGCATCTATCGCATCACCCGCCGAGGCTTTCCGCGCTGGCTGGCCATCACCATCGTCTACTTCCTCCTGTTCATCTTGATCGGGCTGGCGCTGGCCTACCTGATCCCGGTGCTGAATGCCCAGTTCAGCTCGCTGACCAACAATTTCGGCAATACTATGGCCAATGCCGAGAAGGTGATGTACAACTCACTTTTGTGGATCAAGGCCAAGGCACCCCCGGTCTTGCAGCCCTATGTGGCTCAGCTGGAGGTCGGCTCAATGCGCATGGACTGGGTGCGTCACCAGATTGAAACCGTGGCCCCCGGCCTGATGAAGGGCACCTTCTCGGGCGCGGTCACGGGGGTCAAGACAGCCGCCGGAGCCCTGACCGCCGTCTTTCTGGTGCCGGTGTTCGCCTTCTACCTGCTGCTCGACGCCGATCGTTACTATCGCGGCTTCATGAGCTTCGTTCCGCCCAAGCACAAGGTTGAGGCGGCCGAGGTTTTGCACCAGATAGACTACGTGCTTGGCCGTTACATTCGCGGGCAGATTTTTGTGTGCGTGATGATCGGGAGCTCGATCGCCCTGGTTTTGAGCCTGATGGGGGTTGAATACGCCATCCTGATCGGCGTCTTCGCCGGGGTCATCGATTTCATCCCTTACGCCGGGGTGGCACTGGGCATGATCCCAGCCTTCTTTATCTCCCTGGCCAACCATGGCTTCGTCTGGGCTCTGGTGGTGCTGTTTGCGATGTGGTGCGTCCACCAGTTGGAAGGTCATGTGGTGGTGCCCGCCGTATTGGGGCAGTCGGTCGGCCTACCCTCCTTGATGGTCATTATCGCTCTGTTAATGGGCGCTGAGCTGGCGGGGATCATGGGAATGTTCCTGGCCATCCCCACGGTGGGGATCTTGCGGGTGCTGGCCACGTTCTACGTCAAGAAGATGGAAGAGGCATACCGAGAGCAGGAGGCGGACGAGTCTCCGCCCCCGCCTCCCCCGCCCGAGGTCGAGACCAACGGGGATGCGGAAAAGGTGGTCCTCGAGGAGGCGAAGTGAAGAGACTTTTGGCGGCTCTGGCCCTGGTGGGGCTGGTTGCCACCGGCGCCATGGCGCAAGAACCCGTTCTCGATGAGACCGACCGGGCCGCTCAATTGCTCGAGCAGGGCTTCCGCACCACCGCCGAGGTCGGTGTGAAGGAAGCACTCCCGGTGCACACGGTTAACCGCCGGCCCACGGGCAAGTTCGACCGCCTGGCGCCTCCCCCCGAGCCGGGCACCGGCAGGCGCCTGACCGTCCACTCCACGGCCTACTGCCTGCAGGGCTTCACGGCTCGCGGCACGCGAGTAGAGCTGGGCACCATCGCGGTCGATCCGCGCGTGATCCCCATGGGCTCGCTCATTTACGTGCACGGCTATGGTTGGGGCCGCGCCCTGGATACCGGAGGCGCGGTGCGGGGCAACTTCATCGACGTCTGGTTCCCCTCGGCCAGTCAGTGCTACCAGTGGGGATCGCGCTCGGTGCAGATCGTGGTCTTCCCTCCAGAGAAGCGGTAACAACTTTTTCACGTTCTGACCTCCGGCTGTGGGCTAGACTGTCCAGGAATTCGCCCCCGGAGGACCCATGATCGTCACTGCAGACACCTTCCCCTCGGCTGTTTCGCTGATGCGCACCCGGCCAGCCACCGCCGCTGGCGCCGAGGAGCTCTACCGCGATACCGACCAGTTCATCACCCAGGGCTCGGAGATGCTGCAGCAAGACCCCGCCCGCTGGACGCCGGTGTTGGACAACATGAGCACGGTGGTGAAGGACAACTTCTGCAACCAGCTGCACCAGGTTGATCGTGTTCCGGCTCTGTCCGAGACCTGTCGCGAGGCAGCTCTGCAGGCCCTGCAGATGGGCTTGCTGGCCGGCGCCATCGACGGGACGCTCCTCTTCGTGCTCCACAAGGACGAGGCGCTGCAGGCCGCTCCCATCGTGGCCCCGAGCAGCATCGAGACCCAGGCCTTGCCCGATCGCGAGGAGCTGGAGAAGCGCCTCAAGGAGATCCTGGCCGGCGCCGCCGCCGGGCTGCGCGACATGGGGGTCTGGGCCGTGCGCCAGGGCTCGTACATGGCCAAGGCCACCGGCACCGAGGCGGTGGAGCAGGCCGGCTCGATTCCCGACTCGGGGCTGCCCAGGGCCGCTTACCAGGCTTTCTTACTGACCTGCTTTGCCACGGGGTATGCGGCCGCCGGGCTCGACAGCGCGCTGATCGTGGGGGCGGGGGAGCAGCCCTGAGGGCTTTGTGGCGCCCTGTGGCGAATTGAATCGCATCCAAGCCGAGCGTATCCTGCCGCTGGCCAGGAGGGAAACGCATGAGCGAGCAGTTTGAGCGTTTCAGAGCCCAGGTCGCCGACGACTTCGAGTTGACCTGGCGGATGATGAACCAGAATCAAGAGCGGGTGGACCATCGGATCGATTCTATGCATTCGCTCATAGAGCGCTTCAGGTCTGACCCGGATAGCCTTCGGGGCGAACTCGGTGGCCTCCGGGGCGACTTCGGGGAGTCCCAGCGTCAACTCTTCGGGAGGCTGCGGTTGCAGGAGCAACGCTTTGGCACCTTCTTGGAAGCGCTCGACGGGCGCCAGGACGGCTTCGACGTCCGCTTGCGCCAGCTCGAGGGCGGGTAGCTCAGCGCGCCCGATCGTCCGGCTAAGAGATCAATCCTGCGCGCGAGCTGTAGCGCGGGTAACCGGACATAAGTCCCTGGTGATCGCCGGCCCTCCACTGGCCCCAGAAAGAGCGCGTTCCAGAGCCCGACCATCACCAGCAGCATCCGGCCGTGCGAGGGCGCGGCTCCTCGCAATCTCGAGCTCAAGAGCAGCATGGCTCCGATCCCCGCTCCCGCCAGGCTCAACGTCAGCAGCATACCCATGGGACGCACCCGGCACCGGGAAGGTTCAGTCGCTCTGGCAACAATCTGGAAACAGCCAGTTCTCGGTTGGAAACAACGCGCCGCGCAGGGTCGCATAGACTGCCGCCCAGAGAGAGAGCGCAAGAATTCATCGTCACTGAAGTTGCGCAGTTGGATAAAGGAGACCCTTTCCATGCAGATTCAGAGCCTGTCCTACCAGAGCAGCACCTTCCGGCCCGCATCGGCCCAGTCGCAGGCCCCCAGAGCGCAGTCCTCGGGCGATTCCTTCGAGAGCGGTCAGGACGATCTGCGCTTCATCTTCAAGCACACCGCCTGCGGCGCCGCCATCGGCGGCATCGGCCTGGGGGCTGCGGTCGGCATCGGCGCCGGCCTGGTGGCCGGAGCTGCCGGGCTTTCGCTGGGCGGCGCGGTGGGCGCGGGACTGCTGGCCAGCCTGCCCGCCGGCATCTACGGCGGCATCGGTGGCGCCATCCTGGGCACCGGGGTGGGCATGGTGCGGCTCATCCTGCGCGAGAGCTAAGCCCTCTCGGGCCGTCATGTCTGTCCGCGAGGAGATCCGCCGCCGCTTTGCGCGCCTGAAAGCTGCCTACCTCAAAGCTCGGGCCGAGAGCGAGGACCTGGGCAAGCGCCTGCGCGAGAGCGAGTTCTTGCGCCTGTCAGCCGAGCAGGACAACTGCGCCCTGCGCCAGAGCCTGTCCCGGGCCACCAGCGACCTGCAGGCCTCCGCCGCCCGCGAGGAGGAGCTCCGCCGCTCGCTGCAGGCCGCTTCCGATCAGGAGGCCCTGCGCCAGGCCGAGCAGACCCGCTTGCTGCAGCAACTCGAGCGCATCCAGCTCGAGCTGTTCAAAGCCCGGGGCGCATCGCCCGAGCGCCGCGCTGGAGTGTGGATGCCCAGGGGCTGATCCTCCCCGCGAGATTCGCGCCTGTCCAGCGAGGGGCTCTGACCGTCGAGCAGCGCGGGCAGGTCCAGGACATGGGCTAGAAGATTGCGTTCTTGAGCGCGCTGGCGCCGCCCGAGATGGCCCCGCCCAGATCATTGGCGCGGTCTGCCACCCAGCCTCCCGCGTCACCCACCTTGTCGGCCGTCCAGCGCGCGCCATCGGCGATGTTCTCGCGAGGCATACTTGCCGGCCTGGGCCACGCCGGCCACGCCCAGGGCCACGGCCGCCACGGGCAGGCCAACCACGGTGCCGCTCGAGACGGCGGCCACTCCCAGCGCCCCGGCGGTGACCATGTCAGCGCCGCCGGAGATAATCTTGTCGCGTCCCTCTGCGCCCTTTCCGTCAGTCAAATCGTTGATCCCCCGCCCTACTTCGATGCCGCCCAGGGCTAAGCCCACTCCGGCCGATGCCTTGGCCACGATCGGAGCTGCTGCAGAGGCAACGCTGGCGATGCGGGCTGCGTTGCTCAGAGGCGCCGGTGACGCCTTTGGCGGTGGTGGACAGCCCGCCAGCCGCTTCGGTGGCCATGGTGGCTCCGCCGACGGCGGAGGTGCCCGCTGCCAGGTCCAGGCCGGCGGTCTAAGGTGTGGTAGTGCTCAATCCCTGGGCGGCCTGGCCGGCCTGGTAGGCATACTTTTCTGCATTGGCTGCTCCCAGACCGTCCCGGATCAGGTTCAGGTCGCTCATGCGCTCTCCTCGAGGTGATCGTGTGAGGCCGGGCCAGCCCCCACCGTTCGGGCTCCTGCTCTGCTGTGATAATCCCACCCCATCGCTGGTCAGGTAAGAGCTCTGGGTGAGGAGATGATGAAGAACAGGTGAGGAGACCCACGCCCAATACGAACAGACATTCGGGGGTTGACCATCGTTCCCAAGTTAGTGTATTATGAACACATAAAAAGAAGGAGACCTGCGCGCATGACTCTCGGCAGCCTGCCCTTCCTCGAGAAACTCGGCCCCTGCAAGCGCGTCCTGTTAGCCGGCGCGGGCGGCGGGTTCGATATCCTGACCGGAGTCCCGCTCTATCGCCACCTCAAGAGCCAGGGCAAGGAGGTGTTCCTGGCCAGCCTCTCCTTCTCTGACCTGGCCAAAGCCAGCGGGCGCTGGTTGGGCAGCGCCAAACGGATCCTCGAGGTGCAACCGGGCTGCGGGGGAGAGGATCACTACTTCCCCGAGCGCTATCTCTCGGAGTGGTTCCAGAGCCAGGGCGAGGAGGTGCCGGTCTACTGCTTCCGCACCGCGGGGGCGGCGCTCTTGCTGCAGATCTATCAGGACCTGGTGAGAGAGCTGGACCTGGACGCGGTGGTGCTGGTTGACGGGGGCACCGACAGCCTGATGCGGGGCGACGAGCCGGGGCTCGGCTCGCCGGCCGAGGACATGTCCAGCATTGCGGCCGTGCACAAGCTCGAGCTTCCGGTGCGGTTGCTGCTCAACCTGGGATTTGGGGTGGATACCCATCACGGCGTGTGCCACGCCCACGTGCTCGAGGCGGTGGCTGATCTCACCCCCACGGGGGACTTTTTGGGCGCCTTTTCCCTTTTGCCCGGGATGCCCGAGTTTCAGGCCTTCGCCGAGGCGGTGCGCTACGTGTGCGAGCGCATGCCCGGGCACGAGAGCATCGTGACCACTTCCATCGTGGCCGCCGGGGAGGGCCAGTTCGGCGATCATCATGCCACTGCCCGAACCCACGGCACGCCCCAGTTCATCAATCCACTGATGTCGATGTACTGGGGGTTTGAGTTGGACGGGGTGGCCCGGCGTTGCCTCTATCTCGATTACTTGCTCGAGACCTATGACCGCTGGGACGTGCACAGGGCCATCTCCAACTTCCTCTACACTGTTACCCCTCGCGAGTGGCAGACGATTCCGCTCTAAACCTGTTAAGGATCAAGTGTTGCTGCGGCGCGGACGGGGCTCCTTGCCCACGTTGTAGGTGTAGCCCACCGACTTGCGGGGAGCGAGCAGCGCGCGGGTCAGCCCGACCACGATCAGGGCCCCCACCCCGTAGACTGTCACCGCCAGCAGGGAAGCATACTCGAAGACTGCGCCAAACTTGGGGCTGGTGGCTCCAACCAGGCTCAGGAAGGGACTCACGAAGGCCTCACTGCGGTTGACGATCATCAGGCCAAAGCTCCCGGCGCCCCGGTCAGCTCCCACCAGGAGCAACAGAAATCGCATCAAGATCAGGCCGCACACCAGCGTGACCACCAGAAAGAGTAGACCCAGCAGGATGCTCGCCAGGTCGGCATTCCCGCGATTGCGCCCGGTCATGCGTTCGGGTCCGCGGGGTCGAAGCGCACGCCGTGGTTGATGATTTTACGCCCCGACTGCACCCTGTCCGGCTGGGATCGGCGCTGGGGGATCTGCGATTCCCAGCCACGCTTGATCGCCTCCTTATGCTCTTCGAAGCTCTTGCCCCACTCGCTTTGCAGCTCTTGCTCGAGCTGCGGGCTCCAGTCGGGAAAGACATCGGAATAATGATGGCGAGCGGCCACGCCGAAGCGATTGGCCTTCTCGTCGCCCGCCAGGTTGGCGCCCACGGGGATGGACTGGCTCCCTATTGCCTGGAGCAGGGTGTGCTTGAAATTCTGCTTGAGGTCGAAGCAGTGGGAGGCCCCGAAGTGTAGCTGGGTCTGGAGCCAGTCACGGTGCAAAGCGGACTTGATGCGGGCCCACAAATTGGAAGAGTCGTTCGTCCACCACGAAGTTCGTTTCACGTCCATGTTCCTCTCTCGCAGCAGGGGAGACGCGTCTCGAACTCGGGTGTTGAAGGCGTATCGTGCACCCGGTGCATTCGCCAAAGAGGGCTTGATTCCTGTAGATTCCGGCTAGGTGAGCCCCGAGATCAGCATGCTGGTGGGCAACAGCACGGCCACGAACAAGATTCCCGAGATGACGCCCATAGCGACCATCAGGAGAGGCTCGAGCAGGGCGGTCATCACCTCGGTCAGGTGATCGGCCTCCATTTCGTTCAGACGGGCCGCCATTCGCGCCAGCGACCCCAGGCGGGCGGACTCTTCTCCGGCCCCGATCAGCTGCAGGGCATCCTGGCGCAGCACCTGGCACGAGCGCATGGCCTCGGTCAGGCTCGAGCCCTCGAACACCTGCTGGCGAATCTGCACAAACTGACGGGCCAGCACGCGGTTGCCGCTGAGGCGCGAAAGCATGTCCAGAGCTTCGGTGAGACGGCAGCCGGAGTCGATCAGGAGGGACAGCAGGTACAGCAGCCGGCTGGCGGTCCGGCGCTCCACCACGGGAAGGCGCAGCCACAGGCCATCGAGTTGCAGGCCCAGGGGAGACTCGTCCAACCAGGCCCGGATGGAGGCGCGACTGAGCCACAGGCTGAGGGGCAAGAGCAAGATTGGGACCAGCATGGCCGGATGGCGGGCGACTCCCCCCAGAGCAAGAACCATGCGCGTCAGCAGGGGCAACTCCAGTCGCATCGAGGCAAACATCTGCTCCATCACCGGCAGCAGCACGAAGGTGAACAGCAGGCACAGCACTCCCCCCATGGCCAGCATCATGGCCGGGTAGGTCAGGGCCGCCACGATCTTGCGCCGCTCGGTATCCTGGCGCTCCAGGTCGAGGGCCAGCCGCTCTAAAACCAGCGCCAGCCCGCCCGTGCGCTCGCCCACCGCCACGGCCTGCACGTACGGCTCGGGAAAGGCCTGGCGGCGCAAAGCTTCGGCCAGGGTGCGACCCTGCTGCAGACTGACCACCATCTCGTCCACCGTCGTCTGGACCAGTTTTTCCTCGGTGCGACAGACTTCCAGGCTGCGCGTGAGGGGCACTCCGGCATTGAACAGGGTGGCCAGTTGGCGGGTCAGCTGGCTCATTTGAGGCAGGTTCAAAGGCATCGTCGCGCCAATTTCCAGAACAGACTGAACACTCACTCGCCCCCCACGCGATTGCCCGGAACGGCCTGGGTGCTGGCAGGCCTTCTTTACCTCGGAGGCCTGGCACTGACCCTGGGCCGGGCTGTGCCTGTTCCGCCGGAAGCGGCTCTGCTCCTGCTGGCAACGGTGCTGCTCGAGCTGGCCGGAGGAGCCTCGGCCCTCTATCTGGGGGTGGCCCTGGCTCCCGGCCTGGGCCCGGTCTGGACGGTGCTGCTCCTGACCCTGGGAATGGCCACCCGCATGGTGTTCCGGCGGGCCCGTCTGGAGGATGTGGCCGGGGAGGTCCTGCCCGTGCTGGCTGCCACCCTGCCCCTGGCATTGCTTGGTCCGGGGCTGCCGCGCTGGGGCCAGGTTTTGCTGGTGGTCGACCTCTATCTGCCCGTTGCCCTGCACCTCAAGCGTCCCGCCTCCTTCCCGCGGGCCCTGGTGAGCTGCGGCCTGGCGGTGGCCCTGGGAGGCACGCTGGGGCAGGGATGGATGACGGTGCTGGCCCTGCTGGCCGCGGCCGCTCTGGTTCCCTCCCTGCGTGCGAGCGCTCCGGCCCAGGCCCCGGCTCCGCCGCGCGAGATCACGCCCTCGCGACGCCGGCTCGAGGACGAGCTGCGCCACGAGCTGGAGAAGAGTCGCCACGACTACGTGCTGCTCGAGGAGGCCACCCTGGAGCTGGGCGCGAGCTCCAGTCTGCCCCTCTGTCTCGAGAACCTGGTCTGTCGCCTTTCCTCCATGGTTGACTGCCAGAGCGCGGTGGTCTTCCTGGACAAGGAAGGCCGGCTCTTGCCGAGCGCTTTTCGCTCGCCTTTCCGTGAGCAGCTGGCCAACGTCGAGCTGACCGGCCTGAATGAGCAGCTGGTCGAGCAGGCCTGGAAGACCCGGGCCCCGGCCTCGCGAAGCCAGGGCCCGGGAGGAGCCCTGTTTGCTTCGGAGGGCTCGGCTGTCGCTTTGCCGCTGGGAAGCCTGGGAGTGGTTTACGTGGGGCGCGCACCCAATTTTCCCCTGGCCAGCGAGGAATTGCGCTTGATCACCCTGCTGACCAACCAGGCCGCCGTGGCCGCCTCCTCGCTCTTGCTGCGAGATGAGCAACAGCGGGCCCTGGAGCTTTATCAGGAGTCCTGTCGCCGGCTGGAGACCTGGGCCGAGGGACTGTCACAGCTGGTGGAGGGAGCCCGGGCGGCCTCCTCCACGCTCGACTCCAGGGCGATCCTGGATGTGCTCGTGGACAAGACCCTGGAGAGCGTGCCCTGTCCGAGCCTGGCCCTGTTCGTGGGTCAGGAGCTGGTGCGTGCCCGCCCGCCCGAGCTGGGGCTGGCTTACGCCGAGCGGATGCACCCCCAGATCGGGCCGGCTCTGAAGAGCGGTCGGCCGCTGGCACTGGATGGCCGCTGGCAGCCCCTGCAGGAGGGGGAGGAGAGCCTGCTGCTGGTGCCCCTGATGGCCGAGAGCGGGGCCGTGGGAGTGCTCTGCCTGGGCCGGGTCGAGAAGGAGGCCTTTCCTCGCCACCAGCAGGACCTGCTCTTCATGCTCGCCTGTCACGCCGCTCTGGCTCTGGACAACGCCCGTCACTACCAGGATCTGTCCGATGCCCTGCGGCGCCTGCAAGAGTCGGAAGTGCAGCTGGTGCAAAGCTCCAAGCTGGCGGCCGTGGGCCAGCTGGCGGCCGGAGTGGCTCACGAGCTGAACACGCCGCTCAACAGCATCTTGCTGGCGGCCGAGACGGCCTCCGAGCTGGTGGAGAGCGCTCCCGAGCGGGCTAGAAAGCACCTCGATTTGACCGTGCGCTCGGGTCTGCGGGCCCGCGACATCGTGGCCAAGTTGCTCTATTACGCTCGCGATGCCCGCGAAGGCAAGGTGCAGGCTGATCTCAACCAGGTGGTCAGGGATACCCTGGAGCTCTACGGCCAGCAGCTGCGCTTGAGCGGCCTGGAGGTGGAGTGCGAGCTTGGCGAGCTGCCCCGGGCCAGCATGTGCCCGAACGAGATTCAGCAGGTGCTGGTCAACCTTTTGCTCAATGCCCGCGATGTCATGCCGACGGGGGGCAAGGTGTGGGTGCGCACCAGGCATCTGGCTCCCTGGCTCGAGCTGGAGGTGGAGGACAGTGGCCCGGGGGTGCCCGGCGAGTTGACCGAGAAGATCTTCGATCCCTTCTTCACCACCAAGCCGGTGGGTCAGGGAACGGGGCTGGGATTGTCGGTCAGTCGCCAGATCCTCGAGCGTCACGAAGGTACGCTAAGACTGGAGGACAGCCAGCGCGGAGCGCGTTTCGTGCTGGCGCTGCCCGCATCATGACAAAACGAGTTGACCCTGTTTGCCAGAATGCGGTGTGAGCTCAACCAGCGGCAACCTCGTGCTCAGCCTGATGTGTGGCGCCCGACGATCGTGTGGGCCGACCGAAACTCGTAACAATTCCGCAACAAAGTTTGCACAAATTCCAACAGCTTCACAGCCCTCGCCCCTCAGACTGGTTTAAAATCAGCTCAGGAGGCCGCCATGTATCATCAGCTTGTCTACAGTCTAACGCAAGATGACCGTATCTGGGACCGCCGGCGCGAAGGACGGCGCAGCGAGCTGCGCAGCCTGCCGGGATTGGGTTTCCTGCTCGACAGCAGCCCTCGCGGGGCCCGCGTGGCCTTCCTTGAACGTCCGGCCGTGGGCTCCAGGGTCCGCGTGGAGGACCGATTCGGGCGGGTGAAGTGGGTGCGCGGCAACCTGGCCGGGGTGGTGCTGGTGGGAGGACGCAAGAGCGAGCAGCGTCCGCGCCGGGCTCGCCGATTTCCGGCTCTCTTCCCGGTTCGTGTTAAGAATGGCCTGCGTGGCTACACCATCGACCTGGGTATGGATGGAGCCCGGCTCGACCTGCCGCTGGAGGCGGGCAAGGTGATCCAGCTCGACTTGATGGGCATCGACCTGTGGAGCAAGGTTGTCGAGCGCTGTCCCGGCGGATGCCGGGTACGCTTCGTCGGGCGAAGTAACAAGCAGATGGCTGCTCTGCGCGACTTGCTGGTGCGGGTCTCCTCCATCTGTCCTCGAACTCGAAGCGCGTGAGCAAAAGCGGGCCCCTGAGGACAGGGGCCCGCTTTTGATTTGGCGAAGGGGCAGCCGAAGTTCGCTCGAGAGCCGGAGGGGAGTCCTTTGAACTCTTTGGAAGAGACCCGTCCGGGAGGTGCCCCGGTGAATCCATCCGACATTCAGGCCATGTTTCAAGAGGGGAGTCAGCTGGTCAGCCAGCTGCAGTACCCCCAGGCGCTTGACGTTTATACCAAAGCGCTCGAGTCTGTGCGGCTCCTGCCGCTCGGCCCCCAGACCGAGGAGCTCGAGTTGCAGGCTCGCAATTCCTTCTGCGGTGTGTGCCTGGTGTTGGGTAAGTGGGACCGCGCCCTGCGCGAGCTGGACAAGGTCGCCAAGATCGAGCCCGGCCCGCGCACCCGGCCCGACCTGGTACGGGCTCACCTGAAGAAGGGTGAGATCCTGAGCAATCGAGGCGACCGCATCCCGGCCTCCGACTGCTTCCGCGCGGCCTTGGAGCTGGCTACCGAGCTCAAAGACCAGCGTCTGATCGCTCAGGCCAAGTACTTCCTGGGGGCCAACTCCTCGCGTCAGGGCGAGCTCGACGAGGGTCGCAACTACATCGAGGAGGCCCTGAAAGCCTCCGAGGACCTGCCCGACTCGCCCGAGACACGCCGCTTGCGGGCCACCATCCTGTCGCAGTTCGGGCTCTACAATTTCCGTCTCGGCCAGAGCGAGCAGGCCAAGGTGCACCTGGACGAGGCGCTCAAGTTGCTCGAGGGGATGCCTCATACTCTCGAGGAGGCCTCGGTCAAACGCTACATCGGCGTGATGGTGAGCACCGCCGGAGATTTCCGGGGCGCGCTCGACTGGCATCTGGCCGCTCTCAAGATCTACAAGACGGCCAGCTGCGCCTACGGTCAGGCCAAGGTCTACGATTCCATCGGGCGCACCTTCCTCTCCTTGAACCGGTTGGAAGAGGCCATCTATACCCTCAAGAAGGGCGAGGGCCTGTGTCGCCGGCTGGGGGCCAAGACCGAGTTGGCCACGATCTACGGCAAGCTCGGCCAGGTGCACATGGTGCGCGAGGAATACGAGATGGCCGTGGACTACTTCCGCCGCGATCTTGAGATCAGCACGCGCTTTCGCAACTTCTACGCCATGGGCTACTCCTATCGAAACCTCGGGCGCTGCTTGATCCAGGTGGGCGACCTCGACGAGGCCATCCGCAACCTGGAAGAGAGCCTGGGCCTGTTCCAATATGTGGACGACTCGATCAACATTGCCCGGGTATACATGGACCTGTGCCAGGCCCACCTGAAGAATGGCGCCCCCGATCGGGCCCGCGAGGTGGGCACCAAGTCGCGCAACTACTTCCTGGGCGCCCAGCGCCAGCTTGAGGCCGCCTACCTGCAGGCGCTATTCGGCACCATTGACAGGCTCGAGAGCAATCACGACAAAGCTGAGGCCCAGTTCCTCCAGGCTCTGGAAGACCTGCAGAAGAAGGGCAATACCGCCTGGCTGGCCGAGACCTGGTACGAGCTGGGCGTGCTGTATCGCACTAAGAAAGAGAACCAGAAGGCCGTGGAGGCCTTTAAGAGCGCCCTGAAGGTGGCCGTGCAGGCCGGCTTCGTCCGCCAGGCCGAGCGCTTCCTGCGGGCCATCGAGGACATCGATGAGCTCGAGCTGTTCCGAACCTGGGTCGACTCGCTGCCCGAAGGGATAAAGCCTCCGGTGGTGCAGCCCGCTGGCTGATCTTTCCCGAGCCCTGGCGCTGGCGGTCGAGGTCGCGCGCGAGGCCGGCGAGATGATCCGGCAAGAGTTCCACGCTGGGCCGAGGGGCTCGGCGGGCCATGCGCCCATCGACCACGAGGCCGAGGAGCTGATCCGCGCCCGGCTTCTGGCCGCCTTTCCCGAGTGGGGCTACCGGGGCGAGGAGACGGGCGCGCAGGCGGGCAGCGACCCCGATCGCTGGTGGGTGGTGGACCCGCAGGACGGGACGGCCGCCTTCCAGCTCGGTTTTCGGGGCAGCACCGTCTCCATCGGGTTGCTCGAGCGCGGCCGCCCGGTGCTGGGCGTGGTCTTTTCGCCCAACTATCCGGATGATCGGGGGGACATGATCGCCGGCCTGGTGGGCGAGCAGCTCACCCGTAACGGCCAGCTCGTGCCCCGTCGCTGCTGGGATCCATTGGGCCCACAGAGCGTGGTGATCGTCTCTCAGAGCGCCGACAAAAAGCCCGGCGCCAACCTGCGCGCGGTGGCCCCGGCTCGCATCCGGGCCATGCCCAGCGTGGCCTACCGGCTGGCTCTGGTGGCCGTGGGCGAGGCCGACGCAGGCGTCTCCCTGCAGAGCCCCCGCGCCGTGGACGTGGTGGGCGGACACGCGCTCTTGCGGGCGGCCGGGGGCGAGCTCTACGACCCCGCCGGTCAGCCGGTGACCTACTCGGATCAGGCCGATGGCCAGTGGCGTCGCTGCTTCGCGGGTACCCCCGAGCTCTGTTCGCGCGACTGGGATCAGGTGCTGGCCCGCTCGGCCGAGGAGAGCACCTCCCTGTTTCCGACCCGCCTGATGCCGGGCCAGACCATCGCCGACCCGGACCTGCTCGACCGGGCCCAGGGTTGCCTCCTGGGCCAGCTTGCCGGGGACTCGCTGGGCGCCCTGGTGGAGTTCGAGACGGCCGCCTCCATCGCGGGTCGTTATCGCGAGGGGCACCCGCGCAAGCTGGAGGATGGCGGCCGCTGGAACACCCTGGCCGGACAGCCGACCGACGACTCGGAGATGGCCCTGGCGCTGGCGCGGTCCATCCTCGACCGGGGTGGCTATTCCTTCACCCGCGCCTTTTCGGCCTATCAGGACTGGCTACTCAGCTCTCCTTTCGACATGGGGCGCACCACCGCGTCCGGCCTGCAGGGCCGGCCTGATGGCAACAGCCAGGCCAACGGCTCGTTGATGCGCATCGCCCCGATGGGTTTGCTGCGCGATCCCCGGGCCTGCGATTGGGCCGAGGAGGACTCCTCGCTCACCCATCCTCACCCGGTCTGCGTGAGCGCCTGCCGCGCGTACGTGGCCGCCATCCAGGCCGGGTTGCGCGGGGAGAGCCGCGAGGCCATGGTCGACCAGGCACGCAAGCAGGCCAGCGACACCGTTTCCGGGTGGCTCGAGGAGGCGCGCCTCGGTCCGCCGGCCGAGTTTCAGCACCAGATGGGCTGGGTGCGCATCGCCTTCACCAACGCCTTTCATCGCCTGCTGACCTGCTCCGACCTCGAGGAGGCGCTGGTCGAGACGGTGCGCCGCGGCGGCGACACCGATACCAACGCGGCCATCTGCGGCGCGCTGCTCGGCTCCCATCTGGGCCGTTCGGGGGTGCCCGCTCAGTGGATCCGCAGCATCCTCAGCTGCCGTCCCCATCGCGACTACGCCGGCAGCAAGAAGCCCCGTCCGGCCGTCTACTGGCCGGTGGACTGCTTCGAGCTGGCCGAGCGGCTCTTGCTGTTGGAGTAGCAACATTCCGGCAATGCCCTCGGGAGGCCGGTTGACTACACTCCGGGCATGCTCATTTCAGCCACCGCTCCGCCTCCCCAGGCTCCCGCCCCGGCTCCGCCGGCTCCCACCTTTCGTCGAGACCCCCAGGACGGGTTCCAGATGGCCTATGCGCCCGATCTGCTGGGCAAGATCGACATTGTGCGCCGCACCGAGGTCAAGGACGGCCAGCTCGTGCCGGTCGAGCGCTCGCCCCACGGCGTGCACATCGGCGACGGCCTCTTTTACGACCTGCACGGCAACCTCAGCATGGTGCCCTTCCTGGCCTTCTACGCGCCCATCGAGACGGCTCTGGGCAGCCCCAATTACGTGATCGATCCCCAGGGCCCGCTCAACGACACCTCGGTCAGCCCGACCGAGATCAACCCTCCCGGCATGGTCAACTCCACCTCCATCAGCCAGGACCAGAGCAGCATCCGCATCAATCGCCCTGGTCTGGCGCAGGATACCCGCATCACCCGCAACGGCAACTCCGTCCTCATCGACCCGGCCGGTCTCTACAACGAGATCCAGCTCACCAAGGGCACGGAGGGCTGGACCATCCAGGCCAGCGGCTCCACCTACGCCCACAAGCTGCGCCAGGACGAGAACGGCTGGACGCTGGACAAGCGCGGCTGGAATCGCGACACCTCCATTCGTCACGAGAACGGCACCATCACGGTGGATCCGCCCGGGCTCTTCAACAGCACGAAGATTACCGTGGAGGATCAGCGCATCAGCATCGATCCCCCGCGCTGGTTCAACACCACCGAGATCAGCCTGG
>CAYYHB010000011.1:10584-46508 GCA_964471395.1 uncultured Burkholderiales bacterium | reverse complement strand
GCTCCCAGGGACCGAAATCGAGCCGTCCAGCCGTCACTGCCACAACCACCTCGCGACCCATGACCTGACGCTTGAGGTGGGCGTCGGCATTGTCCTCTCCGGTGCGGTTGTGGCGATACTTCGAGGTAGGGGCATGAGGAGCGAGTTGCTCGAGCCAGTCGTCGTAGTCCTGGATCAGGCCTGGCTCGTCGTCGTTGATGTAGACGCTGGCCGTGATATGCATGGCGTTGACCAGGCAGAGCCCTTCCTGGATACCGCTCTCCTCCAATATCTCTTGCACCTGGGCGGTGATGTTGAGGTAGTTGCGCCGCTCGGGCGTCTCGAACCAGAGGTGACGGGTGATCGACTTCACGAGCGGGCTCCTGTTCTGTGGAGTAACCAGAAGGAAGCATAGTTGTTGCAGATGTGGACGGCCACGGCCAGCGCCAGGTTGCCGGTGAGCAAGACCAGCCCTCCCATCAGCAACCCCGTCATGAAGGCCCAACCGGCCATCCAAACCATGCGGCGGTCACCCAGGTGGAGCAGGGCGAAGAGCAGGCTGGAGGGCACCAGGCCCAGCTCGGTCAGCAGGATGCCTCGAAACAGCACCTCTTCTCCGAACCCGGAGGCCAGCGCCACCGCCAGCTTGCCGCCGGGCGAGAGCACCCGGGCGATGGGGCCCATGCACTCCTCGCGCAGCCAGCGCACCGACTCAAAATGCCTGGAGAGTTGACCGAAGAGCTTGTGGCTGAGAATGGCCAGCCCGAGGCCCAGAGCGGCTCCGCCGACCAGCGAGAAGTTCCAGTGCAGGGCCCGCCACCAGGGGATCCCCCGCAGCAGACCCCAGGCCAGCGCCAGGACGACATAGGCAAGCTGCATCTTGAGCAGCAGCAGTAGCACGCTGTGGCGCGAGGGCTTCAGGGCCGCAGGCGGCTCTGCTGAGGGCGGTGGCACGACCGAGGTTTCGGCCGCGCGAATACGCCCTCCTTCAGAACAGGAGCGAGTGGTCCACGGCGGCCAGGTTCCGGCAACCGCACAGAGCCAGGGCCTGATCCAGCTCGTTGCGCAAAAGACCCAGCACGCTGCGAACTCCGCTCTCGCCATCCACGGCCAGCCCCCACAGGATGGGGCGCCCCAGCAACACCGCCCGGGCCCCCAGGGCCAGCGCCTTCACGATGTCGGTACCGCGCCGCACGCCTCCGTCCACCAGCAGCTCGCCCCGTCCCGCCATCGCCTCGGCCACCCGCGGCAAGGCTCGGATGCTGGCCACGGCCGTGTCCAACTGACGGCCTCCGTGATTGGAGACGATCACGCCGGCAGCCCCGTGCTCGAGCGAGCGCACCGCGTCGTCGGGGCGCACCACGCCCTTCACCAGCACCGGCAGCTCGGTCAGCCCGCACAACCACTCCAGGTCTTTCCAGCCCAGGTCGGGGTCAAGGTGCTGCAGGGCATAGGCCGCCAGCCCGGACTCCTCTTTCACGCCGGGAATGGCCGGAGCGGCGGGCATGTTCTTGACCTGGAGCCCGGGCGGCAGCCGGAACTCGTTGCGCACGTCCCGTTCGCGACGGCCGAGCACGGGGGCGTCCACGGTCAGCACCAGAGCCTTGCATCCGGCGTCACGGGCCCGCTCCACCAGGGCTCTGGTTCCCCCTCGGTCCTTGTAAATGTAGACCTGGAAGAACACCGGCCCGGTGGCCGCCTTCACCACCTCCTCCAGAGCCACGTTGGACAGGGTCGAGAGGCAAAAGATGCTGCCCTCCCCGGTGACCGCCCGCACGCTGGCCAGCTCCGCCTCGGGCGTGGCCAGCCCGTGAAAGGCGGAGGGCGCCGCCAGGATGGGCATCGAGATGGGGTGTCCCAGCACGCTGGTTGAAAGGTCACGACGATCACCCACCGAGGCCAGCACCCGGTAGGCCAGGGCGAGCTCTCGGTAGGCCATCCGGTTGGCGTCCAGGGTCAGCTCGTCGTCGGCACCCGCGGCGTAATAACCGTAGGCCATGGGCTCGAGTCGCTGGCGGGCGAGTTGCTCGTAGTCGTCCAGGTTCAAAAGCATGGCCGCCGATTCCCCTTCCCAGGAAGGGCTCCTGTCGCGAATGA
The DNA here is from genome assembly GCA_964471395.1 of uncultured Burkholderiales bacterium. Lineage (GTDB taxonomy): Bacteria > Vulcanimicrobiota > Xenobia > Xenobiales > QWHO01 > QWHO01. The sequence goes on along the minus strand of CAYYHB010000011.1, from coordinate 44,432 downwards.
AAAAAAGGGCAGTGCATGGCAGCCGCTCCCCTGATCGAGGAATCCCGAGGAAACTGGTTCCTGCTCCTCTCCAAAGCTTACAAATTCCCGCCTGGAATGGCCCTGAGCCTGGTGGTGCTGGGGGCTTATGCCACCGTCTTGTGCCTGGGCGACTTCCACTTCAACTGGTGGGACATCGAGCTTCCCCTGACCCTGCACAGTCTGCTCGGTTTCGTGGTCAGCCTGCTGCTGGTCTTTCGCACCAACTCGGCCTACGAGCGCTGGTGGGAAGCCCGCAAACTGCTGGGCAACCTGAACGACAGCGGACGTTATGTGGCCATCAAGCTGCGCTCCCTGGCCAAATTGGGCCTGGACGAGCGGCACCGTCTGGCCGAATGGCTGTGCGCTTACGTATGGGCCCTCAAAGAGCACCTTCGTGACCGCAATCACGAGTACAGCTCCACTCTGGTGCCTCCGGACTATCGGGTGGCCTACCTCCACTCGCCCCACAAGCCGATCTTCCTGATGTACCGTCTGGCCGAGCTGGTCAACGGCCTGCACGAGTCAGGGCGCCTGGATGGACATGAGCTTCAGGTAGTGGAGACCGGGCTCAAGCCCGTGGGGGATCTGGTGGGGGGGCTCGAACGCATCAAAAACACGCCTATACCCCTGGCCTATACGCTGCACCTGCGCCGTATCATCTTGATCTACGTGGTCACCCTGCCGCTCGGCCTGATCCATGACTATCACTGGTGGACGGTCCTGATCGTGATGGGCACCTTCTACATCATGGCCGGCATCGAGTTCATCGGAGAGGAGATCGAAGAGCCTTTTGGCCGCGATGAGAACGACCTGCCCGTCTCGCAAATCGGAGTCCGTATCTGCCAGAGCTTTTCCGCCGCCCTGGAGGTCGAGAACCCCTGCCAGCCCACGCTCATGAAGGCCTCCGTCAGCCTCAAGCCGTCCGACTATCTGCCCCAGCCGGCCGGGCCATCAAACTAGCCGGGTATTTATTGCCCGCGTTCTACGGTAGGGACTGATTTACCGGACGCTGCACTTGCGCGCTAGCCGAAGGCGATCCTGGTCAAAAGGGCTCAGACGAAAAGAGCCCCGGTCGCTGGACCGGGGCTCTTTTCGCATACATCGCCTGATCAGTCGTTGAGAATAACCGCCTTGATGTCCTGGACCTGCCCGGAGCCAGGCATGGTCGTGGTGCTGAGCGGGTTCAGCGACAGGTTGGCCTGTTGGACGAAGGCCTGGACCGTCCGCTGCGGCGAGGTCAGCACATACACCAGCTGGCTCGCCGAGCCTGTGATGACCGTGGCCTGCCCGGAGCCGGAGGCGGCGTAGGGCGAACCGGGCAAGAGCACGTTGGGCGTGGGCGGGTTCTTGAGACCGACGCCTTCCACGGTCGAAGGACCCTCGCTCCCGAAGTAAGCGACGTCCGAAAGGTCATCCACCGCCAGGCCGCGAGGCCGCGATTGCACGGTCAGGTTGGTACTCTGGGCGAGGGTCAACAGGTTGTTGAGGGGTTGGGTGGTATCGATCGGAACGCTGATCAGGTTGCCGGCCGCCAGGTCGAGCACCTCGAGCACCGGACCGGAAACGAGGCTGATCTCGAGATCCGCCAGCTGGCTGGTGTTGACGAAGTTGGTCTGGAAGCTGTTCACAGCTCCGGCCGGCAGCTGCTTGGGGACCTGATAGGCCCAGACGCTCGAGTCGCCGCCGCTGACGAACACATACTCCAGATTGTTTCCCGCGTCGACCGTATCGAGGTCGATCGGGAAGAACCCTGTGAACGGGATGGTTTTGGGATTGGTGAGGGTCCCGTTGTCATCCAGCTCGAGAACGACGATCTGGCGCGGCGCGCGCTGGATACCGAAGATGCGGCGCGGCTCGCCCGCGGCTCGCGGCAGCAGGCTTTCCGTCATCCGGAAAGTCGCCCCGGCGCCGAGGTTTACCCCGGTGGGGAGCTGAAGCAGGTCGCCGTCCGACTCGATCCGATAGACCTCGATCGCACCGTCGGTGTGGCTGATAAGCATGAACGACTCGTCGCGCGTCACCACGATGTCGACCGGCCCGGTGGCCGTGGAGTCGAACGCGAGGGGCGGCTGCACCTGGCCGGTGGCCGGGTCGAAGTCCATGAAGACGATCTTGTTGTCTCCCTCGCTCGTGATGTAGAGCCGGGCGGGCGGCCCGGTCGGGGTAGGCGTCGGGGACGGCGTCGGACCGTTCGGGTCGACGACCGCGACGGCCTTGGTCCCGGTGGCGCCGCTCCCGGAATCTGTGAGCGCCAGCGTGACCTGGCCCGGCGACACGGCCAGAAAGCGGGGGGCAGCACCGGGGACGCTGCCGGGGATTACGCGGACAATGGATGTGTCAGAGCTCGTCAGGGTCAAGTTGGTGGCCGTGAACACGATCGGGTTGCCATTCGCATCCACCGCGGTGTAAAGCACGCGGCCCGTCGTTCCGATCGGGAACTCGACGCCTTCTCCACCGCGCACTTCCAGCAAGAAGGCGGGCGAGGAGGGCGGCGGCTGACCGATCTGCGAGATCGGGTCGTTTCCGAGCGTGGGTACGCTCACGGGCGGGGGCTCGGAGTTCCACAGGCCGCCCGGCTCGACGGTCCATTCTTGCTTGGGACCCTGCGGCGGCGTGATCGTGCCGCCACCGGCCAACTCGCGGTTCAGGACGGCTGTGCCGGTATGGCCCAGGAAGTTGAAAACAGTCTCGATGCCTTGGAAGCGGTTGCTCTGGATCACGGCGTCGACGCTCATGCTCCTTGAGCCGGCGGCACTGACGTCTTGTAAGTCTCCCTGAAGACGGTTGTTCTGCACGGCCAGAATGCCGGTCAGAGAGGAGGCCAGGAGGAGGAAATTCGCATTGGATTGACGGAGCCGCAAACTCTGGACTGTGAGGTTAACGATGTTTCCGGCGGGAGGAGGCCCGTCGAACAGGATGTTCACCCGGCCCTCAAAGCCGAAGAACGAGCCCGAGCTATCCCCCAAATCCAGGATCTGGAGGAGAGTGCCATCCGCGTTGCGCTGGGCAGGTTTGGTGATGAACCGAGCGACGACCTTCCCATCGCTCCTGACCACGTTCAGGTGATCCTGCGAGCCCTCGATCGTGTTTTCCTCGACGTCGAAGCCGGCGATATTCGCCGTCCCAAGCACTCGGGGCGTGTCCACGAGCTGGTTGGACGGGTCGTTGACGGTGGCGGGCCCGAACAGGAGCACGCCCGCGATCGCCCGGGTGGCCATGGTCATCTGGGCGGAGAGCTGGGTGGTTTGGATAGGGGTCACGACCGGCTCGGTGACCGGGAGGGGGGTTGGGACGGCGTCGTCGCCCCCGCTGCAACCGAAGAACAGTCCTGTGCAGAGCGCGAGAATCACTGCGCTCAACAGTAGCTTCCTGTGCGTCATGGATAATTCCCTTTCAAGAAATGAGCCCCAAGACCCGGTCAGACGTTCGAGCCTCCTCTTGGATCGAGCACATGCTGAAGCTCGCTGGGGAAGCCTGCAAGAAGACCTTCCGCGCCGGGACATTGACGGGAACGGCAGCAAGGGTAAGTCCAGTCGACGAATCCGGGGCTAACCGGATCACTGTGGAGCCCTGAGGGGGAATCAGGTCATCGAAGGCCTGGGAATTGTCCGAATCGAAGGCTTCGGTGGGCTGGACGGAGTGCGGCAGCGCACCGAGGCCGACATTCCCGTCGGCTTCATTCTGGTCCCGAGGCGCCACAGCCGGCGCGGGGGGCGCATCGGCGATCAAGCGCAGGGTGATGATGGCCTCGTTTTGCGGCGGGCCGTTTACGACTTGACCCGAAGTCGCGTTGATTTCGCTGGAGCCACAGCCAGCAAAGCCCACGACCAGAATCAGAAGCCCGAGACTCAAACGCTTCGTAACCCCCTACAACCGCCTGAAATTGAACGAAACGGCAGGATTCGGGCTGGACAATGCGACTCCTTCCCGCTCGGACTTGCCTCCAGGTTGCCGACTTCGTACTCGGCGTTGCTCAGCAGCCCGATGACTCGAGGATTGATAGAGTCGGGAGTCTAACCGGCCAGCGCCAGTCCTGCGTGGGCTCCGGCGGCGGCGCCCAGGCGATTACCCAGCACCCCTCCCACCACCAGGCCGACCGCACCGCCGACAGGGCCGGCCACCTGGTAGCCCAGCATGGTCAGGCCCAGCGGCGCGGCGATGCCGCCCACCATGCCGCCCATCGCTCCGCCCGCCAGGGCAGCGTAGGAAGCTCCGTCGCGAGCCCCCTTCTTCTGGGCGATCTCCAGGCCCCGGTGGGCACCCAGCGCCCCCATGGCCACGAATCCCAACACCGGGTGCTTGTAAGAGAACATCAGGCTGGCCCCGGCCGCCAGCTGGGTGCCGCCGCTGACGGCGCGCATCGTGTCCTTGTTGGACACGCCGCTGATCACCTCGCCCACCCCGTTGGCCGCCAGGCTGTAGGCCGCCACCTGGGTCAACAGGCCGAGCCCCCAGCGAAGGTAAGGCACCTCCAGACCGCGGGCGATGAGCTTGCCGGTCTCGCGAAACTCCTCGCGGTCCACAAAGGCCTGCATGAAGTTGGGGCGGTCGAGCCGCTCCATGGCATCCATCTTCTCCTGGCTCAGGTGGCGCAGGCGGTCGGGGTTGAGGCGATACTCGGCGTAGGTCTCGGCGAAGTCCTCCTGCTTGAGCGTGCCGGCGTAGCGCGAGACATACGGCGGAGCGCCGAACGGCTCGCTGGAGGAGTGCCCTCCCGTGATCACGCTGACCACTCCGCCCTCGTAGTCCCGGGTGTGACCGATCTCATGAATGAGGGTGTAACGGAAGTTCTCGGGGTTGGTCATGCCGATGCCGGTGCGATTGAGCTCGATGGAGTTGATGGCCGGGCGGGTGACCCCCAGCAGGTTGCTCGAGCCCAGGCTCTCACGCACCGAAATCGAGATCGGCCTCACGGCGTCATACATCGGAAGTGAGTCCAGCGTCTGCCAGATCCGAGCCTTCTCGGCCGCGGTGCCGAACACGCTGGGATAGATGAAGTTGGGCAGCGCTTTGTGGGTGTAGGCCAGCGCATTGAGCCCGTCGCCAACTGCCGAGGAGACGCGATCCTTGAGGCTGGGCGGAGCCGGGGGCTCCTCCTCCTGGTTCGAGGGCGGGGGCGCCTGGGGCGCGGCCAGTTGGCGCGGCAGGATGGGGGCGGGGGCGGCGGCGACGTGCATTGCGATAGTGGCTCCAGACGGTAGGTGTCGCGGCTACCCTACCCTGAAAGAAACCTGAAAGCGTTTCTGACATGTAAAACTTCCAAAGTCCGGTCGGTTGATCTTTGACCGCGTCCCTTGACGCAAACCGGGCCAAAGCCTCATTCACACAGCGATGGCCCTGCTCAGGCGGTGTCGTGCGCCGGGCTGGAGCCCAGCCCGGCGACGGCCCCAAACGGAAAATTGGGATTGGCCGCAGCCGGAATTCGCAGCGAATCCCCCCTGCACATCATTGCCTGGCAACGGTTCGAGCTGGATAGCGACGGCGTGTCCGGGACACAGCGGCCCGATGGCTCGACGACCGGTGACTGGGCGCTCAGTCGCGAACCGGAACCCGCACGCCGTTGACCACCACGTAACCATCCCGGGTTTCGACCTGCCCGGCCGGCAGGGGCTCGCTGGCGGGCAGGCGGGCGGTGTACTCCAGGTGCCGATCGGTCAGACGCACGAAGCCCCGCTCGGCGTCATAGCCATAAAGCTCGCGTCGCTCGCGGTCCTCGAAGAGCAAGCGCCCGTCCGGAGTCTCGCCGCGAAGCTCGTAATCGTTGGCCGGCAAATCGATGCGCCGGGGCGGATCGCCCAGGCGGGTGACGGCCCCGTCGTGGCGCACCAGTCGGCCCTGCACGCTGGCCTTGGGTCCGAACTCGAGCACCTCGCGGCCCTCGGCGTTGAGGCGCAGGATCTTCCCTCCCCCCATGTTCCAGAAGACCGTCCCCTTCGGGGTCACGTGAACATTGGGGCTCTCCCCCAGGCTCTCGCTCTCCCAGAGCTTGGAGCCATCGCTCGCGAGGCGTTGCAGGCATGACCTGCTGACATACTGGGGAGCGAAGTGGTCCGGGTCCATGCCGGGTCCAAAGCCCATGCCGCCTCGAAATCGAAACGCGTGGGGACCACGGATCTCGATGTTGGTGACCTCCTCGACCAGCACCTCGCCCCCCTCCAGGGGCCAGTAACGTCCGTGATAGTAGGAGGCCTTGCCTTCGGCCGGGCGAGCCTCCAGCTTGAGCCGGCCGCTCTCCTGGCCCCCCGGTGCGATGCGCACCAGCTCGTTGCCGGCCCGGAGCATGACCCCGCCTTCCGGGGTCGCGACCGGGGGTTGAGCCCGCTCGGGGGAAGCCTGGGCCACCGGCTTGCCGGTCGCATCGTAAGCTTCGAGCTTGCCCTCGGCCACCAGGTAGACTCGCCCGGTGCTATCCTGGCAGCTTTCCGAGTAGACTTTCTTGGGGAAGGCCAGCTGCGAGCGCACCTGCCCGTCGCTGCCAAAGCAAACCAGGCCATCGTGATTCTTGAGTAGCAGGCTGCCCCCATCGGGACTGACCGTGAGGCTGGAGATGGAAGCGAAGGGGGTAGGTGACTCCCAGGCGATGGAGCCATCGGCCTCCACCCGGGACAGGTAGGTGGCTTGGCGCGACTGGTAGGCCACGTAAATCTCCCCGCGAGGACCCGACTTGAAGGCGACCGGCCGGTAGTCCTGCTGGTCCTTCTTGAGGTCGGCGGTGTGCACCAGCAAGCGGGTGGCCGAGCCCAGCTCCACGCCCTCGGAGCTGTTGCCGCTGGCCCTCACCGGGCGCTGGCGCCAGTAGTTGCCGTTGCTACTCAGGGGTGAGATCATGCGGCGACATCCTGCTCCGACTGGCTGAAAAAAACCTGAAAAAGGGGGCGGGTCGAAAGACGCTGAGTGCGACAGCTCGCCCTGCTGACCGACCGCAAGTTCTGGCCCCTGTTCTGGACTCAATTCCTGGGTGCTTTCAACGACAGCTTCCTCAAGAACGCGCTGGTCATCTGGATCACCTACCGCTCGGTCAGCGTGCTCGGCCTCGACCACCAGATGATGGCGGTGCTGTCGAGCGGGATCTTCATCCTGCCCTACTTCCTCTTCTCGGCCACCGCCGGCCAGCTGGCCGACAAGTACGACAAGGCCTTCCTGGTGCGCTGGATCAAGACCATCGAGATCGGCCTGATGGGCCTGGCCACGGCCGGGTTCCTGCTGGCCGGCCACGGCAACCACGCCGGCATCGTGCTGCTGCTGGTGACCATCTTCTTGATGGGCACTCACTCCACGTTCTTCGGGCCCATTAAATACAGCATCCTTCCCCAGATCGTGGGTCACGAGGCCCGGCTGGTGGGCGCCAACGCGCTGGTCGAGATGGGCACCAACCTGGCCATCCTGACCGGCACCCTGCTGGGCGGCGTGCTGATCGCCCTGGCCAAGGGCCCGGTGGTGGTCAGCCTGGCGCTGCTGGGGGTGGCCTTGCTCGGACGGCTGGCCAGCCACTTCCTGGGCGCCACCGTGCCGGCCGTGCCCGACCTGAAAGTGGAGCTGAACCCAGCCCCGCCCACCCTGCGCATCCTGGCCTTCGTCTATCCCCAGCGGGCCATCTGGCTCTCCATCCTGGGCAACAGCTGGTTCTGGCTCTACGGCTCGGCCTTCCTGGCCCTCTTCCCCAGTTACGGCAAGGACACGCTGCACGCCGAAGAGCACGTGGTGACGCTCTTTCTCACCATCTTCTCGGTGGGGGTGGGGATCGGCTCGATCCTGTGCGAGAAGGTCAGCTTCGACCGGCTCGAGCTGGGCCTGGTGCCCTTCGGCTCGATCGGCATGACCATCTTCGGAGTGGATCTCTTCTTTGCCGGCGCCCCCACCGCCGCCCTGGCCGGGCCCGACCAGCTGGTCAGCCTGGAGCAGTTCCTGGCCCTGCCGGCCTGCTGGCGCATCCTGGTGGACCTCTTTGGACTATCCCTCTTCTCGGGCCTCTTCATCGTGCCGCTCTACACCCTGATGCAGCAACGCTCGGCCGACAGCCATCGCTCCCGGGTGATCGCGGCCAACAACATCGTCAACGCCGCTTTCATGGTAACCCAGTCGGTGGCCGTGATGGCCCTGCTCCACTTTGAGTTCACCATCCCCCAGATCTTCTTGATCCTGGGTGTGTTGAACGCGGTGGTGGCAGCCTACATCTACACCCTGTTGCCGGAGTTCTTCCTGCGCTTTTGCGTCTATCTGCTGGCCCACCTGATCTACCGCCTCAAGAGCTATGGGGTGGAGAAGATCCCCCGCGAGGGCCCGGCCGTGCTGGTGTGCAACCACGTCACCTTCATCGACTGGTTCTTGATCGCCGCCGACGTGCGCCGCCCGGTGCGTTTCGTGATGGACCTGAGCTACGCCCGCATGCCCTTTCTGCAGGCCATCTTTCGAGACGCCAAGGTCATCCCCATCGCCTCGGCCAAACGGAGCCCGGAGGTCCTCGAGCGCGCCTTCGAGCGCATCAGCGAGGAGCTGGAGGCGGGCGAGCTGGTGTGCATTTTCCCGGAAGGCCGGCTGACCGACGACGGCCAGCTGAGCGAGTTCCGACCAGGCGTCGAGCGCATCATCCAGAAAAACCCGGTCCCGGTCGTGCCCATGGCCCTGGGAGGCCTGTGGGGCAGCTTCTTCAGCCGCAAGGGCGGCCGACCCCTGAGCCGTTTCCGTGGCCTGTGGAGCCGGGTCACCCTGGTGATCGGCAACCCGGTGCCTCCCGAGGAGGTCTCGGCCCGCTCGCTCCAGGTGGTGGTGCAAGAGCTGGTGCACCAGGCCGAGGACAAGCTTCGGCCCGGATAGAACCCTGGCCGGCATGCGACGCTTTCTGATTGCCCTGCTGCTGCTGCTCGCGCCCGTCCTGGCCCAGGCGCCCAGCCAGCTCATCCCCAACCTCACCCTGGCCAAGGATCAGATCGAGCACTGGGTCAGCTCGGGAGAATACGCCCGCGAGTGCGAGGCCGTCAACGCCCGGGCCCGAGCCTACCTGGAGGCCAACCTGGCCGGGGTGAGGCGGCCGGCCCTGGTGCTCGACATCGACGAGACCTCGCTGTCCAACTATCCCCTGATGTTGTCGGAGGACTTCGGGTTCGAGCAGGCCAGTTTCGACGCCTGGGTAGAGGCCGCCCAGACCCCGCCCATCCCTTCCACCCTGGAGCTCTTCCGCTATGCCGAGAGCCGCCAGGTGGCCTGCTTTTTCATCACCGGTCGGGGCGAGGCGCTGCGCGCCTCCACCGAGAAGGATCTGCGCCACGGCGGCTACTCCGACTGGGAGGGGCTGTACCTCAAGCCCGCCGACTACCGCGAGAAGTCCATCGTGGGCTTCAAGTCCGGGGTGCGCCGCCAGTTGACCGAGCAGGGCTACGAGATCCTGGTCAACGTGGGCGACCAGATGAGCGATCTTGAGGGCGGCTATGCCGAGAGCTTCTACAAGCTGCCCAATCCCATGTACTACATCCCCTGAACGCTTTCAGCCGCCTTTCAGGCGCTCGAGCGACAATGGGGGCGATGATAAAGACCGACCGTCAGGCCCTGCTTACCCGCCTGGCCGCCCTCGAGCGCCAGGGGATCTTCTGGGACTGCGACGTCTCGGCGGCCCGCAGCGACCTGGAGCTGCTCGAACGCCACACCCCGCCCGAGGAGCCCCTGGAGCGCACCGCCGACCTCTACGAGACTCTATTCATGGACGAGAAAGAGCGCCATCGCGCGGTGGACCCTACCGGCCCGGCCCGCCGGGCCCTGGAGACTATCCACAGCTGCCTCGAGCCGGGCGAAGACCGGACCCGCGCCCTGGAGGCCTATCGCAAGCTCTGGAGCCACTCGCTCGAGCACGGGCTGTACGAGACCCCGGGCGAGCCGGTGGATTTCACGGCCCGCAAGCGTTTTGAGCTGATCGATGAGCACATGCTCGAGGGAGACGACCGGGTTCACTGCGTCCAGCAATTCCTGGCCGACCCCAGGAACTTTGCCGACCTCAAGCAGCAAGAGCTGCGAAAAAGACAGATCGAGAATGAAGAGTTGGCCGAGCGCTGGCAACGCCTGCAGCAGCCGACCAGCGGTGCGGGCCTGGCCCGTCAGGAAGAATACCTCATCGTGGGCGGGGCGCGCGTGCCCTGCAAGCCGCATGGATCCGCTGAACCTGCTTGAAGTCAACGCCGATGAGCTGGAGGGCCTTCTGGTCGGGCCCGATGAGCTCATCGTGGTGGCCGCCACCTGGGGACGTGGTTGCTCGCCCGACCTGTTGCGCCGTCTGGAGCCATTCCGGCGACGCTCCGGCTACAACGGAACCCTGGTGGCGGTGGTGCCCCGCTCGCAATCCGGCGCGGTGCTCGGCCAGGACCCGCCCGAGAATCGTCCCGGGCAGGTCCCGATTCTGTCGCTGGCTTTTGGTCACCGCCACCTGGACTGGCGTCCCGTGCAGCCGGCAGACTGATCTCAGCGACGACAGGCTGCAAAAAAAAAGAGCACGGACTCTGCCGTGCTCTCTTTAAAAACACCGGACCTGAGCTCAGGGAATATAGAAGTACCAGGTGTTGTCGATGGACTTGCCGCTCTCGGCACTGGCCGTCACTCTCGCGCTGTGCTGACCCGACTTCATGTCGGCTCCGGGCTGGCAGCTCACCTGCGAGTTGCTGACCTTGCACATTCCGGTGACATCCTGTCCGTCCACGTAGAGACGCACGGTGGTGGTCTTGACCGGATCGTAGAAAGTGGCCCCGATGACTGGCCGACGCGAACTGGCGGTCGCTCCGTTAGCCGGGGTGGGATTGAAACTCTGCGCGGTATACGTGAAGGACCAGTTCAGATCGAAGGTCGTTGCCCCGGAAGCCGCCCTGGATGTTACCCGGACCTTATGTGTGCCTGGTTGGAGCCGCTGGGGGATAAAGCGCACCTGAGAGTCAGTGCAAGTGGCCTGGCTGGTGATATCGTTCCCGTTCAAGTAGATGCGCGAGGCGCTGGGTATGACGGGCTCGAGAAAGGTGACCCCAATCTCAGCCTGAGGATTGTCCACGGTGGTTCCGTTGGTGGGAGTGACGTTGGCCCCCTGGGCCAGGGCCGGTCCAACCAGCCAGGCTAACAGGCAAAGAAACACTACAGATCTGCGCACGGCAAGGGTCCTCCAATGGCTTTCTGGCCTGTCGGTTCTCGGAAGACCGAGGTCGCCCCTTTTGGCTGCTGGGAGCGCAGCCGGACCCCCTTGACACGATTTTCCGACTGCCCGACGCCCGACATACTGTCTGCGACAAACCTGATGTGGTATACTTTGATGGCGATCAAATTTGCCGACCGATCTCTCTCCAGGAGCCTGCCAGATTGAGTATCTCTCCCCGGATCAAGCAGAATGCCATCCGTGGCGCCAAAATTGGGGCAGCCAGCGCAGGCTGCGTTGGCTTCTTGACCGGGACGATGCTGTGCATCGTGCACCGTCTCCCCATCCCGCCCCTGGCCATCACCGAGTTCGGGATTCTCTTCGGGGGGCTGATTGGAGCCGGGGTGGGCGTATTGTGCAGCGAGCCCCGGGGGCGGCTGTCACTCCTCGGCATCCTGGGTGGCCTGCTGGCCGGAGCGGTGGTGGCGCTTCCCATCCAGGGCCTGGATGATCCGCTTGGGGTGCTGCGCATCGCCATTCTGGGCTCGCTGATTGGCTGGCGCCTGGCGCTGAATGTGGCCCGGGCCCGTCTCAATACCCCCGCCTGGACCCCGACGAGCTAAAAACGCTCTCTGTTCCCACCCGGGAGGAGGAGTCCTGCCTTGCTTGAGGAATTTTCTTCCTCGAACACACATTCGTGCTCAACCGGGCGGCGCACGACTCCGACTCGCAACCTGTCGGTTTCGCGCGCGACGAGGGATGGGGAGGAACGATGCGGATCGGTCTGGACCTGGGCACTTCCACCGTGCGACTGGTGGAAGGCCGCAAGCTGGCGGTACTGTGTCAGCCAAACCTGCTTTTGCAGGATCAGCACTTTCCCGAGGTACTGGCGGGAGGCGAAACGGCCCGCAAGATGGTGGGTCGCACCGCCCAGCATTGGAGCGCCTGTCGCCCGGTGGTGCGCAGCCGGCTGGGGTCTCCCCAGGCAGCCCGCCTGCTGATCAAGCCCATGATGGAGCAGGCCGGGGGCTGGCGTCGCTTCGGACGGCCCCGGGTGATGGTGGCCACGCCTCTCTCCTCCAGTCCCACCGAGCGCCAGGCGGTGGCCGACCTGCTGCGCCAGATGGGCATCAAAGAGGTGGAAGGGGTGGCCACCCCGCTGGCCGCCGCCCTGGGCGCGGTGCCGACCGGTCACGAGCCGCCCCCGCTGGTGCTGGTGATGGGGGCCAGCGTCACCGAGGTGGCCCTGGTTTCGCGGGGCCTGGTGGTCTCTGGCTTCCTGCAGCTGGGTGGCCAGACGCTGGACGAGGCGCTGGTGGTGCACCTGCGCCGCCAGCACGGCCTGGAGGTGAGCCTGGAGGCGGCCGAAGAGGTGAAGCGCTCGGTGGGCTCGGCCGACCCGGCCCACGACCAGCTGACCTGCCGCGTCTACGGGCGCGAGCTTGAGAGTCGGCTGCCCCACTCGGTCGTGCTCACCGGGGAAGAGGTACGCGCCGTGCTGGCCCCACCGCTGAGCGAGGTGCTGCGCCTGGTGCGAGAGGTGCTCGACCGCACTCCGCCGGCCATGAGCACGGACGTGCTCCAGCGCGGGCTGACCCTGACCGGCGGGGGAGCGCAGCTCATCGGGCTCGATAGCTACCTGGCCCGCGAGACGGGCCTGCCCGTGCAACTGGCCGAGGAGCCGGAAAATGCGGTGGTGCGAGGCACTCTGGGAGAATTTGCAGCATGATCGCCTCTGAGAGCATTGAGCTTCCCCTGGCCCGAGCGGCCACGGCCCCGTCGGCCAGCTGGCTGGAATCGGTCAGCCATCACTACGGTGCCGTGAAGGTGGACGCCGGAATCTTGCTGGGCAGCACCCGAGTACACATTGAAACGCGCGGCAAGTCGGTGGTTCAACCCAGCCGGGTGGCCGTGGATCCGCGCGGCAAGGTGCTGGCCGTGGGCGAGGTGGCCGAGCGCATGGAAGGCCGCGAGCCCACCGAGGTGCGGGTGCTGCACCCGGTGCGCGAAGGAGCCGTGGTGGAGCCCGAGCTGGCCCGCCAGCTGGTATCCCGCCTGCTCAGCCCGGGGGCCCACCTGGCCGCCGCCATCCCGGGCGATCTCTCGGCCGTGGAGCGAGCCGCCCTGCAGAGCGTGCTCCAGTCGGCCGGGGCCCGCCAGGTCTACCTGGTGGATCAGGCCACGCTGGCCTCGGTAGGAGCCGGCCAGCGCCTGCTGCAGCCGGAGGCCTGCCTGGTGGTGCACGTGGGCTGCGAGACAGCCGAGATGGCCGTGTTCGCACTGGGAAGCCGCCTGTGGGGAACCACCCTGCGCTGGGGCACCAGCCACATGGACCGCGCCCTCATCGAGGAGGTCCGCCGCAACCACCAGATCGTGCTGGATACCCGGGTGGCCGAGCGACTGCGCCTGGAGCTGGGGCACGCCCTGGAAGCCGAGGGCTCGCTGGACGTCAGCGGCCAGGGCCTGGAGGACGGTCAGCCCGCCTCGCTCACCCTTGAGGCCGAAGAGGTCTGCTCGGTGCTGCGCCCCTTCCTCGAGCAGCTATCCGAGCAGCTCTGCCAGGTGCTGGCGCAAGTCAGCCCGGAAGCACTGGGCGACCTGATCGCCGGCGGCGGCGCGCTGACCGGTCCCGGAGCCCGCCTCAAAGGACTGGGTGTCTTTCTCAGCCAGCGCTCGCGCCTGCGACTGGTGCCGGCCGATAGCCCGGGCGAAGCGGTGGCCCGCGGCCTGGGCGAGCTGATCCGGCAGAAGGCCCTGCGCCAGGTGCTGCTGGCCCGGCGCGAAGCCCGGCCCACCGTGAAAGCGCCCCGCTCGGGATGGCTGGTGGCCGGCCTGGCGCTGGCAACCTCGGCCCTGCTGACCGTGGGATACCTGGGAGAGCTGCGGGCCGGCCAGGCCAATCCGGTCGAGAAGGCGCTGGGCCAGGTGCTCGATCCGGCCGCGGCTCGGGCCAGCGACCTGGTGGGGCCAGCCAACCTCGAGCAAGACCGCACGGCGGCTGTGCTGAGCGAGAAGGATCGTCAGATTCGCGAGCTGGCCTCACAGAACCAGCGCCTGGAAGGGCTGCTCAAGGCTCGCAACGAGCTGTCCACGGCCCGGCCGATAGCCGCCCGGGTGGTGGCTCGCGACCCGGGAGGCTGGATGTCGTTCTGCACTCTGAACGTGGGCTCGCGCGAGGGCATCCGGGTGGGCAATCCGGTCACCACCGCCGAAGGGCTGGTGGGCCAGGTCACCGAGGTGGGCCCGGATACCTGTCGGGTACGCCTGCTGACCGATTCGCGCGCCGTGGCCGCGGGCCGAGTGAGCCAGCGCAAAGCCTCGGGCGTGCTGCAGGGGGTGGGGGCGAGCAACCTCGAGCTGCGCTACCTCGACCCCGACGCCCGCGTGAAGGTCGGAGACCTGGTGGTCACCAGCGGCCAGGACGGGCAGTTCCCGGAAGGTCTCAAGGTGGGCCGGGTGCAGTCAGTGCGGCTGGTGGCCGAAGCCAACTATCAGGCCGCCGTGGTCGCGCCGCTGGCCCCCCTTGACAGCATGCGCACGGTGCTGGTGCTCCAGACCGGAAGCCGCGCCGTCAGCCTGCGATGAAGTGGTGGCTCGCCCCTGCCCTGGTGGCCGCCGCCCTGATTCAGGGCGGCTGGGGCGTGCCGATGGACCTGGTCTTGCTGCTCACGATCGCTGCCGCCCGGCGCCGGCTGGTGCCGGGCGGAACCCTGGTGGGCCTGCTCGGGGGGCTCTTGCTGGGAGCGGTGCGGGGGGTGGGCTCCGGCCCGCTCTCGGCCCTCTACGTGGCCTGTGGCTGGCTGGCGGGAGCCTGGTTCGAGCGCGGCCTGGGTACCGGCCCCCGGGCCATGCTGCTGGGAGCAGGGCTATTCAGTCTGGTGGTGGCCGGGGATACGGTGCTGCGTCTCACGCTGGGCCAGCCCCTCGAGCTCTCCCAATTTGCCAACGCATGGCGCATCCTGGTCGTGCAAGCCGCCCTGACCTGGTGGGTGGCCCGGTGACGTGACCTCGCGCCTTCGTCTGGCCCTGCTGGCGGTCCTCGCACTGACGGTACTGGCCGCCCTGGCAGCCCGGATGGTGGACATGCAATGGCGCCACGGCTCGGAGTATGCCGCCGCGGCCCGACGCTCGAGCGTGGTCATCGAGCCGGTGCCGGCGCCGCGCGGGCGACTGCTCGACCGCCGGGGACGTTTACTGGTCTCCAACGAGCCCTGCTTTCAGCTCACCGTCTTCCCGGCCGAGATGCGTGATCGCAAACTGACCGCCCGCCGTCTGGCCGAGGCCCTGGAGGTCAAGCCCCAGCACCTTTCCGCCCGCCTCCAGAAGGCACTCCAGCAGGCCCCGCTGGAGAAGCTGGTGCTGCGCCGCTCGCTCACTCCCGGCCAGATCAGTCGCCTCTTGCTGGTGACCCCCGAGCTGCCCGGCACGGCCGTCGAGGTGGGAGCCCGGCGGCGCTACATGGCAGGCCGCCTGGCGGCGCACGTGCTGGGAACCATGGGCGAGATCGACGCCCACGAGCTGCCCACCCGGCGCAAGCTGGGCTATGCGGCCGGCGATCCGATGGGGCGCAGCGGGCTCGAGCGCCAGTATGACTTCCTGCTGCGGGGAAAGAAGGGCCAGCGCCACCTGGCCGTGGATGTGCTTGGTCGCACCGTGCGCGTGCTCGAGGTGGTGGATCCGGTGCCCGGCGCCGATCTCCACCTGACGCTGGACCGCAAGATTCAGGAGACCGCCCAACAAGCCCTGGCCCAAACCCTGGCCGAGCTGCGGGTGCTCAACCAGGAGGACTCCTCCGGCGCGGTGGTCGTGATGGAGGCCTCCACGGGACGCATCCGGGCGCTGGTCAGCCTGCCCGACTTCGACCCCGCCCTGTTTGCCCGCGGCATCAAGCGCCGAGATCTGGACGCGCTCTACAGCGATCCGCGCCACCCGCTGCTGAGCCGGGCTTACCAGAGCTCGTTCTCGCCCGGCTCCACCTTCAAGTTGATCACCGGCAGCGCGGCTTTGCAAGAGAAGCTGTGCACCTCGAGCAGCGTGTTCGTCTGCGGAGGCAGCTACATGGGAGCGAGTTGCTTCGTCACCTCGGGCCACGGCGGGATCGGCTTCATCGACTCGCTGGCTCACTCGTGCGATGTGGTCTACTACCGGCTGGGCGATCAACTGGGCATCGACCGGCTGAGCCGTTACTGCGCCGCCTTCTCGCTGGGCAAGCCGACCGGGCTGGATGTACCGGCCGAGACCGGAGGCCTGCTACCCACCGCCGCTTGGAAGGAGCGCGAGCTGGGGGAGGAGTGGTATCCCGGCGATACCGTCAACATGTCCATCGGGCAGGGATTCTTGCTGGTCAGCCCGCTTCAGATGGCGGTCGCCACCGCAGCCGTGGCCAACGGGGGACAGGTGCCCCGCCCTTACCTGGTGGAGAAGGCGGTGGGTCCGAACGGACGCATCCTGCAGCAGAACCGCCCCAGGCTGCGCAAGCTGCCGGTCAGCAAGCACCACCTGGCGGCCGTGCGCCAGGGCATGCGCGGAGCGGTGCAGTACGGCACCGGAGTGGCAGCCGACGCCCCCCAGGTGGCGGTGGCCGGCAAGACCGGCACTGTGGAGTCCTTCGCCAACGTGAACAATCCCCACGGTCGTAACCACGTCTGGTTCGTCTCGTATGCCCCGGCCGACAGGCCCGAGCTGGTGGTGGTGGTGTTCCTGGAGAAGTCGGGCGGCTACGGAGGCTCCCTGGCCGCCCCCATCGCTCGCAAGGTCTACGATTTCGTGTATTCGCCATGAAGACGCGCACCCTGCTCCTGTCCTCCAGCCTGGCCCTGTGGCTGCTGGGCTGCCTGGTGCTCTTCTCAGCCACCCGCTGGCAGGGGGGTGCCAGCTTGCTTCTGCGCCAGCTGGCCGCGGGCGCCGTGGGCCTGAGCCTGGGGCTGGCGCTGTCGCGGCTGGAGTTGAGCCTTCTGCGCCGGCTGACTTGGCCCCTGTACGGGGTGGGCCTGGTCAGCCTGGCGGTGGTGCTGGTCGCCGGCACCTCGGCCAAGGGGGCCCAGCGCTGGCTCTCTTTAGGCCCGCTGGGCACCATCCAACCCTCCGAGCCGATGAAGCTGCTGCTGGTGCTGGCCCTGGCCCACCTCCTGACGCGCCTCCCGGCCCGTCGGGCGGGGGGCTTTCTGCTGGCCTGGGTGCTGACCGGAGTGGCCTTCTTGATGGTGGCCGCCCAGCCCGACCTGGGCACCGGGCTCGTGCTGGTAGCGGTGGCCTTCGGAATGCTCTGGGTGGCGGGGGCCTCGCCAGTCTACCTGGCGGGCGTGCTCGTGGGAGGTTTGGGAGCGCTGACCTTTGTGCTCAAAGAGTACCAGCGCGACCGCATCATGGTCTTCTTGCACCCCGATCTTGACCCCATGGGCCAGGGCTACAGCCTGATGCAGTCCCTGACGGCCATCGGCTCGGGCCAGTTGTTCGGCCGGGGGCTCTTCGCGGGCCACCTGACCCAGCAGGGCTTCGTGCCTGAGAACTGGACCGACTTCGCCTTCACCGTTGTGGGCGAGGAGCTGGGGCTGGCCGGTAGCGTGGGCCTGCTATTGCTGTGCGCCCTGCAACTGGGCAGCCTGCTGGCCATCGCCTGGCGCGGCCAGGACTATCCTCGCTTGCTGGCCACGGGAGTGGCCGTCATGCTAGGTTTCCAGCTATCGGTCAACCTGGCTATGACCATGGGCCTGGCACCGGTGGTGGGCATCCCCCTGCCCCTGGTCAGTTACGGGGGTAGCGCCCTGATCACCAACCTGGCCGCGCTGGGCCTGGTCGCGGGCCTGGCCCGCCAACATCAGCCCCGTCAGGCCACGGTGCACCCCCTGCCGGTGCGCCAGCGCCTGCCCCTGACCGGCTGAGCCGTTCCAAAGTTTTCCAAAGGTCCTCGGGATAGGCTGAGGTCAGAGCAACGCCCGAAGGAGGTTCCCCGATGAACGCCCTGACCGCCGCCACCCACCAGGCCCCGCTCCCGCTTCGCACCGCTCAGAGTGGCCCAGCATCGCGCCCGAACGCGCCCGAGCCGAACCGAAGAGTCGCCCAGGAGGAGCGGGCCCAGGCCCGACTGGAGGACGTTCGCAGCGGGCCGCGCAACGAGCAACGAATCGACCCGAGCATCATGCAAGACGTCAAGGACGACTGGCAGGTCAACGAGGCCACCCGGCCCTCCCTGTTCGACAACCAGGAGGCCGCCGAGCTCAAGCAAGAGTATCGCCAGGCTTACGAAAAGACCGAGCAGGGGCGGAGCTGGGCCCAGAGCACCGCTGAGGAATATGGCCCGGGCACGCACAAGCTTCCCAACGGAGAGGTCGTGGTGGTCCGGGATGGCCCGGATGGAAGTCGCATCGTCATCAAGCGTGAAGCGGATGGGAGCCAGCGCGCGGTCACCTATCGCGAGGACGACCCGACCTCGATCACCGTTCGCGAGCGCGACGAGCAGGGCGACGAGACCGAATGGGAGCGTGACGGCACCACCGTCACGGTCACCAGGCGAGGGGAGGAGAACTCCTCCGACGTGTATTCCCTGGGCACCGGCCCGATGGGCTTTGGCTCTTTGATGCAGCCTCCCAATCCCGACCCCGGCCGACCGACCCGAGCGCACTCCGAAGGGGACGTGATGGAGTTCACCGAGGCCAACGCCGATGGCAGCAGCGACCGCCGTCGCTTCGACCTCCTGACGTGGGACCTGCACGACCGCCACACCCCGGGTCGCGACTTTCGCCGGGCAGGAGAGTGAAGGATGAGCCGGATCAAAGAGATGGCCCTGGCTCTCATCCAGGCTGTGCAAAAAAAAGACCGCTTCGCGCCCCACGACCTTACCGCCAACGTGAATGGCCTGATGGACTGGTTGGTGGAGACTCACCAGGAGGTTTCCCGGAGCGGCGAGGCCCTCCAGGAGGGCTTGCTCGAGGCCCTGGACTGCTACTATCGCAGTTTCGAGCATCTCCTGGCTTACCAGGCGGACTCACGCGGAGATCGCATCACCTCGGCCCTGGACCTGGTCTTCCAGGCCGAGGACCAGCTCGACGCGGTCGAGCGGCAGATCCAGGAAGAGAAGTACGCTACCAGCCTGCTCTGGGCCGCCTGAGGCTTTTGGCTATATTTCAGCTCCCTGGATTAGCCTGGAAGAGCTATGAGAATTGCCGAAATCGCCCACCAGGGTTTGCTCCAGTACCGTCCCAACGCGGCCAGCAGCCCGCCCGAGGGCGACCGGTTCGAGCCGAGTGGCCCCCAGGAACCCGTCCGGCTTACCCAGGCGATGCTCGGCGAGTTGATGCGCACCAACGTGGGAAGCGACCACCTGGTAGCCTGGAAGCTGCAACTGCCGGGGGGCCTGGTGCGCGACAATCCCACCTTCGGCCCCGACGGCACGGTCTACGTGCCCCAGTCGGGGGGAACCACCCTGATCAACAGCAATGAGGGCCGCATCCTCGACCACCACAAATTCGCCAAGCCCTGCGAGGCGGCCGCGGCCATGGCCCCCAACGGCGACCTGCTGCTGCCCCACCGGGGGCTGACCCGCTATCGCCCCGACATGTCGGAAGTCTGGAATCAAGACAAGGTTCCCTACGGCAACCAGCCACCGCTGCTCGGACCCGACCAGAGCACCTACGTAGCGGGCTACAGTCCCAAGGGGACGGTCACCCGGGTGACCCCGGACGGGAAGATCGCCTGGTCGACGGAGGTTCGACGCGGCACAGGCGACCACATGGATACCCCGATGTCGCTCAGCCCCGATGGAGAGCGCCTCTACGCTGGCGGAGAAGGGATCCTGTTTGCCCTCGACCCGGCCTCGGGCAAGGTGCTGTGGGGTAAGGGGAAGGCCCATTCCACCGTGCAGGTGGGCTGCCGCCCCCTGGTGACCCCGCGCGACCAGGTGGTGGTCTCTGGGATGAGCAACCAGGTGACCTGTTATGACCGCGACGGCAACGAGGTCTGGAAATGGTCGGCTCGCTTCGAGAAGCGCAGCGACGAGCTGACCCGCAAAGAGCGCGAGGAGGCTTTCGGTGGGGGCAACGGGCTGATCGAGTCGAGCCCGACGCTCACCAGGGATGGGCAAACCATCCTGGTGGCAGGTGACGAAAAGCTGCTGGCCCTGGATCTCGACGGCAACCTGCTCTGGAAGAAGGAGCTACCGGGGGCGAGCCTGCTTCGCGATGAGGCCATTCAGGTCGGGCCGGACGGGAGCATCTACGTCAAGTCCGACCACAATACCCAGGTCTGGGCCTTCAACGAGCAGGGAGAGCAGATCTGGCATTACGCCAACCAGAGCCCCAGCGGCTCGGCCTTTATGGCCGTCAATCAAGATACGGTAATCTTCGTGACCCGCGAAGGGAGCGCCGTGGCCCTGCGCCAGGACGCCCTTCGCAAGCGCATCGAGGAGGTGGCCGCCCAGCCGGACGATTCGCCCAGCCAGATCCACGTGGGCAACGGCGTGGTTACCGTGGGCGGGGTGCGCGTCAAGACGCGAGCTCGCTGAGCAGATCGACCCTCCTGTCGTCGCTGAAGGTTAGCCGGCGCCCTGCTCCTGCTTGCGCCAGTGCAGGGCGACTTCCTTGGCCGCGTAAGCCCCGCCGGCCACGAGGTGGAGGGCTGGAGCCAGATTGGGCAGACAGGCCGCACCCGTCAGGGCCAGGCCCTGGGTAATCGCAAAGGCACCCACCAGGTAGCGCTGGGGCGGCCCTTCCTGAGGAGCCCGGGTCAGCTCGCTGATGCCCACGCCCACGGTGGCCAGGCCATGCACGGCCTTCAACGGTCCCATCACCAGGTCCGAGGTCTGCCCTCCCCCCAGCACCGACCAGGCCTCCAGGGCCGAGTGAGCGGAAGCAGCCAGCAGCCCCACCCCGTCGATCTTGTCGGGCAGGGCATCCGAGCGCAGGCGGGCCACGCCCAGGCCCAGCGCTCCCACGGCCGTCACGCCGGCCATCAGGCCCCCTGCCGTGGATCCAACCCCGTCCTTGAGGTTGTCGAGCCAGATGTGCCGGGCCGTGTAGAGCCCATCCACCGCCTGAGCCAGGATCGGGTTCTCGGCCTGCAGGGCCTGGCGCGGCTCCTGGCCGGCAATCTCTTTACGAGGCTTGAAGGTCAATGGGTTGCTGCTCATTACTTGCATGCTCGGCACTATAGCCCCGGATGACCGACTGCGTTGTGAACACTTTGTTAACCCGGGGGAAAGCTGGTGCTTCCCGAGAAAAACCTGCATTCCATGAGGTCCTTGGCGCCGTGATCCTCCAGGGCAAAGTTGCCAGGCGCAAGCTGGCCACAAGTCTTGGCCATCTGGCCCTGCTGTTGCGCTCGAGCATTCCCATCACGACCTCTCTCCAGACCCTGTCTGTCCAGGAGGAGTGCTTGCCGTTGCGCAAAGCCTGGGAGGACGTGCTCTGCATGGTCGAGACCGGGCACAAGCTCTCGGGCGCGATGACCAAACATCCGACCGTCTTTCCCTCCACCGTGGTCTTGATGGTGCGAGCCGGCGAGGAATCGGGCATGATCGACGATCGGCTCCAGCGCGCGGCCGACATGGTGGAGCGTCAGGCAGGCTATGAGGAGAAGTTGCGTCAGGCCATGTCCGGACCCATGGTCACGCTCGGTTTCAGTCTGCTGGTGCTGTTCATCCTCTGCCGCTTTGTGATGCCCCGCTTCACCGAGATGTACAGCTCCATGAACGTGAAGCTCCCCTGGATCACCGCCATCGCCGTGGGCGCGGTCAACTTTCTCAACGACCCGGTTTTTCCGGCCTTCCTGTTGCTGGGGGTGGCCGCGGTCCTGTCTTCCCGTGACCGCCTCAAGAGCTGGCTGTTCCGGGTTGCGCTGGAGATTCCATTCACCCGACCCCTGGTGTCCAGCCTTCTGTGCGCCCAGTTCTGCGACACGATCGGCAGCCTCTACTCCAACGGCATCCCCATCCCCCGCGCCGTGCGCCTGCTGGCTGCCAGCACCTGGGAGATGAGCTACTCCGAGCGGCTCGAGCGGGTGGCCTCGCGCACCGAGCTCGACGGTGACCTGAGCCTGGCCGTGAACGAGGAGATCGAGTTTTTTCCGGTTTGCCTCGGGGCGATGCTGGTGGTGGGAGCCGAGACGGGAGCCCTCGAGTCGGTGCTGCATTCGGTGCAGCGGCTGATGGACATGGAGGCAGAGTCGCGGCTGGAGGTCTGCCTGGCCATGACCGAGCCCCTGATGGTTGGCGGGCTGGGGCTCTTTCTGGCCGGCTTCTTCGTGGCCATGTTGCTGCCGATGTACCAGCTGGTCAGCCAACTGAGCCCTTGAGTGCTACAATCAACTTTGTGGACAAAAGAAAGCCGTCCCACGGGCTCTCTTTGCTCGAGGTGGTGTTTGCCCTGGGGCTGTTCTTCATGGTGTTCTCCTTCGTCTTCGGGGTGTTTCCTGCCGCCTACCGGGCCTCGGCCCACGGGCGACACCAGGTGACCGCGGTCAACCTGGCCCGGGAGTACATGTCCGTGGAGAAGACCAGGTCTTACGACGCGGTGGTGAGCTCGGGGCCGGTGACCGTGCCTATCTCGAGCCAGCTCAACGGCGTGACCGTGGTCCACAACTACCAGGTCAACGTGGATGTCAACGAGGTCGAACCGGACAAACAGAAGACTCTGCTGGTAACCGTCCGGTGGGGGACCAGCGGCAGCAAGGTGGAGCTTGAGACCCTCGTCTGCAAGTGGTAGAGGCGGAGCGACCCTGGTCGAGCTTATGGTCAGCTCAGGCATACTCATGCTGCTCATGACGGCGATGTACGCCCTGCTCACCTTCGGAATGCGCTACTACCAGACGGCCCAGGCGGCCGAAACCGTGCACCAGCAGGCCATGCTGGGGGTGCGCCGGCTGGCCACCGAGCTGCGCCTGAGCAACGCCACCACCATCTCCTATCCAGCCCCCCCCACCTCCATCATCTTCCTCTCAGCCGACCGGTCCAGCGCCACTCCGGGGCCATGGAGCCACACCGCCACCGGTGAGTTGGAGTGGCACAAGTGGGTCTGCTACTACCTCGACGGCAACAGGTTGATCCGCAGCGAGCAGGCCCTGGGGGCCGCCGTCACCCTTCCCCCGGTGCCGACCCCGCCCGCTCTGGCCAGCTTCCAGGCCCTCCCCGACAATCGCGTGGTGGCCCGCGAGATCAGCGCCCTGAGCATCGGAGCCGGCAGCGCTCCCGGGCTGGTGGAGTTGACCATCACGGCCCGAGCCGCGACCACGACGACCAGACTCACCGAGTTCAGCCTGCGCACTCAGACTCGAATGGAGAATTGAAAGCATGCCATTGCGACGTCGGGGAATCGCTCTGGTTGTGGTGCTGATCAGCATCGGGCTGCTGGGCGTCATCGCCTGGGGGATGGCCGCCATGGGCACCCACACGCTGGACATCTCCCGCAACGCCGTCCAGAATGACCAGGCCCTGCTGGCTGCCGATGGGGGCGCCTGGCGGGCCGTGGCCGAGCTGGCTCGTAACGGCGGCTTCACCGGTTGGGGGACTGCCCAGACCCTGCCCACTACCGGGGCGAGCTACACCGTGAGCATCACAAACGCCGGCGATACCGCGCCCGATGGTCAGGTGGTGCCAGCCGACATGGTCTACGTGCTCTCGGTAGGCACCCATCGCGGCGAGACGCGCCAGGTAGGGCTCATGCTGCGAGCCGGCTCGAGCCAATTCTCAGCGGCCATCTTCGCGGGTGAGAAGGTCGAGCTCGACGACGGATCGCGAGTGGACAGTTGGGACTCGACGGCCGGCAACTACCCGGCCGGAGCCCAGCCCATCAAGGCCCACATCGGCACGAACGGTCAAACCAACAGTTCGATCGCCATCATCGACGGCTCCTATGTGGATGGCAACCTGCTCGTTCCGCCCGGCGCCTCTCCGGGCGCCACCGAGATCGACAGCTCCACCGTCACCGGGAGCGTGGTCACCATGGCTCAGGCCCAGACACTCGACGACGTCGTGCTGCCCGCTGCTCCAACCGGAACGGATCTCGAGTTTGAGTCCAACGGCACCTTGCCACCAGGGGCTTACGGCGAGCTCGAAATCGACGACGGCGCCATCCTGACCCTCACCGCGGGAACCTACGTCTTCCGCTCGATTCGCATGCGCGGGGGCGGCACCATCGCCATTCCGGGCAACTCAACCTCCTCGGTAGAAATCTACGTGGCCGGCGGGGTGGAGATCGAGGACGGCAGCGTGATGAACACTTCTCGCAAACCCTCCCTGCTCAAGTTCTTCGTACGCGACGGCCCGGTCGAGCTCGACGATGACGCGGGCTCAGCCTACTTCGTCTGCTACGCCCCCAAGGCCGATGTCAAGTTCGACGACAGTTCCCATATGTATGGCTCGCTGGTGGGCAAGACCGTCGAGATCAAAGAGGACAGTGGAGTGACCTACGACCTCTCGCTGGGCAGCGCTACGGGTGGTCCGACGACGGTGGAGGTGGTGAGCCGTCAGGAACGCTGACCGGCCCGCCCTCGAAGCGATCGAGCCGCCAACGACCCTCCTCGCGAACCAGAGTCCAGCTCCAGGGCTCAGAGCCTTTGGGACCGACCACCTGAACAATCCCTTCTGACGGCTGCGGCTCCGCCCGGCGGTACTGCAGGTCCCAACGTCGGTCGGCGTCCTCCAGATAAGCCATTTGAGCGGCCTCAAAGGCCTGCGGCGCGAGTTGCAGGCGCGCCCGACTGCTCAACAGGTCGCGCGCCGGGGTGAACTGTTTGAGCCGCACCAGCGCGATGAACTCGTTTGCCGTCTGGCTCGCCGAGGGGGGCGGGGCTGGGGCGGCCACCCGGGCCGGCGCCGGTCCGGCCGGGCGGAAGATCAGCCCCACCAGCAGCCAGACCGCCGACAGTCCGACCAGAGCGCGAATGATGCGGGGATTGACCGGGGTTCGAGAAGGTCGGGCCCGCGGCTCTGGGGGGCGCGGAGCTTCCTCCACCCAGCTCTGCACGTGGCTCTCGATCTGGTCAGCGCCCTGCGGGTCGAACATGCCCGGGCGCTCGCCGTCGAGATAGAGCACCCGCTTGCCGCCCGGTAGCAGCAAACAGAGCACCGAACGAAAGGCGAGGGCGGTCTGGCGCCCCAGCTGCCTATCCAGAGTGGTATCCAGAATCATTACCCGCTCTTGATTGGCGTGGCAGCGCTTGATCGTAATGGCGGAAGCAGTGGTGAGCTCTTCCTCAGGGCCCTGCCGAGCCAGAACAGTCAGAGAAGGAACCATGACCACGAAAGCCTGCCGAACGCCGGGGCACCCGGTCAGAAGTTTGGCCAGCCGCTCGTTCACGTGCCCAGCGAGATCGAGCGCCGGGACGGCGGGGGTGCAGCCGGGCGCCCCCCCGGAGTGCCGGGCGGGATGCGCTCTTGCAGCACGGTCATGAGGTCCCAGGGGGTGACGATCCCCACCAACCGATCCCCGTCGGTGACGATCAGGCGCTGTACCCGGTGCTTGTCAAACAGCTCCACCGCGTGAGCCACATTGGAGTCGTGGCCAATCGTGAGGGCGGGGCTGGTCATGATGTCCTTCACCAGCAGATTCTCGCGGTTGGGCAAGGCCTCGCCGGGACGGGGAAAGAGTTGCTTGACTGCGACATCGGTGAAGGACACCACCCCCACCACCTTGCCTTCAGGGTCCAGAACCGGACAGCCGGCCACCTGGCGCTCGACGAGCTCACGGGTCAGGTCCTTGACCGTGGTCTCAGGCGTCACCCAATAAGGATCGAGATGAATGATGTCCTTAAAGCGCCTCACGAAAGCACAAACTTCCCCTGAAGCGCTCTTCGTTCCTGCGCTACTTGCCCAGCTCGTCGGCCAGAGCCCCGGCGTCGTAGACCTTCCGCAGAGCTTCGGTGATGGCCCGGGAATCCACCGAGGTGGCGCGGGCCTGAGCATCCGAGAAGGCGTAGTCGAGCACCAGCGACTGGATGTTCCCATCGAAGATCAGGCCCACTACCTGGCCTTCCCGATTGACCGTCGGGCTGCCCGAGTTGCCGCCGATGATGTCGGCCGTGCTCACGAAGTTGAAGGGGGTGCTCAGGTCAAGGCGGGACTTGCGCTCGACCCAGCGCCTGGGGAGCCGGAATGGATACTCGTTGCTGTGCTCGGCCGAGCGACGGTAGAGCCCGGCGAAGTCGGTGAAGGCGGGGATCGCCCGGCCATCCTCCAGGTATCCCTTGACCACCCCGAAGGAGAGCCTCAGCGTAAAGGTGGCGTCCGGGGCCAGCTCGGTGCCATACTTTGCAAAACGTGCCTGGGCGATGGCCGAATAGGCCTGGCGCAGAGGCTCGGAGACCTGCTCGTCGTAGGTCTTGCGCACCTTGCGCGCGGTGGGATCGACCAGCAGCGCCAGCTCGATCATCGGATCCTTCGAGTCAGCC
This sequence comes from uncultured Burkholderiales bacterium, assembly GCA_964471395.1. Taxonomy (GTDB): domain Bacteria; phylum Vulcanimicrobiota; class Xenobia; order Xenobiales; family QWHO01; genus QWHO01. The sequence continues at coordinate 17,932 of CAYYHB010000011.1, read as the reverse complement.
ACTCCCGCCTCAGCCAGGCGCTTGCGCTCGGCCACGTCCAGCAGCTTGGTGCCGTTGACGAGCTCGGCGGCCCGCTCGCGGGGCGACTTGCCGGCCATGATCCGCTTGACCATCGGGTCCTCAGGCCCCCGTATCTCGAGCAGCATGGCCAGCGAGTCGGCCAGCTTCACGCGCTCGAACTCGGGGTAAATCGGGGCGGGCGAGAACAGATCTTGCTGAAGCGACTCCAGGTTGGAATCGCGATACTCGCGCAACCGATCGGTGTTTGGCCTGGCCACCTCCACCCGATAGCGGGCCAGGCACTGAGCCAGCTCGAACAGCCTGCTGTTGAATGCGTAGTGGCGCTCGTAAAGGTAGAGATCGTCCAGAATCTGGCCATAGAGACGGATCGCTTGCTCAACCTGGCCGAAGGCTGCGCTCCACTCGGGATTGCCGGCCACCGCCTGGCGCAGCTCGTCTTCCAGCTTCTGCTTGGCATCCATGAAGGCCGGGTCCTGCAACCCGCCCAGACGACCGAGCAGGGCCTTACGCGAGTTTTGCACTCCGAACAGATCGTCCTTGGACTGACGCTTGTTCTCCTGATTGCGCTCTCCGTAAGTGGCATAGAGCACTTCCAGACGGCGCAACAGGTTGAGCACCAGCGGAAGTCGCCGGTCGCGCTGAAAAGCCAGGTCGGACATGGTGTTCAACCGCTGGGTGTTGCCCGGATGACCGGACACAAAGACCAGCTCGCCGTCCCTGGCGCCGGACGGGCTCCACTTGAGGAAGTGCTCAATCCGGGCCGGCTGGTCGTTCTCGTAAGCCCGAAAGAAGGTGACGTCCAGGTCATAGCGAGGGAACTCGAAGTTGTCGGTATCGCCGCCAAAAAACGCAATGTCTTGCTCCGGGGCGAAGACCAGCCGCACGTCGGTGTATTTCTTGTAGCGATAGAGGTGGTAGCGCCCTCCCTGATAGAGCGTCACAACATCGCTGCGCAGGCCAGTCTTGTCGGTGGACTCCTTCTCGATGGTGTTCATCTCCGCCCGCCGGGCCTTCTCGGCCGCAGCCGCGTCCATCCCTGAGTTGACTGAGCCCTGGACCCGAGACGTGACATCCTCGACCGACATCAGGACATTGAGCTCCAGATCGGGACACTTCAGCTCCTGGGTCCGCGAGGTGGCGAGGTAGCCGGTATCGAGCAGATCCCTGCCGGGCGAGCTGAGCTTGGCGATCTGCTCTGCTCCCACGTGGTGGTTGGTCATAACCAGCCCCTGCGAGGAGACAAATGAGCCCGATCCGCCGCTGTTAAAGCGCACGCTGGCTTTTTGCAGGTGCTCGAGCCAGGCCGGGCCGGCCTCGAAGTTGTAGCGCTCTTTCAGGATTTTCACGGGAGGATCGGTGTAGAGCCACATGCCCTCATCGGCTCGGGCGGGAGCGAAGGCAGCCCACAGCAAGCCCCCGGCTACGACAGCAGCGAGAAAACGACGATTCATCCGGGCCCGTTCCCTTCGGGGAAGGTCGTTCCTGCAGGGCCGGCGCCGAGTTTGGAGAACCCTGGCCCGTGAGCATCGACAGCGACTCCAGCTTGAGTCCTCCGCGTGGCCTGGTGTCCGACGAGGCTCGGCTGCGTCCGGTGGTGATCGTGGGGGCTGGCCCGGCCGGACTGGCCCTGGCCTATCAGCTGAAGCTTCGCCAGATACCGTGCACAGTGCTGGAGAAGGGTCCCAGCGTGGCCAGCTCGTTTCACGGCATGTACCAGAGTATCTTCTTCGGCCCCTGGCTCAACAACATGCTGCCCGGCGGGCCAGTGCCCTGGCACCAGATTTTCTCACGCACTCGCCGCAAGGAGTGGTTGGAGTATCTCGAGAGCTTCGCCAGCCGAAACGCCCTGGACGTGCGCTGCCAGGTGACCGTGGAAAGCATTGACCGCAATGGCGCCTTCCGACTCTCCACCAGCCAGGGGGTGATGCAAGCCGACCTGGTCGTCAACGCAACCGGCTACTTCGGCAACCCCTTCACCCCCGATTATCCCGGCAGCCAGAGCACGTGCATCGCTCAGATGCACGCCCACGACTACCTCGAGCCAGCCACCGTGGCCCAGAAGATCGGCGCACCGCGCGGCCGCATCCTGATGGTCGGAAAGCGCATCTCGGCCGGCGAGCTGATGGTGGAGCTGCACCAGGCCGGCTACCAGGTCTCCCTGTCGTGCCGCCGCAGGCTGCGCTTCGGCTCCTCCTACCTGCAGCAGGCGGTCTTTGCGCCTTTCGTGATGCTCTTCGAGACCATCGGCGCCTGGCTTGGCATCAAGCTCTCCGACACCAACCCCCGCATGGTGGGCGGCACCAGCCAGAAGCTGGTCCGCTCGGGGCAGGTCGAGGTCTTCCCCGACATCCAGGAGATCGGCGAGACCACAGTGCGCTTCGTGGACGGGCGGGAGGCCGCCTTTGACCTGATCATCTACTCCACTGGCTATCGCCCGGTGTTGTCGCACCTGAAAGGTCTGGTAACGACCGACCCGAAAACCGGTCAGCCCCCGCTGGTCAACATGGAGGCTCGCGACGTGCCCGGCTTGTTCTTCATGGGCCTGGACAACCAGCGCAGCTTCCGCAGCCGTTACCTGCGCGGCATCCGGGAAGATGCCGTGGCGCTCGCCGAGCGTATCGCCACCCGGGCCCGAAACCTCATCCAGCCAGCAGGGTAGGCACCCCCGAGCTTACCGGGACTTCTTCCCGGACGCGCGCGAAGTCGATGTAGCCCTTTCGACGCCCGACTTGCGGTTTCTTCTCAGAGAGCAGGGCGAGGGGGTTTTGCGGCAGAACTGACCAAGTCACTCTCAGAAAGGTCCCACGCCCATGAAAGGCGCCGAAATTCGCCAGTCCTTCCTCGACTTCTTCAAAGAGCGGGCTCACGACATCGTGCCCAGCGCTCCGGTCGTGCCCCACGACGATCCCACCCTGCTCTTCACCAACGCCGGCATGAATCAATTCAAGCCCTTCTTTCTGGGCCAGGCCACGCCGGCCAACCGTCGCATCGCCGACACCCAGAAGTGCATTCGGGTTTCGGGTAAGCACAACGACCTCGAAGAGGTGGGCCACGACACCTACCACCACACCTTCTTCGAGATGCTCGGCAACTGGTCCATTGGCGATTATTACAAGCGAGAAGCCATCTCGTGGGCCTGGGAGCTGCTCACCAAAGTCTGGAAGATCCCCAGGGAGCGCCTGCACGCCACCGTCTTCGGGGGCGACGAGCAGGTACCGGCCGATGAGGAGGCCGTTTCACTCTGGCAGAATGCAACCGACATCGACCACTCCCACATTCATCGCTTCGGACGCAAGGACAACTTCTGGATGATGGGCGAAACCGGCCCCTGCGGGCCTTGCTCGGAAATCCACATCGACCTCACTCCCGATTGTTCGGGGGGCAAGCTGGTCAACGCCGGCTCCCCTCTGGTCATGGAGCTGTGGAACCTGGTGTTCATCCAGTTCAACGCCGAGGAGGGCGGGGGGCTGCGCGAGCTGCCGGCCAAGCACGTCGATACCGGCATGGGCCTGGAGCGCGTGGCGGCCGTGATGGAGTGCACCGACGGCTGTAAAGACTTCACCCGGCCCATCTCCAACTACGATACCGAGATATTCCAGCCCATCGTGCGCGAGCTGGTAACCATGTCGGGCTGCAAGTATGCTCCCGGCCAATCCGAGGACGAGCATTCCATCGCCATGCGGGTTTGCGCCGATCACATCCGCATGGTCAGCTTCAGCATCGCCGACGGGGCTCTGCCCTCCAACGAGGGGCGCGGCTACGTGGTGCGCCGCCTGCTGCGCCGGGCCGCCCGCTACGGACGCAAGCTGGGATTCAAGGAGCCCTTTCTGTGGAAGCTCGTGAGCGTGCTCGACCGAACCATGGGCGACACCTTCCCTGAGGTGCGCCGCGAGCGCGAGAAGCTCGAGCGCATCCTCAAGGCCGAGGAGGAGTCCTTCAACCAGACCCTGGACCGGGGCTTGTCGCTCTTTCAGGAAGAGGCCGAGAAGGTCGAAGGCAAGAGCTTTCCTGGCCACATCGCCTTCAAGCTCTACGATACCTTTGGCTTCCCGCGCGACTTGACCGAAGTGCTGGCCCGCGAGCGAGGATTGGATGTGGACGCGGCCGCATTCGAGGCGCTGATGGCCGAGCAAAAGCTGCGAGCCCGCTCGGCCAAGGTCAAAACCGTGGTCAGCGCTGCCACCGAGGAGCTCAATCTGGAGCCCACGCCTTTCACCGGCTTCACCCGGCTGGAGGAATTCACCCGGGTAATGCAGCGACTGGGCGACGACGTGGTCCTGGAGCGGACTCCGTTCTACGGCGAGATGGGAGGCCAGGTGGGCGACACCGGCATCCTGCGCTCCATCTCGGGCGACTTCCAGGTCACCGAAACACGCAAGAAGGAAGGCGTGGTGCTCCACCATGTCGAGGGGCCGGGGCTGCAGATCGGCGACGAGGTGCGAGCCATGGTGGATCGCGACCGGCGCCTGGCAGTGGAACGGCACCATACCGCCACCCACCTTCTGCACAACGCCCTGCGCGAGGTGCTAGGCAGCACCGTGCGCCAGCAGGGCTCACTGGTAGCGCCCGATCGATTGCGCTTCGACTTCACGCACTACGAGGCGGTGCGTCCCGGCGAGCTGCGCTCGATCGAGCGCATGATCAACGAGCATATTCTTGCTAACGAAGGGGTCTCGTGGTTCGAGATCCCCTACGACCAGAAGCCCGACAGCGTGATCGCGTTTTTTGGCGACAAGTACGGCAACCTGGTGCGGGTGGTCAAGATCGGCGGACAGGGTGTCGGCGAGCTACCCGAGCCGGCCTTCGACGGTTACTCGATGGAGCTTTGTGGCGGTACCCATACCCTGCGCACCGGCCAGCTCGGTCCGTTCCGCTTCGTGCACGAGAGCGCCATCGCGGCTGGTGTACGCCGCGTGGAGGCGGTCTGTGGCCTGGCGGCGGTAGAGGCCTATGAGCGCGACCGCGAGATTCTCGAGAACCTGTGCCGGCGGTTGACCTCGCCACCGGCTGAGCTGGAGAAACGTCTCGAACAGCTGCTCGAGAGCCAGAAAAAGTTGGAAAAGGAGCTGGAAACCCTGAAGCTGGCCGCGGCCGGATCGCAGGTAGGGGATCTTTTGAGCCAGCAAAAAGAGGTGGAGGGAGTGCCCGTTCTGGCCGTCTCGGCCGGCGACGGGGATGCCGAGTATCTGCGCAAACTGGCTGACGCGCTGCGTCCCAAGTTCCAGGGCGTGGCTGTGCTGGGGGCCACTTCGGGAGGCAAGGTGTCGTTGCTGGCGCTGGTGGACAAGGAGTTGACCAAGCAGGGGCTGCACGCCGGGAACCTGATCCGAGAGGTGGCCCGTCAAGTGGGAGGAGGGGGCGGCGGTCGACCCGACCTGGCCGAGGCCGGCGGCAAGGACCCCTCGCGGCTGGAAGCGGCCCTGGCCAGCGTGGGTGAGCTGGTGAAAGGACAAAAGAATGCGTAGACTAACATTGGTGCTAGTACTGGTCCTGGCAGGAGTGGCCCTGGCCCGCATCCAGGTGACCAGCCCCAAAATCGCCGAGACTAAACCTCGCTATTCCATCGAGATCGTCTATCCTCGGGTTTTGATCCCCGGTAACCACAAGGTCACTCGGAGAATCAACGAGATTCTGGACCGAGAGGCACACGCCCAGGCGGCCAGTTTCCGCAAGGACTTCAACGAGAGCGGAAAGGACTTGCCGGCGGAGACCCCGCCCTGGACGCTGAACTCGTCGTTTGCCGAGGAATACCAGACCGAGCGCCTCCTGGTCTTCTTGCAGTCAGGCTATCTCTACACTGGGGGAGCCCATGGCATGCCGCTGCTGGACGCTTTCATCTTCGACCTGACCAGCGGCAAGAGAGTGACCATGGCCGACCTGTACCTACCCGGCTATCTCGAGGTGCTGAGCCGGTACACGCGCCAGAAGCTCCAGGCCAACCAGGACCTTATCGGTGAAAAAGACTGGATCATCACCGGCACCGAGCCCAAGGCCGAGAATTTTACGGTGGTCTTTCCCACCGCTCAGGGCATCCGGGTGGTCTTTCCGCCTTACCAGGTGGCGGCCTATGCCTCGGGCTCGCCGGAGGTTCTGGTGCCCTACTCCGAGCTCTCCCGCCTGGCCAGGCCCGGCACCCCGACCAGGCCTTGATCAGGGCTGGTTCCAGGGAGTCCGAAAGTTCGGGTCCCCCATCCAGCCCTCCTTATTCTGAGCCGCCTTGCGACCAGAGGTGAACGAGTCGAGATCGGAGTCGAGGTGGTAAGAGCCCACAAAGTCGAGTCGGAGTCGCTTCTGGCCGCATTTGGCACAAGCGAGCTGGTGCAGGCGAGTGGGGTCGTTGATCAACCCGTCCGCCCGAGTGACATGGCCTCCGCAGCGGCCACAGTTGTTCTTGCCCTCACTGGTCTGAATGCTCTGGCAGGAGGGACAGAATATCGTAGCCGCCTGGCCGACCCCCTCCCCGAATCGCGTGACGCAATGGCCGCATGCCTCGCACGTCACTTCACAAAGTCGCCCCATGAATCAAACCTCCTCGCTCCCGCGGGGAGGAGTCCTCTCCCGGGGAAGAATGATACCCACTGCCCGGGCGCTCGTGCCCTGGCAATTTTAGAGGGGGCCCCCGATGAAGAGACCTTCCAAGCCCGACCCCAATATGGAGCAGTGGATCGATGCACGCCAGAAGCACCGACTGACCAATGAGCAGGTGCAGATGGCTCGCGAGCTCGGACTGAACCCGCGCCGATTGGATCAGGTGTCTGGTGACCAGCCTCTAGCGGACTACCTCGCTTTCCTCTACCAGGAACGATTCGGGCGCGACAGCCCGGAGGAAGTGGTATCCATCGAGCAGATGGCGCGAAACCTGGAACTAGAGAAAGTGCGCCGCCAGGAGCAAAGGCGGCGGGCCCGCGCGGCCAACGCAGACAACCCACCGCAGTGATGAAGGGGCTGGCACTCAGGACCCCTGAGCCTGCCACCTTCGAAGAACAGCAGCGCCGAACAAGAGAGCCTGCTTGGCTCATATTTTCAGAGGGGCCGAAACCGCTGTTCAGGAGTTTCCCAACCGAATAGGCTCGTAGTTCGCCACTTGGCGAGCGATTTCCCGTTCTTCTCCTGACAACGGTTCCTGGCAGACCTCATCAGTTCCCGCTGTTGCCGCCTGCATTGCCGCCACTGCCGCTGTTGCCGCCAGCATTGCCGCCACTGCCGCTGTTGCCGCCAGCATTGCCGCCGTTGCCGCTGTTACCGCCAGCATTGCCGCCGTTGCCGCTGTTGCCGCCAGCATTGCCGCCGTTGCCGCTGTTGCCGCCAGCATTGCCGCCGTTGCCGC
>CAYYHB010000011.1:0-10484 GCA_964471395.1 uncultured Burkholderiales bacterium | reverse complement strand
CGCTGTTGCCGCCAGCATTGCCGCCGCTGCCGCTGTTGCCGCCAGCATTGCCGCCGCTGCCGCTGTTGCCGCCAGCATTGCCGCCAGTGGTCGTCCCGCCGGTGGTCGATCCGCCAGTGGTCGATCCGCCAGTGGTCGTCCCGCCAGTGGTCGTTCCGCCAGTGGTTGTTCCGCCAGTGGTCGATCCGCCGGTGGTCGATCCGCCGGTGGTCGATCCGCCGGTGGTCGTTCCGCCGGTGGAGCCACCTGAACTTGAGCCCGTGGAGCCTCCGCTCGTCGAGCCACCGGAGTTGCTTCCGCCGCTCGTGGCTCCGTTGCCTCCGTTGCCTCCGTTGCCTCCGTTGCCTCCGTTGCCTCCGTTGCCTCCGTTGCCCCCGCTGTTACCGTTGCCCCCGCTGTTACCGTTGCCCCCGTTGCCTCCGTTGCCCCCGCTGTTACCGCCGCCCTTGCCTTTGCTCTTCCCAGACTTCTCCTTGATGGCCACCAGGGCCCACTTGCCGTTGCCGTTGAGCTTCATTCCTGCCAGCGACTGATCATAGTGGATCTTGGAGTTGGCGCCACTCAGGGTGATGTCCTGGGCCATGATGGCCCCGAAGATCTCGCCCGTGTCCAGTTCGCTATGAGTTCCGGCTCCCGAGGCCACCAGGCTCCCGACCGAAGACTGCTCCACGCGAAACGTCTTGTCGTTGCCAACAAAGTAGATTTGAAGATTCGCCGGTTTCCCATTCACGCCAGCGCTGTCCACGTTAAGCCGGCTCTGGGCGGTCACGTCCAGGTCGCCCTTAATGTAGAGCAGGACCGGCGTGGTGCTGGCCGGGTCGATCTGCAGATCCATATTGGCCAGTTCGACATCCCTGTCAAAGTAGTACTCGCCGCCGGTAAGAACCAGAGTGGCCCGGGCGCCACCCGAGGCGCCCGCATCCAGGTCCCGATAGGCCCCCGGGGGAAGCGCAAAACTTGTGCCTGCCGCGACCGTGACCGAGTTGTTCGCAGTCTTCGGATCGAGAGTCGACTCCCAAAGTGGGATTCGGCGGGTGCCGGTCTGGTTGCGCGGCTGCCCGGTCAAGGTGACGCCTCCAGCCATCTGAACGACCGAGGCCGGGTTAGTGGCGTCGGGCGCCACGAGCAAGTCTCCGTCGATGGCCGTGCTGCCGGCCACGCGAATGGCTCCCAGAACGCCCAAATTGGTGGCCAGACTGGCCGCCCGGGTGTAGGTGGTGGAGTCGGCCGGATTGAACGGCAGGCCGCCGGGGTATCCACTCAGGGCAGAGTTCCAGGCGTCGATTAAAGAGTCGCTCTGGATATCGATGGCCCCGTCAGCCAGCCCCGCATAATCGAAGACGGGCTTGGCCCGGACGGCCAGGGCAGAGTAACCTGAGATGCTGACCCGGGTATCGCTGCCCTCGATGTAGCCGACAGAATAGATGTAGACCGCGCCCGGAGGAATGTCGGAGTCGTCCGGCGCTTTGATCATGTGCGGCGTTCCATTGGCCAGAAGCTGCACTGTGTAGCAAAGTTTTGGATCGGCCGCCAGAGAGTCGTCGATGGTGGGGGGCGGGTTCTGAGGAGGGTTCGTGAATTGAACGATTCCGCTGTCGACGGCCAGCTCGCGCAGACCGCGCTGGAGCCCTGCGCTGGCCGCGTAGCGGCACTGCTCGCGAATATTGGTATCCAGGGCGTGGCCTTTGTTGAGGAAGACCGACTCGGTGGCCACCACGGCCATTCCAAAGAGCAATGCGCTGATAAGAATGATCACCGCCAAAGACATACCCTTCTGGCGCAAGTGATGCATTTCGGTCCTCCGATCCGTTGAGCTGCCTATCCTTCGGGACGTCCGTCTACTCATTTCTGCAAAATCTGCAGCACTCCACTTCAATTGCGAGGTCTCACCTTGACGGTGAGATTGGTCTCAAAACTACGATCAAACTCCGTACGGGCGACGGTCAACTCGACCTGAATCGGATTGGTTCCCGAGAACCGTATGACAGAGACGTTGCTGGCGACGTTGCGAACGGGCACGTTGAGGGCGCGATAGTAATTAAGGTCCTGAGTGGGGCGGGGAAGGGGCGCCACCAGCGGAGCCGGCACCACATTCAGGTCGGGGTGGTCGAGATACTGCTCTTTACGCACCAGGCAGGGAACCCCGCCGATGTCCTGCTGAAAATAGCAGATGAACTTTGGCCAGCGGATCGCCCCACTGTTATCAATGAAGATGTTCCCGGCACGGTCTCTGGGGGAAGCAAACAAGAGCCCGGGAGGGTTGGCGAACACGGCCACTGTTCGGGGACTGGTCTCGCCAATCTCGCGAGTCAACCACATCAGAGCGTGCAGACTGTCCTGCTGCAGCTCGAGGCTGGTGGCAGTGGCCCTGTGATAGCGCATTCCCGCCACCATCATGGCATAAATGCTGCCAAGCACCACGGCCATCAGGCTGGCGCTGACCATGGTTTCGAGCAGGCTGAAGCCCGCCGACGCCTCAATAGAGCGTGAAGAGAAGGGTCTCGAGATGCGTCTCATGCTCGATTCCGCCCTCCTTCCAGAACACGTGCACCACCACGTCCTTCAGGTCGGGAGTGTCGACCACGCCCACCGACCAGTGGTACACGACCGTCCGAGTAGCCCCATTAACTTTGTGAGTCATTGTGATGGGCGGCTCGGAGCCTCGCGGGATTGCGACAATCGAGCCGTAAGCGGTGGACAGTTGCTCCTCCATCAACTGTTTGCAGACGTAAGTAGCGACCAGGCGTGATTGGGACATCGCCAACAGGCGATAGTGTGAATACCAGAGCGAGACTAATGAAACCGTGATCGTGGCGAACAAAAGCGCCGCGATCACGGTTTCCAGCAAGCTCAGACCCCGCCGATTGGTAGGTCGCAAAATTATCCTCAGGATCCCTTCAGGCTCAACCAGGGGCGGCAGCGCCCATTCCTCGAGGATACCAGAAAATCGACCCGACGGCAGCTACCAGGGAAGCCAGGCTCGGAAGAATGTCACCGCTGAAGGGTCGGAGTGAGAGACCGTCCACAGGTGCAGGCCCAGTCCGAACTGGCCCAGCCCGTATCCGGCCAGCACCATCTGCCCCACGGCCACGTACCCGCTGGCGAACTGGCCCAGACCAAACGCCAGGCCACCCGCGATCTGGCCCACGGCAACCAGCCCACAGGTGAACTGGCCCAGCCCGAAGATCAGGCCGACCCCAAACTGGGCCAGCGTGAACAGGCCCACGGCGAACTGGCCGATCGCGATGACTCCGCGGGCGACCCGCAAGCGGCCGTCGGCGTCGCGCCCGAAAGCGATGTGGATCAGGGGCCAGCCAGCGATCCGTTGGCGACTCTTCCACTCGTAACCCCAACCTCGGAAGCCGAGCTGGGTGGGCCTGGGTGCCCCGCAGCGGGGACACGTTGTCGCCTGGGTGCTGACATGGCCTTCGCATTCACGGCAAGGCTTGAGCATGGCTTGATACCTCCCATTCGAGAATAGCAGACAGACGACCCAATATGCCCGCCGCACACCTGCGGTGTCCTCCAGGAAAGCTTTCCAAGTCGGCCTGCCAGATCAGGTGTTCTGACGGGTATCCGTCCGAATTTTAACCTCGCGGTTCTCACCTTATGCCCGGCTTCGTTTTACACTGTGCGCGTCAAAAACCGACCAGCAGGAGGCGGCGTGGCAGTTTCGACCGACTTGAGCATTCCCACCTCGGTGACATCCTATGTGTCCCGGCAGCCCGGTGCAGAGCACAACCCGGCCCCGCCGATGCGCCCGGCCGATCGTTTCCAGGCCGCCGCTCAGCGGCCCCTCTGGTCACAAGCCGATCTCGGCGCCCTGCGAGCCCTGGTGGCCGAGACCAGAGCCGAGTCGCAGGCAACCTTTCCTGCTCCGGTAGCCTCGGGAGTCCCCCACCCCTCTCCGCCTCCCCTGGACGTCAAGGAGCGCAAGTGGAAAGACGACATCATTTACTTCATGCTCACCGACCGCTTCCATGACGGCGATCCCAACAACAACTTCGGGGTGGACAAGGGCAACATCCACCGCTGGAACGGGGGCGATCTCAAGGGGGCCATCGAAAAACTCGACTACATCAAGAGCGTGGGCGCCACGGCCGTGTGGATCACCCCTCCCATGGCCAATCAGGATACCTTCATCAACACCGATGGATACCACGGTTACTGGCCCATCGATCATTTCACCGTGGACAAGCACCTGGGCACAATGGAAACCTTCAAGGAGTTCGTCGAGACCGCCCACGAAAGGGGCATCAAGGTTCTACTCGACATCCCGCTCAACCACACCGCCTGGGAGCACCCGTACTGGACCGATCCCACCAAATACGACTGGTATCACCACAACGGGGATGTCACCGACTGGGACAACGAGTGGCAGGCCGAGAACTGCTCCATCTTTGGGCTGCCCGACCTGGCCCAGGAAAACCCGGTGGTGGAGAAGTACCTGATGGACGTTGGCAAGTTCTGGGCCGCCACCGGCGTGGACGGCTTTCGGCTCGACGCCGTTAAGAACGTGCCCAAATCGTTCTGGGCCAAATTCAACCAGGAGATGCACGAGTTCGCCGGCGAGGACTTCTACCTGGTGGGCGAGTACTACCACGGCGACCCGTCCAAATACCCCGTCTTCCAGCACCAGGACATGGACGGACTGGTGGACTACCCGCTCTACTACACCATCGACGATGTCTTCGCCAAGGGTGAGAGCATGCGCAAGCTGGCCGGACGCATGGCCGAATGCCATCAGCACTATCCTCACCCCGAGATGATGAGCGTCTTCCTGGACAATCACGATACCAAGCGCTTCCTGACCAAGGCCGGAGGGGATCGCGACAAGCTCAAGCTGGCCCTGGCCTTCGCCATGACCATCAACCGCATCCCCACCATCTACTACGGCACGGAAGTGTCCATGGAGAGCGACCACGAGGGATGGAGCGAAACAAGCAGGCGCCCCATGGAGTGGAACAAGGACCCCAACATGCTGGCCCACTTCCAGAAATTGGCTGCCATCCGCAACGACTCCGTCGCCCTGCGCGAGGGCTCCTTCCTGGAGATGTGGCAGGACGATCAGGTCTTCGCCTACGGTCGGGTCCACGAGCAAGGCGAGGCCGTGGTGGTGCTGAATAATTCCACTGACCGGCAAACGCGCGACATTCCCGTGCGAGCCGAGAGCAAACTCAAGGATGGGAGCATGCTCAAGGACCTCATGACGGGCAAGACCGTGACCGTGCAGAACGGGCGCATCCAGTGTGAAGTCGACCGCAAGAGCGCCGGCATCTACCTGCCCGTGTGAGACGGCTTCTCCTTGTCCTGGCTCTGGCGCTGAGCTCGTTGGCTGAAGAGCCCTCCTGGTCCGAGCGGGCGGTCTGGTATCAGATCTTTCCCGAGCGCTTCTGCAACGGGGACCCGAGCAACGATCCCCGCCTGATCGACCAGCAGGGAGCCTGGCCGCACGACCACACCTCGGCCTGGCAGGTCCATCCCTGGACCTCTGACTGGTACCAACTGCAGCCTTACGAACGGGCTAACGGCAAGGACCTCTGGTTCAACCTGCAGCGCCGACGCTACGGAGGAGACCTGCAGGGCATCCTGGACAAGCTCGACTACCTCGAGGATCTGGGGGTCAACGCGCTCTATCTCAACCCGATCTTCATCGCCCCTTCCCAGCACAAGTATGATGCAGCTCTCTACCATCACGTGGACCCAACCTTCGGCCCCGACCCCGAAGGGGATCGGAAACTTATCGCAACCGAGAACCCGGCCAATCCCATCACCTGGAAGTGGACCGCGGCCGACCGGCTGGCCTTGAAGCTGATCAGGGAGTGCCATCGAAGAGGAATGCGGGTGATCTTCGACGGGGTGTTCAACCATATCGGCCAGACCTCGCCTTTCTTCCTGGATGTAGTTGAGAAACAGCAGAAGTCACCCTACGCTGACTGGTTCACGGTCATCAGCTGGGCACCCAACTTCAAGTATGAAGGCTGGTTCGGGGTCAAGGAGCTGCCCGAGTGGCGCGAGGACGAGCAGGGCATCGTGCAAGGACCGCGCGACTACATCTTCGCTGTGACCCGACGTTGGATGGCTCCCGAGGGACGAGTCGAGGACGGGGTGGACGGCTGGAGGCTCGACGTGGCCTTCTGCGTGAAACACGCCTTCTGGAAGGACTGGTCCCGGCTGGTGCGCTCGATCAATCCCGAGGCGTACATGACCGCCGAAGTGATCGACACGGTGGAGGCCAACCGGCCCTACCTGGAGGGCGACGAGTTCAGCGCCGTGATGAATTACAACTTTGCCTTCGCAACCAGCGAATTCTTCATTCGTGAGCGAAACCGCATCTCTGCCCTGCAACTCGACGAGCTCTTGCGCGAGTTACGCGAGGCTTATCCGGGGCGCACCGCCTACCGGATGCAGAACCTGGTGGGCAGCCACGACACGGCCCGAGTGGCTTCCCACATCGTCAATCGCGACAGGCTCGACTACCGAGACTGGGCCCGCTATTGCGATGCCTCCCGAGCCACCAACCGCGAGTGGGATACCCGCGGACCCGACGCAGACGAAAAGAATACCCAGAAGCTGCTGGCAACCTTCCAGATGACCTATCTGGGCGCTCCGATGTTCTATTACGGCGACGAGGCCGGCATGTGGGGGGCCAACGACCCTGATGACCGTAAGCCCATGGTCTGGGAGGGGTTGAGCTACGAGCCCGAGCGGACCAACCCGGACGGCACCCGCCGCATTCCGGCCGACAAGGTGGCTTTCGACCGGGAGCTATTCGAGTATTACCGGCGCCTGATCGCTCTTCGCAAAGGGTCCGAAGCCCTCCAGACGGGTGACTTCGAGACTGTGATTGCAGACGACGAGCTCTACGGCTTTTTGCGCAAGGCAGGGACAGAGCGCGTGCTGGTGCTCTTCAACGTGGGTCGCAAAGAGCGCGATTTCAAGCTCGACGGGGATTACACCGAGCTTCTCGACAATCGCCGCGTGACCGGCAGCATCCTCCTGGCGCCGCGGTCTGCCGCTGTCCTGGTCCCACTCCAGATCAATTAATCTGAAAGAGGGTCATTGCGCGGCCCCACAGGGCCGGGGGGCGAGGCCCCCCGTGCCTGGTTCCGCATGAAAGCCCCGCCGGATGCTATGCTCAGAGCATAAAGTCGAACGGAGGGAAATAATGCGAGAAACACGTTACAGCCCGTCTACCAGGAAGTCCGACCCGGCCAATATCCTGATCTTCCTGGTCTTACTTGCGGTCGCGGTGTGGTTCTTGTTCCCCATCCTGGCCGAAGCCTTGCTGGGAGTGTTCCTGGCCGGCGGGCTGGTGCTGGCTCTGGGCCTGATGGCCCTCAAATACGGCCTGATCGTGGCCGCCTTCGGCTTCGGGCTGTGGATGCTCTCGGTCCTCTGTTTCGGCGGACGTCGCCAGTAACCGCTGCCTGGCGGGGTGGCCGGTAGCCCGGCTTCGGGCACCCGCTCCTGGCCAAAATCCAGCTCAAACCGACTCGAGCCTGCCCGAACGGCAGGCTTATTCTTCTTGGGGGCATCTCTTCTGATTGAATCCTGTTAAATGAAACGGAGTTCTAGCCCACCTTTGCAGGAACCTCGCGGCCCGGAAACTAATCCCCCGCCGTCTTCCCCCATCGGGAAGCTGCTTTTTCCGAAGTAGAAGGAGGGTTCCATACCATGCCTACCCGCGTTGGCATTAACGGTTTTGGCCGCATCGGCCGTCAGTCTCTCAAAGCGATGATGGAGCGCTATCCCGACATCGAGATCGTGGCCATCAACGATCTGGTCAGCCCCGAGGCGAATGCCCACCTGTTCAAGTACGACTCCAACTATGGAGTGTTCCAGGGTGAGGTGAAGGCCGATGGCGGCGATCTGGTCATCAACGGCAAGCGTATCAAGGTTCTGGCCGAGAAAGACCCGGCCAACCTGCCCTGGAAAGACCTCGATGTCCAGATCGTGCTCGAAAGCACGGGCCTTTTTACCGACAAAGAGAAGGCCTCCAAGCACCTGGCCGCCGGAGCAAAGAAGGTCGTCATCAGCGCCCCCGCCAAGGGCGAGGACATCACCATCGTGCTGGGCGTCAACCACGAGCAGTATGACGCTGACAAGCACCACATCATCTCCAACGCCTCCTGCACCACCAACTGCCTGGCGCCCGCCGCCAAGGTCGTCAATGACAGGTGGGGCATCGAGAACGGATTGATGACCACCATTCACAGCTACACCAACGACCAGCGCATCCTCGACCTGCCCCACAACGACCTTCGCCGGGCTCGCGCGGCCGCTCTGAACATCATTCCAACCACCACCGGAGCAGCCAAGGCCGTGGCCCTGGCCATTCCCGAGTTGAAGGGAAAATTCGACGGATTCTCCCTGCGGGTCCCCACCCCCACGGTCAGCATCGTCGATTTCGTGTGTGTGCTGAAGAAGCCCGCTACCGCCGACGAGCTCAAGCAGGCCTTCCGCGAGGCAGCCAACGGACCGCTCAAGGGTATCCTGGAAGCCTGCGACGAGCCCCTCGTCAGCATGGACTTCAAGGGCAACCCGGCCAGCTCCATCGTCGACCTGGCCTGCACCATGGTCAACGGCAACCTGGCCAAGATCGTGACCTGGTATGACAATGAATGGGGCTACTCCAGCCGAGTCGCCGACCTCATCAACTTCATGACCACCAAGAAGCTCGTCCTGGCCTAGCCGCGAGCCCGGGGCTTCCCGGGCCCGGCAGCAGGGCCCGGGACCCCCTTCCCAGCGAGAGGAGATTCATCATGCAGCAAGCCACCGTTCGCGATCTGGATACCCGGGGAAAGAGAATCCTGGTTCGAGTCGACTACAACGTGCCTCTCGAGGAGGGCAGGGTCACCGATGATACCCGCATCGTCGCCTCTTTGCCGACTCTGCGGCACCTGCTCGAGCAGAACGCGGCCGTGGTGCTGATGAGCCATCTCGGTCGACCCAAGGGCAAAGTTAACCCCAAATACTCACTCAAGCCAGCCGCCGAGCGCCTGGCCGAGCTGCTGGGCCGGCCGGTAAAGATGGCACCCGACTGCGTGGGCCCCGAAACCCTGGCGATGAAGCAGGGGTTGGCCTCCGGAGAGGTCCTGCTGCTGGAGAATTTACGCTTCCATCCCGAGGAGGAAGCCAATGATCGTGATTTTGCTCGCCAGCTCAGCGAAGGATGCGAGCAATATGTCAACGACGCCTTCGGAGCGGCCCACCGGGCCCATGCCTCCACAGCCGCCGTGGCCGAGTTCTTGCCGGCCGTGGCCGGGCTTTTGATGGAGCGCGAGCTGGCCGAGCTTGGCAACTTGCTCACCCAGCCGGAGCGGCCCTTCGTAGCCATCCTGGGCGGAGCCAAGGTGGCCGACAAGATCGCCGTGCTCGAGTCGCTGGTCGAGAAGGCCGATACCATCTTGATCGGGGGTGGCATGTCCTTTACCTTCCTGAAGGCCCGCGGCAAGGAAATCGGACGGTCGCTGCTCGACGACGTGCAGCAGGCCGAGAAGGTGGAGCAGGCGGCCCGGGCCCGGGGAACCGAGCTCCTCCTCCCGGTAGACGTCGTGGTGGCCTCCGAGATCAAGGAAGGTGTGGCCACCCGCACCGTGTCGGTGGACGAGATCCCGGCCGACCAGATGGGACTGGACATCGGCCCGGAGACAGCCCGACTCTTCGCCGACAAGATCAAGGCTGCTCGAACCATCTTCTGGAACGGGCCGCAGGGGGTGTTTGAGACCCCGCCCTTCGATGTCGGGACCCGGGCCGTGGCCACAGCGGTGGCCGAGAGCGCCGGACGAAGCTGCGTGGGCGGTGGGGATTCGGTGGCAGCCATCACCCAGATGAACCTGGCCGAGAAGGTCACCCACGTCTCCACCGGAGGGGGGGCCTCGCTCGAGTTCCTGGAGGGCCGCGAGCTGCCGGGCGTGACTGCCCTGAAGACCCGCGCCGCCCTGGGAGGTCGCTAGTCATGCGCGTTCCCCTGCTGGCTGCCAATTGGAAGATGCACAAGACTGGCCGCGAGGCCAGGGTGCTGGTGGAGGACCTGCTCAAGCAGGTTGGCTCCGTGACCGGTCGCGAGATGGCGCTCTGCCCACCTTTCCCCTACCTGAGTGAGGTGGGGCGGCTGGTCGATGGCAAGTCCTGGGCCGCTCTGGGCGCCCAGAACGTGTATTGGAAAGACTCAGGAGCCTTCACGGGAGAAGTCTCCCCCCTTATGCTCAAGGACTGCGGTTGCCGTTATGCCATCATCGGCCACTCCGAGCGACGGGCCCTGTTCCACGAGGTGGATAGCGACTGCCAGAAGAAGGTGCAGGCCGTCCTGGCCCACGCTCTGGTCCCGATCCTGTGCGTGGGTGAGACACTGGAGCAACGAGAAGCGGGCCAGACGGCCCAGGTGGTGCTGGGACAGCTTCGCGGCGCCCTGCAGGGAGCTTCTCTTGACTCGGGGAGCAAACTGGTGGTAGCCTACGAGCCAGTGTGGGCGATCGGGA
>CAYYHB010000010.1:0-47146 GCA_964471395.1 uncultured Burkholderiales bacterium | reverse complement strand
AGCGCCAAATCAGGCAACAGAGCCAACGGCAAGCCCGGTCGCTGCCCGTCAAACGATCCTCCCTACTATCCATCAACTTCTCCTTATCCCCACGGTCTCCACCTCTCCTGAATGACTCCTTACGGAAGCCCGGGCCAGTCAGACGAACGCCGCCACCTGTCTCAAATCCGCATGTTTACGGCGCGCCTGAGTTACCGGATCTTTCGGGTCAGCACCCCGACTGGACAAACAGGGGACTTTTGGCCTATGCTTTGACATAGGCCTTGGAGGTGACATGAGCACGGAACGACATGTAAAGCTGTTCAGGAATGGAAGAAATCAGGCAGTGCGGATTCCTCGCGAGTTTGAGCTTCCCGGTGAGGATGCGATCATACGGAGAGAAGGTGATCGCTTGATTATAGAACCAACCCGCCCTCGCTCACTGCTGGCCCTGCTGGCAACGCTCCAGCCGCTGGAGGAGGACTTTCCTCCGATTTCAGACCTGATCCCTGATCCCATCGACCTCTGATGCGTTACCTGCTCGACACCAACATTGTCTCTGACCTGCTACGCAACCCCCAGGGGCCTGTGGCCCAGACGATCGCCACTATCGGAGATGCACGGGTTTGCACCAGCCTCATCGTCGCCGCTGAATTGCGATACGGCGCGATAAAGAAAGGTTCGGCCAGACTGACAGCTCAACTTGAGGCTATCCTGGCAGCTTTGGAGATACTACCCGTTGAAGAGCCGACCGATGCTGCCTACGCATTGATCCGCGATCGCCTGGAAAAGGCTGGTCAGCCAATTGGAGGCAACGACCTTCTCATCGCAGCTCAGACTCTATCCCTCGGCTATACGCTTGTTACCGACAACGTGCGGGAATTCAGCCGTGTAGCCGGTCTCACGGTGGTGAACTGGCTCCGCTAGGCCGTCTGGACGGTCGCCAGACAGCGCGAGGTTCTGGTCCCCTCCCTCCGGAGGGCTTACTCCATCATTCTGGCAGAATTCTCGGGCAGGAGCAGATTCCGGCGCACCAACAACGATAGCACCGCGCGCCTGCACGTCGTCAAGACGGTGGCGTCCTTGAATGCTCACCTTCGCACGGCGGGGGGCAGCTCGGTGCGGGAGCAACGCGCCCGCAAGAGGCCGCGTTCGACCGGTATCCGGCGAACGCGGCGAAGATCGCCGCGCGGACGGCCATGGGCGTCAACGACGGCCGACCAGGGCGCTGACCAGCTTCTGCAGCTCCATCACCAGGAGCAAGATTAGACCCAGTGCCGCCACCTTCAGCGCCAACCCGGGAGCGAGCGGCCCGGTGTGAAGGAAGCGATGGCCCAGCGGGTGCGCCATAGCCAGAAGGTGGATCCCCAAGGCAAGCAAAGAGCCGAAGAACAGGAAGGGGTTGGTCCACGGGGGGATGGCGAAGGCCGAGCGCGTCTCCGAGCGGGCGTTGCCGATCTGCACGATCTCCAGCACCACGAACAAGAAGAGCAGGAGATTGCGGGCCGCATCCACCTCCCAGCCCGACTCGAGGGCCCAGCGGAAGGTGAGCATGCCCAGCGCCGCCATCACCAGGGCGGACAGGACCACGCGAACGGTCATGATCCGGTCGAAGACGTGCTCGCTGGTCTTGCGCGGGGGACGCTTCAGCTCGTCCCCCTCGGCCGGCTCGAAGGCCAGCGCCTTGTCCTGGATGCCGTTGGTCACCAGATTGAGCCAGAGAAGCTGCGAGGGCATCAACGGCACCGGCATGCCGACCAAGAACGAGCCCACCACCATGGCCACCTCGGCCACGCCTGTCGAGACCAGCAAGAACACCACCTTGCGCACGTTGCTGTAGGCGATGCGGCCCTCGCGAATGCCGGTAACCAGGGTGGCGAAGTTGTCGTCGGAGATGACCAGATTGGCAGCCTCGCGGGCCACCTCGGTTCCCGACTGGCCCATGGCCACGCCGATGTTGGCGGCGCGCAGGGCGGGAGCGTCGTTCACCCCGTCGCCGGTGACGGCCACAAACTGACCCTTTGATTGAGCCGCCTGAACGATCTGGAGCTTTTGCTCGGGCGCGGTGCGGGCAAAGACTCTCACCCGGTCAAGAGCTTCCTCCGCGTTCTTGAGGTCAGCGCCGCTGATCACCTCATCAGGCCGTTCGGCCATCCCCAACTGGCGTGAGATGGCCAGAGCGGTGACCGGGTGGTCACCGGTCACCATGATGACCCGCACCCCGGCCTCCTTGCAGGCGGCCACGGCGGCCGGAACCTCCGGGCGCAGGGGATCCACCATCCCCACCAGGGCCACCGGCTCGAGATTATCGATGGTGAAGGAATCGGGAACCAGGTCGAAGTGGGGCAGGCTGGAATCGGCCAGCAGCAGCACCCGCAAGCCCTGCCCGGCCATCTCTTCGGCGGCCACCAGCCAGGGAGCCGGCTGGATCCCGGAAGAGAGATTGAGCACCGTCTCCGGAGCCCCCTTGACCGCCACCAGCAGCCTGGAGCCGTCGCGGTGAACCGAGGCAGCATACTTGAGCTCTGGCTCGAAGGGCACACGGTAGACCTCGGGCAACTCCTCGCGGGTGCCTTCAATGGACAGTCCGAGCTTCTCGGCCAGGGCCAGCAAGGCGACGTCGGTGGGGTCGCCCGAGCCCACCCACTCGTTCTCGCGCAGCGTCAGGCTACCCTCGTTGCACAGGATGGCCACGCGGGCGAGCCTTGTCAGGCGCTCGTTCTGCTCGGCCTGCACCGCCTGCTCGCCCTGCAGCACGCGTCCTTCGGGAGCAAACCCTGCCCCCTCGACGCGGTAGACCGGCTCATCCAGAACCCGCAACTCGGTGGCGGTGAGCTGGTTCATGGTCAGCGTGCCGGTCTTGTCGCTGGCGACCAGGGTGCAGCTTCCCAGCCCCTCGACCGCCTCCAGACGGCGCACGATCACCCCCTGGCGAGCCATGCGAGCGGCCGCCACCGAGAGAGCCACCGTGAGAGTGATGGGCAGACCTTCGGGGATGGCTGAGACGGCCAGGGCCACACCGAAGAAGAAGGTGTCGAGCAGCGAGCTACCGTGCAGGATCATTCCCAGAAAACCCACCAGCAGCACCACACCGCCCGTGGCCACGGCGACCAGGCGCGTGAAGCTGTCCATGCGAACCTGCAAGGGAGACTTGCCGGGCGCGAGATCGGTGACGTCGCGAGCCAGCCGCCCGATTGCGGTGCCGGTGGCGATGGCCTCTACCACGCCCCGCGCCCGGCCGCGCACCACCGTGCTGGCGGCATAGGCGAGAATCTTGTCCCCCTCCCCTTTCGAGGTCTTGACCACGGGAATCGACTCGCCGGTCAAGAACGACTCGTTCACCTCGAGCCCGTAGCACCACTCCAGCCGGATGTCGGCCGGCACCCGGTCGCCGCTTTCGAGCAAGACCACGTCGCCGGGCACCAGTTCCTCGGCGTCGATGTCGAGCGTCTCACCCTCGCGGATCACCCGGGCGCGAACCCGCAGCAGCTTGTGCAGGGCTGCGGCCCCTTTCTCGGCCCGCCACTCCTGAAAAGCTCCGAGAGCGGCGTTGATGGCCAGCACCAGAGCGATCATTACGGCCTCCTCGAAGCCGCCGATGAGGATCGATATCCCCCCGGCCACCAGCAAGACCACCGCCAGGGGGTTCTGAAACTGGCGCAGGATGAGAGCCATCACCGTCGGCCCCTGGGCCCGCGGCAACCGGTTAGGCCCATGCTTGGCCTGCAGCCGCTTGACCTCGGCCAGGCTCAGGCCGGGCAGCGATTTCTGCAACTCGGTCGGGTGCGAGGTGACCTCAGTCATCTAAGATCCGCTCCAAAGTGAGCATGAGAAGTATTCCATTCAGTCAGGTTGAAGGTGGGCGGCCAGCGAAGCAGTGCGCCCACCTTCAACTCCTACGTCCTGCCCCTTGACGCGTCCTTCCGGCCGCGCGACGCCCAACAGGTTGTGCTAAGGCGCCGCGCGTTGAACGCTTCAGGAATGTGGCGGGGCGCCGTTCAACAGATTGGCTACACTCCCGCGTTCAGCCCGACGTCGGGTCCACCTGCCAGACGCACAGTACGCTCGCTGCCCAGCGGTGGGGTTGGCGAACCAGCCTTGATAGGAGACGGTTGCTGCTTCGCTTTGTGGCAGAACTCAAAGCCAGGCCTGCACGGGGGCGTGGACCGACAGACACCTCATGACATCGCTGGCCGAAACGATCCCCTGCAGGCGCATGTTTTCATCGAGCACCGGGAGACAGCCCACGCGGTATTCGGCCATCAGCTCGGCTGCGGTCAGGATGGAGGTCGCGGGGTCGGCCGTCCAGAGCTTCTGGGTCATCGCCTCGCTGACCGCCATAGTCTCCAGGGGCGCGCTGCGCTTTGCACGCAGAATGTCCCGGTCGGAAAGGATGCCCACCAGGCGAGCGTTCTCTACGACCGGGAGGTGGCGGAAGCGGTGTGCTCTCATGAGCTCGCGCGCCTCGGCCAGGGTCGCCTCCGGGGAGATGATCGTGACGGAAGTAGTCATGACCTCGCCGACCGACTCCACCTCACTCGAAACCGAGGGCAAGTTTTGAAAGCGGCGGGTCGAAGCCTGAACCTGATTGGGATCGTAGTTTTCAAGCCACATGTCGGGGGTCAACCAGCTCAACGCCATTGGATTCGGTTCGCCCGGCAGGAGCGTCGGGCCTGCCCGGAAATTCCTTCGTATGAGCTTGTATTTGATGGTGGATGGGACGCTTTATCGCTCCGCCTCGCCCCTCCGTCAGAGCGCCGGGCTTCTCGAGCTATGGCGCCTGGGGCAGGCCCCCAAGGCTCCCCCCAGCGGGAACTCAGAGATTGTAGCCAAGCCCCCCTTTCGCCCCTATACGCACGTGGAGGAGACCCCCCGCGTGACCACCGAAACCCGCCGAGTCGAGCCGGTGAATCCTGACGGTCATTCCTCGGGAGGTCCCCTCGGCGAGGTTCTGGTGAGGCACCTCATGACCGCTCCGGTCGATTGCCTGGCCCACGACGCCAGCGTGGCCGACGCCCAGGAGGCCCTCGAGGAGGGGAGCTACCACCACCTGCCTGTGGTCGACTCCGAGAACCGCCTGGTAGGGGTCTTATCGGATCGCGATCTGCTGGCGGCTGCGCCCAATAGCTCGGTGGCCGACATCATGACCAGCCGCGTGCTGGTGGCCTCCCCCACCACGCCCCTCTTCCTCGCCTGCGAAGGGCTCTGGGCCGAGCGCATCAGCTGTCTGCCCGTGGTGGACGGCTACTATCGACCGATCGGCATTCTCACCGTTCACGACGTGCTGCGCCACCTGGTGCTTCGTCGCTCGCCGATCTTCAGGCCCGCCTGAGCGGTACGTTTACAACGAAGCAACGTTGGCGGGGTCGGGGCTGAGTAGGCTCGGGCCAAACTTCCTGCTGTTGCCACGCCACGTTTGGTGCCTCGATCTGGTCTGTCTAGGCGGTTAGGATGCCCAGGAGGCAGATATTCCCGTCCACCACGGGCAGGGGGCCAGGGAGGTCACACCCTCCCTGGCTTACCCCCACCTGACCCGAGCCCACTCTAGCCCTCCTCGCGCAGCCGGGAGCTGTGCTCGTCCAGCCGGGCTCGCTCATCCGCGCTCAGCGAGTCGAGACCGTGCCGGCGCACCTGCTCGAGGATGCGGTCGATCAGCTCCTCGGGCGGACCGGGGGGGCGAACGGGCGGCGCCTCGGGCTCGGCCCGGGGAAGCGCAGACTCGCGCCGGGGCCACAATTGCCGCCCCGGCAGCGCCGCAGCCCAGCCCCAAAGCACCAGATTGGGAGCCAGGGCCGCCAGCCCGGCCACCGGTCCGGTTCCGAAGTAAACCGCCCCCAGGGCCGGTAATCGCAAGAGAACGCTGCCGGCTGGCAGGCCGGGCAAAGAGAACAGGTCGGGCTTGACGACGGTCCAGGCCACCAGCACGCTGGCCAGCGGGTAAGAAAGCCCTACCGGATGGCGGTCCACCAGCAGCAGCAGCAGCCAGCCGGTCGAGACTGTCACCGAGAACCAGGCCACCAGGAACTTGGGCGAGCCCCAGATTCGCTCCAGGTCCGAGGCGATCAGCCAGAAGATCAACAAGATCACGGCCCACAACACGAAGGCCTGAATGCCCACGAACAGGTAGGGGAACGTCAGCGGGGCCCAGGGGAGCTGCCCGCCCACCCACTGCGGCAGCGGCTTGACTCCGTAGAAGTACAGCAAAGCGCACAGCACGTTGGCCAGCAAGATGGCGGAGGATGCAGGCGGCACAGGGCATGATTCCCCGGCTCGGGCGCGGGGCACCTTGCCCCTGCCCGGTCGGTCTGCTAGTCTGTGCTTATGAACCTGGACCCCGTCTCGCTGCCTGGCCCCCCTCTGGCTGGGCGGCTGCGAGTGGACGCGAGCGGCCATCCCCTCCCCGGCGAAAGCGTTCAGGGGATCACCCCCGACGCCATCTGCACGGCCCTGCGCCAGGGCGACGCCGAGCAGGCCGCCGCGCTGACCCGCACCCTGCAGTTTGCGGCCCGTTCGGGTCAGTGGACGGTGGAGGAGCCGGGTGGGCAGATCTACCCCCTGGAGGTCTCAGCCGGGAAGGGCTCCGACTTGATGCACCTGCTGCGCAACGGCGTGGTCATGAAGCTGGCCCTGGAAGCTCGCAAGAATCCCGACCTCAAGGCTCGCCTCTCGAGCTACGAGCAGGTGGTGACCGGGCTCAATGCGCCTCTGACCCAGGCCGATCCCAAAGCCCCCCTGCTGGCCGAGGAGTGTGAGCGGGTCATGCTGGGAATGGCCGACCCGGCCACCTCCGAGCGCGTGCGCGGGGCGCTGCTCAATCGCCTGGATGTGCAGGAGCGCACTTTGCGCCCGCTCTCCGAGGGTGAGCGAGAGATCCGCGCCAAGCTGGAGGGGAACGCCGGCCTGGTCGAGGTTCTGGCCGATCTCCAGGTCAACCATCCCGAGTTCATCGGCCAGCACATGATCTTTCGCAGTGCTCTCTCGCTGTCGCACTGGCTGGGCATTCCCATGGCCGAGCAGCTCGAGCCAGCCGACCGGGCCGTGGTGGTGGGCGGGCTGCACGGCAACGAGCGCTCGGGCGTGGCCGCGGCCGAGCAGATCGCTCAGGAGCAAGACCAGCGCGTGCAGGTTTTCCCCCGGGCCAACCCCTGGGCCCACGAGCACTGCGCCCGCAACGGCCCGGGCGAGGTGGACATGAACCGCGTCTTCCCGGGCGATCCCCACGGCACGCCCGAAGAGCAGCAGGCTCACGTCATCTTCCAGGCCGCCTCCAAAGCCGACGTGGTCATCGACCTGCACGAGGCCCTGCACGACTGGCGCGACGGGCGGGCGGGCCGGCTGTGCATGTTCCAGCCCACCCCCCGCACCCTGGCCTACCTGCACCGGATGCAGGACTTCCTCGACCAGCACGACTTCCGCCTGGTGCCCTTCCGCTACCCGGGCACGCTGGTGCAAGAGGTGGCTAAAGCCGGAAATACCGTGGGGCTGCTCTTCGAGGTGCCGCTCACGCTCGACTTCGAGGCCCGCACCCAGCTCGCGACCGGGCTGACCCGGGCCGCCCTGGACGTGGCTTTCGACCCCCAACGTGAGCCCTGACAGCCTGCTGCTGATCTCGGCTCTGCTCGCCCTCCTGTCCGCCCTGGTCAGCCTGGTCTTCCTGCTGCGCGCCCGCGCCCGCACCCGGCGCTGGGAGGCGGTGCTGCAGGCCGTGGCCAGCTCTGAGTCGCCCTCCGACGCGGCCGTGCGGGCCCTGGCCGTGCTGGGCGCCACGCTGGGGGTGGAAGCTCTCTACCTCTTCCAGCGCCCGGATCTCAAGCTGCTGGTCCGCTGGGACAGCCTGGGCGAGCGCGAAGCCCAGGCTCGCGCCCGCCAGGGTGAGCCGCTGGGCTCCGAGCTGCTGCTCAACTGGCTGGGAGAGACGA
Organism: uncultured Burkholderiales bacterium; assembly: GCA_964471395.1. Taxonomy (GTDB): domain Bacteria; phylum Vulcanimicrobiota; class Xenobia; order Xenobiales; family QWHO01; genus QWHO01. The sequence continues at coordinate 39,248 of CAYYHB010000010.1, read as the reverse complement.
CCAGCGTTCGCTTGCGGGCCTTCCGCCATCAGGTCCAGCCCCTGCTCCCGCTGCTGCGGGCCCTGAGCGCCGGCGAGAAGCAAGACCCCCAGCAGGGCTTCCTGGCCCTGGCCCGAGTGGCGGGCGGAGTGGCCCACGAGCTCAATTCACCCCTGGCCGCCATCTTGACCGAGGCTTCCCGGCTCAAGAAGACCTCTCCCGACCCGCGCCGGGCCGAGACCATCGTGCAGGCGGTGGAGCGTTGCCGGACGGTGGTGGACAAGCTCTTGCTCTACGCCCGCCGGCCCTACGACATGGTGCAGCAGAACGCCAGCTTCTCCCAACTCGTGCGCCTGCCGGTGGACCTCAACGCCATGACCTCCGAGACCGCCCAGCGCCTGGAAGCTGAAGGCCTGACCGTGACCAGCGAGCTGGGCGCGCTGGAACGCCGCTTTGCGGGTGACTCCCGCCAGCTCAGCGACCGGCTGCTCGACCTGTTGTGCGGGCAGGAGAGCCTCCACCTGGCCACCCGCCAGGAGCCGGACCGACTGGTGCTGGAGATGCGCTGTCAGGGCGAGCTGCCCACGGCTCCGCTCGAGGGCCTGGAGCAGGTCGCCCGTGACCATGGCGGAGCGCTCGAGCGCGAGAACGGCCGTCTGCTCCTGCGGCTGCCCGTCGTGCCGTGATCCTGGGCGAGCGCTACCAGGTGGTGCAGGTGCTGGCCCGGGGAGCCACCAGCACGGTCTACCTGTGCGACGACCTGCGCCTGAGCGGCGCTCGCTGGGCCGTCAAGCTGGCCGACCCCACCGGCCTGGGCCCGGGCGCCTCGACTCAGGAGCTGTTCGATCGCGAGGCCGAGCTGCTGGCCCGGCTCTCTCATCCGCTGCTGCCGCGGCTGGTGGACCGCTTCAGCCACGACGGTCAGCCGGCGCTGGTGCTGGAGCTTCTACCCGGACCCACGCTGGCCCAGCGCGGGGCCCTGAGCCAGGCTGAGTCCCTGTGCCTGGGTCGCGAGCTGGTCGATCTACTCTCCGAGCTGCATCGCCAGGACATCCTGCTGGTGGACCTCAATCCCTCCAACGTCCTGATCGCCCCCGACGGCAGGCCCCGGCTGGTCGATCTGGGGCTGGCCCGCTCGGGGCCCGGTCCGGCGGCCGGGGGCACGCCCGGGTTCACCGCTCCCGAGAAAAGCTACACCTTTGCTTCCGACGTCTACGCTCTGGCAGCCCTGCTGCAGTCCTGCCTGGGCCGGCGCGGCACCAGCCGCCTGCGCTCCCTGCTCGAGCGCTGCCTCGACAGCGAGCCCTCCCGCCGCCCCACGCTCTTGGAGCTGCGTCAGGGCCTCGAGTCCGCGCCCGTCACCAGCTCCGCCAGCATCCCCGCCGCGGCCGTACTGGTTGCCACCCTGTTGCTGCTGGCCTCGCTGACCAGCCTGACTGCCGGCCTTGTGGCCAATCGCCCTCCCCCCGAGCGCCTGGCGGTGCAGGGCTGGGCGGCGCTGCTGGCAGGTGACCGGACCAGGACCGAGCAACTCGCGAAAGCGATCCTGCGGCAGGATCCCACCGATCCCGAGGGCCAGATCCTGGCTCGCAACGCTGCGCTCGACCCCAACGCCCTCTTCTTGCCGCTGATCGTCCCGGTCACCGGCCCTGAGTGGCGCGAGGGGCGCGCCTTCTTGCAGGGCGCCGCCCTGGCCCAGAAGACCAGCCCCCTGCCGGTCTTCCTGCGCGTTTGCGACGACGGCGGCCAGGTGGACCGGGCCATGAGCTGGGTGGAGGAGCTGAGCCGCGACGAGCGGGTGACCTGCCTGCTCGGGCCCACCAGCTCCGAGCGCGGCCTGGCCGTGGACCTGGTGGCGGCCCGCCTAAAGCTGCCCGTGCTCTCGCTGGGAGCCAGCCACCCCCGGGCCTGGGACAACGCCGGCTGGCTCTTCACCGTGGGCGTGCCCTACGAGGCGCGCGTGGCCCCCCTGGCCCGCGAGTTCCGCTCGCGGGGCTTTCAGCGGCCCTGGCTGCTGTATGACCCCCAGCAGGTGATGGCCCGCGACCTGGCCTTCGCCATCAAGAGCCAGCTTGGATCGGTGCGCGAAGAGCTCTACGCCACCGCCACCCAGGATTTTCGCAAGCTGGTAGCCGAGCTGGTCCAGGACCGGGCCGACGCCGTCTTCTTCGTGGCCGCCCCGGGCAGCTATCTGGGCGAGTTTGCCGTGCAGCTGCGGGCCGCCGGCAGCCAGGCAGCCCTCTACTCCAACGTCTCGGGCTACGCGGAAGGCCTGCGCAAAGCCGGCGGCCCCGCGCTGGAAGGCCTGCGCCTGAGCGAGACCTTCTTCCCGGGCTCGGATCGGCCCGAGGTGAAGGCCTTCGTGCACGGCTTTCGCCAGCTCTTCCCGGGGGTGGAGCCGGGCCGCTCGGCCGCTCAGGCCTACGACGCCGTGCGGCTGGTGGTCAGCGGCCCGCGCGGCCGCGAGCAGCTGAGGGGCTACCTGAGTGAGCTCGGCGCCGACCTGCCTCCCTATCCGGGCGTCTCGGCCCGGCTCTCCACCGGGCGCATCCCCGCAGAGCTGCCGGTCTACCTGCTCGAAGTCAGCTCGGGACGCGAGGAGCTGCTGCGGGAGGAACCGCCCCCCGCCCCCTGAAGCCTGGCTGCGTGGCAAGACGAATCCTGCTGGTGGAAGACGACGACCTGCTCCGAGGCAGCTTGAGCCTGCTGCTCGAGGAGGAGGGCTACCAGGTGACGGCCGCCGAGTCGGCGGCCCGGGCCCTGGAGGCGGCCAGCGAGCACCCCTTCGACCTGGTCATCACCGACGTTCGCATGCCCGGCATGAGCGGCATCTCCATGCTGCGCCAGATGCGCCAGAGCGCCCCCGAGACCCGGGCCGTGGTGATCACCGGCTTTGCCGACTTCGAGACGCCGGTGGAGGCCTTCCGCCTGCAGGTGGACGACTTTCTGACCAAGCCCTTCGACGAGGAGACCTTCCTCAAGGCGGTGGGACGCGCCCTGGAGTGGCTCGACCGCCAGGCCTGGTTTCGCGCCAGCCTCGAGCGCAGTTATCGGGACAGCCTGGGGCTGTGGGAGTGGAGCCTGCTCAGCCTGGCCCCCGACCGCGAGGCGGCCCTGCGCCGCCGCGACCTTGCTCGCCGGGTGGGCAGTCTATCGGGCCTCCAGGGCGAGGACCTGGAGGCGCTGGCCTGGGGCGCCCTGCTCTCCACTGTGACCGGCGGAGCCACCCTGCGCGAGGGCCTGGAGCGCTGCCAGGAGCTGCTGGCTCAAGACAGCGCCGACCGCCAGGGCTGGGAGCGCCGCTCACTGCTCAAGCTAGCCGAGCGGGCCCTGCAGCTGGTCGAGGCCGAGCCGATCCTGGCCGCGGTGGCGCGCTACGACGCCCTGGCCCATCCGGCCGACGCGTCTTTGGGCCTTTCTCGCCAGGAGTGCCTGCAGATGCTGGAGGCGCCGCCCGAGCTGCTCGAGCGCCTTGAGCAGGCCCTCAGCGGCGGAGCCGTGGAGAGCCCGCCAGAGGAGCGTCCCAGCGGCGCCGCGGGGCTGGCCCTGACCTATCTGGCCGCGGGCCAGCCGGAGCTATCCATTCAAGCGCTCGAGCCCCTTACCGACATGTCCGGCCCGGCCCGGCTGTGCCTGGGCACGGCGAGGCTGGCCTGCGGCGATGCCCCCGGGGCCATCGAGCAGGCCGGCCTGGCCCTGGAGCGCGCCGGCTCCAGCCTGGCCCGGGCCGATACCCTGGCCCTGCTGGGCACGGCTCGGCTGGCGACCGGAGACAAGCAGGGCGAGGAGGACCTGGCCGAGGCCGCTCGGCTCTACGAGGGGGCGGCCCGGGGGGCGGTACGCGTCCGATTGCTGCGGGCCTGGGGTCTTCAGCTGGCCAGCTCCAAGCAGGCGGGCGCTGCGGTAGAGGAGCTGCTGGATCGGGCCGAGGGCCTGGAGTGGGCACTCTTGCGCGAGCGCTGGCTCACCCAGCGGGTGCTGGGGGCGGCTGGCTCCCGGCGGGCGACTGAGATGCTGGCCCGCCTGCGCCTGGGTCAGGCGGCCGAGGCCCCCGCTGCCCTGGAGGTGGAGGGGCTGGGCCCGCTGCGCATTCGTTATCAGGGCCGCGAGATCAAGGAGCAGGACTGGAAGACCTCCAAGAGCCGGGCTCTCTTCCTGGTGCTGCTGCTGCACGGCGGCACCGAAGTGCCGGACGAGCGCCTGACCGACCTTTTCTGGTCCGAGCTCGAGGGGGATCGCGCCCAGGCCAACCTGTATTCGGCCCTGACCTACATCCGCCGAGCCCTGGGCGAGGGGGAGGTCGTGCAGCATCGGCGTGGGCGTTGCCGCTTCAACACCGACCTGTCCCACCGGGTCGACTTTCTCGACTTCGAGCGCGAGGTCAAGGCCGGTCGGCTGCAGGCCGCGCTCGACCTCTACCTCGGCGATCTGCTGGAGAATCTGCAAGAAGACTGGATCCGACCCTACCGTCGTCGCCTGCGTGAGCTGGCGGTGAGGGCGTTGGAGGGCCTGATGCTCGAGGCCGCCGGCCAGGAGCCCCGCCTGGTGTCGCTGGCCGAGCAGCTGCTGGCCATCGACCGCTGCCACCAGGGGGCCTACCAGGCCCTGATGCGCTTGCGGGCCGATCAGCCCGAGCGGGTGGCCCGCCTCTACTGGGCCTGCCAGGAGGCCCTGGCCGAGGAGCTGCACCTGGCCCCGAGCGCCGAGACCACCCGCCTGTTCCAGGAGCTGACGGCTCAGTCAAGGATTTCCCAAGGATCCTCTAAGTAGGCTCCAAGTCAGACAGCTTACTCTGGCCTTCATGACCAGAGAGGAGTGGATGATGGAGGAGTTGAGGATCGTGAATGGTGGCCTGGTCGAGTCCACGTCCGACCTGCGTTTCCTGGCCGAGCGCACCCGCGAGGTGCTGGCCAGCGAGGCCGTGCTCGAGCGCCGCAAAGCCCGTCTTCAAGAGCGCCTGCGCCGCGCCTCACGCTGGCTCGAGCAGCTGAGAATGGCCTCCCTGTTTGCCCTGGCCGCCGGAGTGGCCGGCTTGTGGCCGATCACGCTCTGGGTCATCTCGGGCTGCTCGGCCGCCGCCCTGGGCATCTCGCTCTGGCGCCAGAGCTGGGAAGAGGCCCTGGCGCGAGTGCAGCACCGGGTGGACCTTTGCCACGTCGAGCTGGGGCACCTCAAGTGCCGGGAGATTTACGTTCCCCTGCCTTCGGCGCGTCGCGCGGGCTACACTCCCGCGCGTCGACCTGTTCAGAATTAGAACGCGCGGGAGTGTAGACAAGCTGTTGAACGGCGCGCGCCAATTCCTGAAGCGTTCAACGCGCGGCGCCTTAGTAGGGGAGGACCAGATCGGGGCTGGGAGGTCCAGGAAGTGAGCTACTTCTTCGGAGGCCTCGACGCCCGAAAATTCTTATACTTGGACTGCGTCTGCGTCTGCGTCGGGAAGACGCGCCCCCTGAGCCTGAAATGCGGACTGATAGGGACCCGATCACCTCGGCCAACTCGCTGTGGAAGTGAAGCGGACTTCGGCCGCGCCGAAACGAAAGGGCAGGCAGGGGCGGCTTTCTTGCGCTCGGCTCAGGTTTGACTAGGGCCACCACCCAGGTAGTCGTTTTTTTGTAGCTCAGGGGCGGGGCCCCTCCAGCTTGACCTGGCGGGCTTCGGGGCCGCCGCAACAGAACTGGAACCGAACCAGAACCACCACCCGGGAGGGAATCGATCGAGTTGATCATGGCTCCCTCCGTTTGAGGCGCACGCCTCCAATGCGAATGTGGCTTTCTCTTTCCTCGACCGCCTTCTGCTGCTGCTCGAAGGCTCGCGAGAGCGACTCCACATGGCTGCGGCTCACCACCTCGCCGGCTTCCTGGCGCAGTTTGGCCACCTGCGCTTGCAGGTCGGAGAAGGTCTGGTAGGCGTCGCGAGCGATGTCGAGCCGCTCGCGGGCGGCCGAGGAGTGGGCCAGCGAGCGCAGGCCGAAGGCCGCGGCCGGCACCACCACCAGGCCCGAGGCCAGCATGCCCAGAGGGCCGCCGGCCGCTCCCAGGGCCAGCGCCATGCCGGCCGTTCCGAGCCAGAGACGGGCGCGCTGGCGCTCCTGACTGGCCATGACCTCCAGCTCGGGCTGGGAGCGCTGGTAGCGGTCGAGGTGGTCGCGCACGGCCAGGTCGAGTCTTTCGAGCTCGTCGGCAACGGCCTGGGCAGGCCGGGCGGGGGCTGAGGAATTGGCGATAGCTGCAATGTTCATGATTGGAAGTAGGACTGCATGATGGCGTAGGGCAAGGTCGCGCCGCTGATGCCCAGCACGGCGGCCAGCACCGGGTGACCGAAGGAGGCGGCCAGGATTCCTCCGGCCAGGACTCCCACAACGGCGCCGCCCAGGAGGTATCGCCCGGGAAGCTGGCAGCCAAGAGTGGCGCCTCCGGCTGCTCCCGCCAGGGCTCCCGCGGCACCGGCCAGGGGCCCGTTGCCCAGACCACCGTAGACGCCCAGGCCTAGACCGATGGCGGCCGTGCCCAGCACCACCACCGCTCCCTTGAGCTGGTCCTGCCAGGTGTGCAGGGCTGGCTGAAAGCCGTCCTGGTTCCGGGCTCTTTCCGAAGGGATGTCCGGAGGTCGGCTGGCCGCGAACGTCGGGAGAGTCGGGGGGATGGTCATTGTGTGTGTCCTCATTGTCTGGCTCACAGGCGCACTCCGACCGGCGTCCTGGCTCCCGCGAGGGCAGACCGGGTCTGGTCGGTCAGGGGTCGGGCGATGGCTGCAATCCTCATCGTAGCGAGCATACCCAGTCGCTCTTGAATCGACCTGGGAGACGCCTTGAGAATTCCTTGAGGCCGGCTGCTCGAGAGCAGCAGCGAGCAGATGGCTACCGAGCCGGGAGCTCGAGCGCAAGCCGCGAGCTGGGCTGGTCGCCCGACGCCCCGGCCTGACCCTTTTCACGCTTCTTTGAGCCCTCCTGGGCATCATGGCACCCATGAGAGTGGACCCGCTCAGAGCTTCTTTCATGCCCGCGCTCAGCCACGGGCCCCGGGCGGCCTCCGGGCCTACCGACCAGGTGGAGCTGAGCGGCCGGCGTCCCGGTCTGCCGGGCGCCACCGCCAGCGAGGGCGCGCTGGGTGGCCTGGCCGGAGCGGTGGCCGCCCTGGAAGGGCTCAAGAGCCGCGGGTTCGAGTTCCAGCGAAAGCGCCTGGTGGGCTCGCTGGGCTGGACGGCCTCCACCCCTTTGCAGGCCGGTCAGGCGCTGCTCAACAAGGACCCTGACGATCTCAGGGTGCGAGCGCCCGAGGGCGCCTGGCTGCCCCTGCGCGGTCCCGACGACCTGACCGTGCTGACAGCCTTTCACGCCGGGGAAGTGAGCCGCCTGCCCAGCCCCGAGCTTGCCCATCAGCTCGAGCAGCTCGAGCGCTCGGGTCAGGTCTTCGAGCACGAGGGGCAGCCCGTGGGCTCATGGGGGGCTTACCTGAGACTGACCTCCGGGGTCAGCGTGAGCTCGGCCGGTAAATCGCTCGAGAGCGGCCAGGACGTCGCCATCCTCGCCTATCTGCAGGGTCAGGTGGGCCCCGAGGCCCTGGAGCAGCCAGAGCTGGCTCGCGGGCTGCGAATGTTGCAAGAAGAAGGCTATCGCAGCGACGCTCTGGAGCTTTACCGCGCCCGCGCCCCCGAGGTGCCCCTGAGCTGGCACGAGCGCGAGCTGGGCAGCTGGCAGGTGGGCCAGGATCCCGATGCGGTCTGCAAAGCCATGAAAGAGAAGCGCCTGGCCCGGGCACGCGAGCAGGTGAATCCGGTCGTGCGCCGGCCCGAGCTGCTCGACGCGGCGGCCGTGGAGCTGGACGCCCTTCCCCTGGCGAGCCACCCGGCCTACCTCGACTGGCTGGGGCGCTTGGAGCACCCGACCGCGGCTGCCCGCCTGGCCCGCCAGGAGCCAGCCGCTCAGGATGCCCTGCGCAAGTGGCTGGATTCCGCCGTGCCGCGAATCGTTCCTCAACACACCTGGGCCGAAAAGGATGGAGTCTGGGACGACAGCCCCGGCGCACCCTACAAGGACAACCAGCAGAGCTCGCTCACCCTGCCGGTCGTCAATCTGAGCCATACCACCGACTGCACGTTCTCGTTTCGCTGCCTGACCCAGCTAGAGAAGGGCCGAGACTGGCTCGCGCTGGAGGCCTCGCGCGACGGCAAGAGCTGGGATGCCCTCAAGCAGATCACCGACAAGTCCGACTGGACCGAGCACCAGGTCTCACTGGTCGCCTACCAGGGCGCTCCCGTGCATCTGCGCTTTCGTCTCAGCTCGGATAGCTCGGTGACTCACGAAGGCGTCAATCTGAGCGATTTCTCGCTCAAAGGCCGTCCTCGCTTCGAGGCCGCTCCCCGATCGCTGTTTCAGCAGGATCGCTCCGAGGAGCGCGCGGCCCTGCTCGCTGAGGTGGCCCGGCTGGCGGTTTCCGGCCTGCCGACCGAGCCGTTGCAGAAACTGGTGGCGGCTGCAGGCTCGCCGGCCGAGGCCCTGCGCCTGGGTCCGATTCCCCCCGAGAGCGCTGAGCGCATGGCCCAGCTGACCGAGCGCCTGGGCAACCAGGCGGCCGCCGCCCTGGCCCCCTTCCCCGGCGAGGTAGATCGGGTGGTGGCCAGCTTCCAGGCGGCCTGCAGGTTGGCCCCCACCCCTGACGACCTGTCCTCGGTCATGGCCGTCTATCGCGAGCTGGCCCAGCTCCCCCCCGAGAGCCAGGAGCACGTGGCCCGGCTGGTGCAGCGCACCTGCCCCACCTGGAGCAAGGAGGGGGGCTGGCACTCTATCGGAGATGGCGTCTGGGCCGATAGCCCGGGCTCCTATCGCAACGGTCAGAACGCATCCCTCACCACGCCGGTGCTGGATTTGCGGCATTACAGCGCTCCCACGGTGAGCTTCCGCGCGCGCCACGACCTCGAGCGCAACGCCGATAATGTCTATCTGGAGGCCTCACTCGACGGCAAGTCGTGGGAGGGCATCGCAGCCTTCACGGGCCAGAGCGACTGGGCCGAGCACAAGCTCTCCCTGGCGGCCTTCGGTCAGGGCTCACTGCAGCTTCGTTTTCGCCTCAAGACGGATAGCTCCAACAACGGAGAGGGGCTCGAGTTGGCTGATTTTCGGCTCGAGGCCCGCCCGACCCTTCAACCCGAGGCGCCCCCCGAGCTTGTTTTCAGCGACCAGGCCCAGAGCCATCGGGCGACTCTGAGCCAGATTCTCGAGTTGGCCCGCCAGCGCGACCTGGAGGCGCTGGAGCGGGTCGACAGCCTCAGCCAGGACCTCAGGCCCGACCAGGCACTGCGGCTCTTCCGGCTGCAGGCTCCCGCCGAGTCGTTGAGCCAGGTAGCTGTGGCCGTAGGCGTGGAGGCTGCTGCCGGCCTCTTCCCTCACCTTGAGAGCGACTCGGTACAGGCCTTCCAGCTCGCCGGACAGATCGCCAATCGCCTGCAGCAGCCCGAGTTGCTCGACCGCTGCCTGGCCGATAGCCGGGCCCTGCGCGGCGCCAGCTTCCCGGAAGGTCTGCTCGAGTCGCTGCACCCCTGGCAGACCGATGGGTGGGTGCGTAGCGAGCCTGGCGTCTGGGCCGACAACCGCGTCGGGCGCTATCGCTCCAACGCCAAGAACAGCCTGACCAGCCCGATCATCTCGCTGGCCGGCCAGCAGGGCGCGCGAGTGAAGTTCAACTACCAGTGCGACCTGGAAAAGGACCGCGACTTCGTGCGACTGGAGGTGCGCCCGGAAGGGGGCACCTGGCAATCGCTGCAACATTACACCGGTCAGGTTCCCGAGGGTTCGGAGGAGGTCGACCTGGGCGACCTGGGCCACGGGCGCGTGCAGCTTCGCTGGCGGATGACCTCCGACTCGAGCAGCGAGGGACAGGGATTCAAGCTGCGCAATCTAAGGGTGGAGGATACCACGGGCCAGGTCTTCTTCAGCGATCGGCCCGAGGATCTCTCCCCCCTGCGCGACGAGCTGATGAGGCGAATGGACCGTCCCCTCGAGCCTCTGGGCGAGCTGGTCAAAGCGCACGGGCTGTGCGCTGCATTAGCCATCACCACCCTGACCGATGAGCCCGAGCGTCAGAGAGAACTGGAGCGCCTGGTGGCCCTCAGCGGCGTGAGCAAGTCGCTGCAGGCCTGGGAAGAGATCGGCTCGTTGCCTCTGGAAGCACTGAAGGCTGAGGTCGATCTGCGCAATGCGTGTGCCCGGTTCCGCCCTCTGGGCGTGGAGCCCGAGCGCCTGCTGGAGGCGCTGCGCGAAGCCGACCTGGATGCGGCGGGAACAGAAGCCCTGGGCAAGCTTCGCGACGACCTCGGCCAGGCCGGCTGGACGCCGTCCGGCGACTGGGGGCGCACCCCGCGGGGCTGGAGCGACAGCCCGGCGGGCAACTACAGGTCGAACCAGAGTGCCGCTCTCCAGCCGCCTCCCACGCAGATTCCGCCAGGGGCAAAGCTATCGTTTGAAGCTCGCTATCAGTTCGAGAAGGGGCCTGACCGGGTTCACCTGCAGGTCCTGCCCGATGGCAAGACCGATTGGGAAGAGAAAGCGCTCTACACCGGGAACGGATCGGGCCGCCAGGAGGTGGATCTGTCGGCCTACGCCGGACAGACCGTGCGCCTGCGCTTCCTGCTGCGTACCGATTCGAGCTCGGAGTATCCGGGTCTGGATTTCTGGGACCTCAAAATGACCGACGCCCGGGGGGAGTCTTACTGCCTGGACGAGCTGGGCCAGCGCTCGGTGGACGGCCTGCTCGAGCTGGCCTGCACCCCTGAGCTGCAGCCTGGCGAGCGCTCGCGGGCGTTGCAGATATTGAGCAGGGTGCCGGCCCCGCTGACCGCTCAGGCTCTGCGCGTGCTCAGCTCGTTCTTCGAGAACCAGGAACCGGAACGGGCGCTGGCTCTGGTCGAGCGCCTGCCCGAAGTGGTGCTTGATTCCGCGCCCGAGACGGCCTTGGAGCGATTGTTGGATTCGCTGGGCCCCCGCCTGCGCGAGGAGAGCGAAGCGGTGCTGGTAGGGGGAGTGCGGGTTCGCAAGCGTTGAGCCTCCACGGCCAATCGGATCGTCCACGACCGGGACAGTTTCCGTGAGAGTGATCCTGGTCATAGCCGGCCAGGGAGACTCCACCTAGGCTGAGAGCATGAATTCGGAATCGCGTCGCCCGGCCGGATCTGTTTATAGTATGCAATCATCTTTCGAGCTGTCGTGAGCCTGCTGAAACGCATCGACCCGGGACTCCTCATCGCCGGTCTGGCCCTGGCGGGCCTGACCACCTACGGCGTTCTCTGGTTGAGCCGGATCCCGGCTCCCTTGCTGAATGTGCCCCTCTGGGTCGTCCTGGCCCTGGGTGGCGCGCCCCTGGTCTGGGATCTGCTCAAGAAGGCCCTGAGGAAGCAGTTTGGCAGCGACCTCCTGGCCGGCATTTCCATCCTCACCTCGGTCTTTCTGCACGAGTATCTGGCAGGGAGCATCGTGGTCTTGATGCTCAGTGGCGGCGAGGCCCTGGAAAGCTTTGCCGTGAGCCGTGCGTCGGCCGTGCTCGATGCGCTGGCCCGCCGCATGCCCACCCTGGCCCATCGGCGCGAGGGAGCTGAATTGCGCGATGTCCAGGTCTCCGAAATCCAGGTCGGCGACCTCCTGGCCGTCCATCCTCACGAGATCTGCCCCGTGGACGGCGAAGTCAAAGAGGGGCACGGTCAGATGGACGAGGCCTACCTCACCGGCGAGCCTTTCCTCAATCCAAAAATTCCCGGCTCCAGGGTGCTTTCGGGCGCCATCAACGGGGAAACCATGCTGGTCATCCAGGCCACCCACCGGGCGGTTGATTCGCGCTACGCCCGTATCATGGAGGTAATGAAAGAGTCCGAGCAGCGGCGCCCCAAGCTGCGTCGCCTCGGCGATCAACTGGGAGCTTACTACACTCCAGTTGCGGTAGCGATCGCCCTGGTCAGTTGGGGCCTCTCGGGAGACCCGGTCCGCTTTCTGGCCGTTCTGGTGGTGGCCACCCCGTGCCCGCTCCTGATCGCCATTCCTGTGGCCATCATCGGCTCGATCTCACGGGCCGCTCGGCGCGGAATCATCGTGCGCAATCCCGCCGTCATGGAGCAGTTGGACCTGGTGCAGACGATGATCATGGACAAAACCGGAACCCTCACTTACGGCCAGCCCGCCCTGACCGACCAGACATTGTTCAACGGTTTTCAGGCCCTGGAGGTGCTGCGATTGGTGGCCTGTCTCGAGCGCTACTCGCGCCATCCCCTGGCGGGAGCCATCGTGGGCCGGGCCCTGGCGGAGAATTTGACTCTGTGCGAAGCCACCTCGATCAGTGAGCCAGCGGGTCAGGGCTTGATCGGGGAGGTGGATGGTCACACCGTGCAGGTCACCAGTCGGGCCGTGGCCGCCCGGTTCCAGACCGAGCTCCCTCTCGGTGCGGGTCTGGAGTGCGTGGTGTTGGTGGACGGAAAGCTGGCGGCCCACTATCGCTTCCATGACCAGCCCCGGGCCGAGAGCAAGCTATTCGTTCAGCACCTGGGCCCTCGCCACCGTATCAAGCGCAGCCTCATTGTTAGTGGCGACCGCGAAGAGGAAGTGCGCTATCTGGCCGATCAGGTGGGCGTACTGGAAGTCTACGCCGGCCAGAGTCCGGAGCAGAAGCTGGAGATCGTACGCCGGGAGACGAGCAAGGCGCGGACGGTTTACCTGGGCGATGGCATCAATGATGGCCCGGCCCTGATGGCTGCCACCGTGGGCATCGCTCTGGGGCAAGCCTCGGACATCACCGAGGAAGCGGCCGGTGCCGTGATCATGGACGGCTCCCTGATCAAAGTGGACGAGTTTCTCCACATCAGCCACAATCTTCGCGTGGTGGCTCTGCAGAGCGCCGTGGGAGGGATGGCTCTCTCGATCATGGGCATGCTGGCAGCGGCCCTGGGCTATCTCCCGCCGGTAGCCGGCGCACTGGCCCAGGAGGTCATCGACCTGGCCGCCGTTCTCAACGCCCTGCGAACCGCCCTGCCCCCGGCCCAGCCCACGGACTACCAGGACGGCAACGAAGTATCCTAGGGTCCCGATGGTGAGTAGCGACGCCCCGCCAGGAGAATCTACCCTCCCGGCCAACCATTTGAGTCCATGGATCTGACTGACAAGCGAATCGTCCTGGTCGGAGGGGCGGGCCTGATCGGCTCGCACCTTTGCGACCTCCTGGTGCAAGAGCCGCTGCGCGAGGTGGTGGTGTTCGACAACTTCGTTCGCGGCCGGCGCGAGAACCTGGCCAGGGCCAGCCAGAGCCCGAATCTGACCATCATCGACCACAGCATGACCGATCCCGAAGCACTCCAGGCCGCCCTCGAAGGAGCCCACGGCGTCTTCCTGCTGGCCTCGCTCTGGCTCGGAGAGTGCCTGGACGAGCCCCGGGCTGCCTGGGAGACCAACGTGCTGGGCAGCTGGAACGTGCTGGAGGCCTGCCAGAAGCTGGGGGTCGAGCGCCTGGTCTACAGCTCCTCGGCCTCGGTGTACGGTGACGCACTGCACATCCCCATGGCCGAGGACCACCCCTTGAACAATAGGACCACCTACGGGGCCACCAAGATCGCCTGCGAGCAGATGCTGCGCGCCATGTACCACCAGCACGGGCTTCCCTACGTGGGCCTGCGCTACATGAACGTCTACGGCCCTCGCATGGACTATCGGGGGGCGTATGTCAGCGTCATCATGCGGGTGCTCGATCGGATCTTCGCCGGCCAGCCCCCGCTCATTCACGGGGATGGCAGCCAGATCTACGACTTCATCTGCGTCACGGATGCGGCCCGAGCCAATTTGCTGGCCATGCAGGCCGACTGCAACGACGTTTTCCTGAACGTGGGCAGCGGCCAGGGCACGAGCCTCAACGATCTGGTGGCCCGGCTGCTGGAGTTGACCGGCTCACCCCTGCAACCATTGTATCAACCCCATACGCAGAGCCTGGTTACCCAGCGCGTGGGCAGCACCGATCTGGCCGAGCGACTGCTAGGCTTTAAAGCCAGCACACCGCTGGCCGCGGGGCTGGAGCGGGTGCTGGCCTGGCGTCGGGCCGAAGCCCTAGGGGATGGGGCTGCCTGAAGGCGAGGGGGACGGCGAAGCTGGGGCTGGCCACAGGGTACGCAGACTGTCCTCCCAGCGGGTGAGGAGGTCGCTCTCGGCGGTCCAGACTTCGGGTTTACCCTCCATCTGCACGTAGCAGCCCTTCTTGTCGGGGGTCTGGGCCCCCAGCAGGATGGTGCCCAGCTTCTCTTTCTTGGTCTTGTAGATCGTGAGCCGGGCGCGGGGCTTGTCCAGGCCGGTAGCCACCCCGGCCGGGGCTACCGCGCTCCACCGCTCCTCGGTCAACTCCCAGAGCAGGTTGGAGACCGCAGAGCTCTGCGTGGCCCCGTCGCCTTCAGGCTTTACAGGCTTGGAGAGCTTCCAGTTCTCGCCCGAGCGCTGGGCCTCCAGCTCGTGCGAGCCGATCTGGCCTTCTACCTTTTCCACCTCGTCCACCTGGAACGAGAGCAGGTGCCGGTCGCGGAAATACTCCCCATCCCTGGTGAGAGCCTCGGTCTTAGAGAAGTCCAGCACCATCACCTCTTCGGGGTTAAGGCGGCGGGCGTAGCGCATGGTGGGCTGCACGGCCACCGGGGGGCCGATCTCCAGTACCTGGGGAGTGGTGCGCTTATCCTCCCACACCTCCAGGCGGAGCTCGGGCTTACTGAAGTCCACCTTCTCGCCCGGCTGCATGAAACGGCCCGCCCGCATGCGGTTCCAATCCCACAGAAAAGCGCTCACTTTGCTCGAGTCGGCACCGGCCTGGAAGGGCTTCTCCACCTTCCAGTCGCCTTCCAGCATGCTGAACTCTTCCTCGTCCGACTTTTCTTCCTCGCGCTTGGTGACGTTCAGCACCAGCTCGGTCTCCTGGCCGCCCCGCACCATCTTCACGCGTACGGCCTTGCCCGGGTCGCCGGGCAGGGGGCTTGTCTCGCGCAGCGCGGCGGGAGTCTTGTCGATGATGGCCGAGAAGGTCCCCGGCACAGTCACCACCGGGCCACTGGGAGCCACCCGGGCGTAGTAGCCGTTGCCGTCTGGCAGCTTGTCGCCCACCAGCAGGGCCGAGCTAGCGCCCCCCGACTTCAGGCTCAGCTCGAAAGCCGGCTTCTCCAGTCCGAACTGCTTCAGCTCCTCGGGCTTGGGGCTCTCGAGGATAACCTCGTTGCGCTGCAGATCGACCAGACCGTCGGCCATGCGGCCCACCTCGGCCACCGAGACCATCTCCTCGGGAGGGCCCTTGCGGATCCAGCGCCGGTCCCGTTTCTCGAGCACCAGCGAGGCCTGCTCGCTCTTGCCTGGCTTGAGCTCGAGCCCCATCAGGCTGTCCGCCTTCAGCCCTGGAAAGACGCGCTTTTCCTGCTTCTCCGCCTCCGCGCGCGTCTTGCCTCCCCGCACGTCGTAGAAGTAGTAGAACCCCCCCAGCCCCAGCACCAGAATCAAGAGGACGAGCGTGCTGCGGTTCACGGTCTCAGCGCCTCTTGACGGCCGACAGGATGCCCAGCAGCAGGAAGATCATCGGGACCAGGAGGAGCTGGACGCCCACGATGTTTCGCACCTGACCCGGGGCCAGAAAGAGTGGCTTGGACTCTTCCTCCACGGGACGAATGGTGATGCGGCTCTCTTCCTGGACCAACCAGTTGATCAGGTTGACCGAGAAGTCGCGGTTTCCCACCACCCGCAGGAGCTGATTGGTGAAGACCTCGCCGCCCATCACAGCCAGGCGTGCCTCGCGCCTGTCGCTGGAGGGAGACGGGCTGGCCGAAGGGGAGGGGGAGGATTCCGGCGAGGCCTCAGAGAGGCTCTTGCTGGCCAGTGTCACCAGCGGGAAGGAAGCTCCTTTCCCCTTGGGCGGGGCCATCTTCTTCTTGCCCAGCACCTCGGCGGCCGGTACCACCACCGTCATGTCGGTCGATGACACCAGGGGCTTGACGGAGTAGCCATTGGTCCTGGCGGGATCGTTGACAGACTTGATGGGGTGAGACAGCAGCGAGAGGATGAACTCCTTCTGGTCCTTGGTCACCGGATGGCCGGCGTCGAAGACCATGCCGACGACGGCCGCAGAGTCCTGGGTGATGCGGCCCACCTGGTCGGGGGTAAGGATGATCTCATCGGGGATCTCGAAGCCATACTGCAGCAAGAAGTCGGCGTAGCTGCGGTCGGTCTGGGCGCCAAACCAGAAGAGCAGGCGCCCCCCGCCGTCGATGTATTTCTTGAGGATGTCGCGCTCGCCATCGAGCAGGGGCGCCTTGGGCCCGGCCACGATCAGGGCGGCCAGGTCGTTGGGCAACTGGGGCTGCTTGGCCAGGTTGATCTCCTCGGCTTTGTAGGCCTCCGGCTCCAGGGCCATCTTAAGGCCCGAGATGCCGAAGGGTTGGTTCTCAGTGATGGAGGCCTCGCCGTGGCCGGTCAGAAAGCCCAGCTTGAGCGAGTCGCGGTCGGAGAGCTTGACCAGGGCGTTGGTGATGGTCTGCTCTTCGAAGTCGTTGAGGCGCTCCTGACGCTTGGAGGGCTCGTTGCCCCCCCCCTCAGGCAAGAGCTCCAGCACGCCCTGGCCGCTGTAGACGATATCATAGGCCTTGGCGCGGGCCGGGTTCTTCAACAGGTCGAGCACCTCGAAGTGGAACATGGCCGGATTAGCGTTGAGATAGTTCTTCAGAATCCGCTCGACATCTTTGCGCTCGTGATCGTTGGTGAAGGCCACGACCCGCACCGGCTTCTTCAGCTCGCTAACGAGCTTGGCCGACTGCTCCGACAGAGACAGGCGCTTGTTCTGGGTGGCGTCATAGGTCTTGTTGTGCTTGTTGGAAATGGCCAGGATGATGCCGAACAGCAGCATGGCCAGAAAGAAGGAGAGGACGGTATTGAGAGCCGCTTTGGTATGGATCGACATGGCTCAGGTGCTCCATTTCCGACTTTCGAGAATACGCATCGTCAGGAAGAAGAAGAGGATGGTCCAGGCCAGGTAGTAGACCACGTCGTGCGAGTTAAGCTCGCCCCGGGCCATGGTCTCGAAGTGAGCCAGGTTGGAGGGGTCACCGATGTGCTCTTTGACCACCGCGATTGCGTCTCGGAAGATGCCCACCAACCACATGCCGAACAGGCCGCCAAAGGTGACCACGGCTGCCACCAGCTGGTTGCTGCTCAGGCTGGAAGCCCACACACCGTAAGCAACGAAGCTGGCGGCAAGCAAGACCAGGCCCAGATAGGCCACCCCGATGGTGGGCCACTCGATCTTGACCAGTCGAGACAGCAGCAGGATCGTGCTGCCCGAGCAGAGCACCATCATGGTGACCACCAGAAGGGCCGAGAAAAACTTGGCCCCCACGATCTGGAACTCGGTCAGCGGGTAGGTGAAGAGCAGCTCGAGCGTGCCCGAGCGTTTCTCTTCCGAAAAGAGCCGCATGGTGAGGAGCGGCACCAGAAAAATCAGCAAGAATGCCATCCACCACATCACCGGGTAGACCAGCTGCTCCATCACCTTGACCTGGCCCATCCCCATGGGGTTGGCGCTGGCCCGGGTGCTGGCCGAGCCGAACTCAAGCAGCAAAATGACGAAGACCAGGCCGATCACCAGCAGGTAGCAGGCGGTGAGAATCCAAGCCATGGATGAGTTGTAGTAAGTGCGAAGCTCTTTGCTCATCAGGGCAATCATGCGCTATCACCTCCGACTGCGACCGGTTCGGCAGCCTTGTCCGGTTGGGAGGCTGCTTCCTCGGCGTCGCTCTTGGAAACGATCTCCAGAAAAACGTCTTCCAGGGTGGCCTGGCGTGCATGCAACTCGAGCAACTCCCAGCCCTTCTCGATCACCGCCCGGGCGAGTTGGGGCCGGACCTGGCGGTCGTTGTCTGCCTCCACGCGGAACAGGTCTCCTTCCGATTCGGCCTTTTTGACACCCTGGAGGCCGCGCAGGAACTCCAGGATCTCACCCGTTGGTGCTCCGCTGACCCCCAGCGTGATGGGCACGAGGGCAAGTTGGCGGGCGGCCAGGTTCTGCGGAGTGTCCTGGGCCTGGATGCGGCCGTTGGCGATGATGATGACCCGGCTGCAGGTCACGGAGACCTCGGGCAGGATGTGGGTGGACAAGATGACCGTGGATTTCTTGCCCAATTCTTTAATCAGCTCGCGGATCTCGCGGATCTGGGCCGGGTCCAGGCCCACGGTCGGCTCGTCCAGGATGAGCACGGGGGGCTCTGAGATGATGGCCTGGCCCAGGCCGACGCGCTGGCGATAGCCGCGTGAGATGGTGCCGATCAGCTGATCCACGACCGATTCCAGGCTGCAGCGCTCGACCGCGGTGGCTATGGCCTTCTTGCGGTCAGCGTGGGGAACTCCTTTGGCAGCGGCAGCGAACTCGAGGTATTCGCGCACGGTCATGTCGAGGTAGAGGGGGACGTGCTCGGGCAGGTAGCCTACATTCTTGCGCACTTGCAGACTCTGGGTGTAGACGTCGAAGCCGGCCACACTGGCCGACCCCTCGCTGGGAGGGAAGTAGCACGTCAGCATGCGCATGGTGGTGGTCTTCCCGGCGGCATTGGGACCCAGGAAGCCGACAATCTCCCCCTTCTCGATGCCGAAGTTGAGGTTGTCGACCGCCAGTTTGTCTCCAAATCGTTTGCATAGACCTGTTGCGGTGATCATGACTCGAGCTCTCCTGGTGGCAAAGCATCTGGCGCGGCCCTGGTGGTCCGCGGACCTTTTGATGACGCTGACCGGGTACGAGAAGTTCCCGGCCAGGGCGTGCGGGCGATTCTGTTGTCGGGCTTGAAAATCCTCCCCGGAAAGGCCCCTTCCAGGGTCGTCAGGAGAGGGTTCTAAGCCAGGTTCTAGAAAACTTCGAGCGTAGCCAGAAGGGCGGGCGAAGCGCTCGGGACCGCTCGGAAAGCGTGGTTTCCGACGGTAAACTGGAGATCGCGATCGCGTGGTTGTGATCGCATTTAGACAGGGCGTGGATAGGGTTGAGGGCCAAAGGGGCGTCCTGACGCCACGGAGGTCTTTTTTGGCATTCGGGAAGGAGCCTGGCCGGTTTGCCTTACGTGCTGCCCGTAGGGACCAGCCTGCGGGCCCGATACAAGATAGCCAGGGTGCTGGATCAGTCGCGGCTGCGCAACGTCTATGTCGCCGAAGACCAGCACCTGCGCGGCAAGCTATGGGTGATCAAGCAAATGCAGCCGATCGGCGTAGACGCCGGCGAGCGCAGCCGCTTACTCACTCAGTTTCAGGCGGAAGCCATGCTCTTGTCCCAACTCGAGCACGCTTGCCTGCCCAAACTGGTGGATTTCTTCGCCCAGGATTCCTCCCTGTTCGTGATCCGCGAGTTCGTGCCCGGGAACGACCTGCAGAGCATCCTCAATCAGCGCCAGGCCCCCTTCGGCGAGGACGAAGCCCTGCGCATCTCCCTTCAGCTTTGCGACCTGATGGTCTTCTTGTTCAAGAAGAAGCTGGCCCCAATCGTGCTGCGCGACATGAGCCTCCCCAATCTGATCCTGACCCCCGAGGGGCGAGTTCTACTGGTAGATCTCGGCTTTTCCAGGCTATTCCAGCGTGAGGCCCGTACCGGCCCCCCTGACTACGCGGCCCCCGAGCAGTTCACCGGGGAGGGGAACTATGATGGCCGCACCCTCGTCTACAACCTGGGCGCGCTGACCTATCACCTGGTGACCGGGGTCAATCCGGGCTCCTCCCCCTTTAACCTGGTGCCGATCAGTCATCTCAATCCTCGCGTTTCTGAGCCCACCCGCGCCTTGATCGAGAAGTGCACTCGCAACGAGCCTCGCGACCGGCCAGGCAGCCTGGCCGAGCTCAAGAAAGCCCTGGAGAACTCTCTTACACCGAAGGGAAAAACTCCGCGCCCTGCCCCCCGTTCTGAAAAATCCCCTTCGCTCGTAGGGGCAGGGGGGGGCGTTCGGAGAACAAAGAGAATATCTCCGCGACTGAAGGCGTGGTTGCTGGGTGCGCTGCTGACCGTCCTGATGGGTGGGGGTTTGGTGGCCATCTACCACTACATGCTTTCGTCCAGTACGAGGCTCTGAACCAGAAGGAGGCTTGACCGGATGCTGGCGCCCGGGACGATGATCGGGACGCGCTATCAGGTAGTACGGTTGCTTGGCCAGGGCGGCATGAGCAACATTTACCTGTGCGACGACCTGAACCTTCGCGGTCGCCGCTGGGTGGTCAAGGAGATGGTGGCCCGTTATTCCGATCCCAATGAACAGCGGATGGCGGTCGAGTTGTTCGAGCGAGAGGCACACCTGCTGGCCAGTCTGGACCACCGCAACCTTCCCAAAGTCAATGACTTTTTCGTCTTCCAGGGCCGGTCATACCTGGTAATGGAGTTCGTGGACGGGGAAGACCTGGGGCGCATGCTCAATCGCATCAAAGGCCCCCTGCCCGAGCGGCAGGTGGCCGAGTTAGGCGAGCAGATGGCCACCGTGCTCTACTACCTCCACTGCCGCAAGCCTCATCCCATCATCTTTCGAGACGTCAAGCCGTCTAACATCATGATGACCGGCAACCTGGTCAAGCTGATCGACTTTGGCATCGCCCGCCATTTCAACCCCAGTAAGAAGGGCGACACCATGCGCATCGGCTCGCCCGGCTACGCTCCTCCCGAGCAATACAGCGGTCAGACCGACCCGCGCTCTGATGTCTACGCCCTCGGGGTGACTCTGCACCACGCCATCACAGGCCGCGACCCGACCACCACCCAGACCCCCTTCATCCTGCCCCCCGTGCGCGACCTCAACCCATCCGTTTCGGAAGACCTGGTGCGCATCATCGAGCGCTCCACTCAACTCGACCCCGATCAGCGCTATCAGTCTATGATCGACATGAAGCGTGATCTCCAGGCGCTGGCCCGAGCGCTGGCGGGGGGCACGCGT
Organism: uncultured Burkholderiales bacterium; assembly: GCA_964471395.1. Taxonomy (GTDB): domain Bacteria; phylum Vulcanimicrobiota; class Xenobia; order Xenobiales; family QWHO01; genus QWHO01. The sequence continues at coordinate 18,341 of CAYYHB010000010.1, read as the reverse complement.
GTAGTGCGCTCGGGAGAGGCGACTTCGCCCGTGTCGGCTGTGGACGCAGCTCGGGCAGTGGCGGCTGCGAGCATGACCGCGACCGTTGCCCCGGTGGCGGTCGCTCCGACTGCAGCGACTGCAGGGGGCAACCCGACCGCTGTCAGCCCAGCCCCAGCCCAGCCTGCGGTCCGTCGATCGGCTGCCAGGCTCTTCAAGTGGTTCTTCTTGCTGTTCTTGCTGGGCAGTCTGGCTGCCGTGGCTCGTTTCAATCCCGGTCTCCTGGAGGAAGGACGCCAGTCGCTCTCGGCCTGGCTGCACAGCCTGATGCCTCGCCAGGCTCCCAGCAATCCCCGCGACGCTGGCATTCAGCTCTACCAGGAAGGCCATTCCCTGGTCCAGGCCACCGAGCAGCTACGCGTGGCTGCCCGGGCAGACGGGAAAGACCCGCTTACCCGAATCTATCACTCCAATGCTCTGGGTCTGGCCGTGCCTCCTCCCAAGAAGCCTGCCCGCATCGGCGTTCTTTATCCCGTCGAGCGTGCCGACGAGGTCCTCTCTTCTCTGGCTCAGGCTCAGGAGACGCTCAATCGGGTTGGCGGCGTGGGCGGACGACCTGTAGTGCTGATTGTTTCCGGCTATCGACCCGGAGAGCTTCCGCGACGGCTGGCTTCCATGGAAGCCGGCGCCGATTCTCGGAAAGTGAACGCTCGAGCTCCCGGCCCACCGCCCGAGGTGCTGCTCGTCTTTCCCGTCGGCAAACTGGATGCCGGCCAGCTCAAGAGCGACTTGCCGCTCTACCTGGCCCAGATATCCGAGCAGGAAGATCCTCGCCAGATGCCTCCCGATCGGGCCTGGCCGGTGGAGCAACTCGCCGACCTGGCAGCCAACCGTCCCCTTTTCTCCGCCAGCCCTGAGCTGACCGATGAGCTCAAGTCGCTGGGCCTGGATGCTCCCGAGTTCTCCGGCGCCAGAGGCCTGGTGCTGGCTCGTCCACAAGACCTTGCTTCGCTGCAAGCTCCGCGCGAGTCTCTGGTGATCCTGGCCAACGACCGGGCCTCTCTTCCGCCCGCCGCCGACCATCCCGGAGCTTGCGCGCTGGTTCGATTCTCTCCCTGTCAGGGTGAATGGCTGTCAGCCAGCCTGGCCCGGGACATTCCAGATCTGGCGCGGGCTCGGAACCTGGATGCCCTGCTGTGGGTCGTCGCCTCTCATTACAAGCTGCACGCCCTTCGAGGAGCCACCCTGAGCTGGAATCGCTCAGGGAAGGCAGCTCCTTTGCCGTGGACGATGGTTCGAGCCATCGGTGGCGAGTGGGTGGCTCGGGGCAGCGAGGAGGGTACCGGCCCGTGACCATCTTGCGCCGCTGGCTGCTGAATGTCGCCTCGTTCTTGCTGGGGGGGGCCTGCGGGCTTTGGACAGTCCAGTTTCTCGAGTCGCGGATCGAGTTACCACCCGTGGGCGGCATCTTCATCGTGTTGATCTTCATGGCTGTGTTCGTGGCGATCTCTTATGCGGTAGGCCAGTCGCTCTTTCCCGTTACCCTGGAAGAGCAACTGATCCGCCCGGAGATCCCCCGGCAGCCCTGGGCCTGGCTCAAGCCGCACGGCGAAGGCCTCAAGCCCTCGTTCCCAATGAACAAGGACCAGATCGTCATCGGGCGTGAGGTCAAGTGTGACCTTATGCTCAACAACGAGTCTGTATCAAGGCGTCATGCAGAAGTGGTGCGACTGGCCGAAGGCTACCTTCTTCGTGACCTGGGTAGCCGCAACGGAACCTTCGTGAACGGCCAGCGCGTGCAGGAGTACGTGTTGAGCGACGGAGACAAGGTCGCCATCGGGGATATCGTGTTTATCTTCGAAGCTCCCAGACGGGCCGTGACCCTGACCGGTCAGCCCGAGAGCGTGTCTCATCTGGTGGGCGACCTCGGAGGCAGCATGGCGCTCGGCTCAAGCGCGGATGAAGACGATACCGAGGTCTGGAACCACCGTCCCACTCGGCCCCCTGAATAACGCGAGCCGGGTCAGGCCAGACCCGGCTCGTCCTTGCCCCACTCGCGCGATTGGTGGGTGAGATACTCGTTGATCAGACATCCCCAATCGCCTTCAAGACGCTCGATAGCTCGCCGTATCTCTTCCATGTCCACATTGTGACGCGAAGGAGTCTCGCCGCGGGCCAGGTGGACCAGTTTGACCTGACAACTGGGGCAGCGTGTGGTGCGTGAGGACAGATAATCGAGGAAACGGCGCTTGAGCTGATAGCTGCAATGCGGGCAGTGAAAATGAATGAGGATTTCCACTGAGAACATCTAATCCTACTATAGCACACCGTCTATGCCAGGTATAGCCCCTGACCCCTCTCCAGCAGGGTTGCGTGGTCGTGAGCCAGAGTTAAAATGAGGCTCAGCTGCTCGGTGGCTCTTTGGAAATTTTCCAAGCCTGCCCCCACCGCTTTTGAGTCTTTCTCAATACTTGCTTGCTCCAGGGTCGTCAGGCCCTGATCGGCCCGCTCGAGCGACTCCAGGGCCTGGTGCAGCAGCAGGGGCTCGTGCCACGGACCGCTGCTCAGGGCCGCCACGGCCTGTAGCCGGGCCGAGAGTTTCTCGCGCACTCTGGCCAGTTCGGCAGCGAAAGCGGGGGCCTGCACCAGTCCCAACAAGAAATCGGAGGTCATGCGTCGGAGCAACTCCAGGGGAGAAACTTGTCGGTCCTTCTTTTTCTCCTCGTCTCTCCAGTGTCGAAACAGCTCCATTCGGCGATTGAGCTCGCGAGGGGGGAGGCCAAGGAAATACTCCTCGACGTAGCGGGTGGCTTCGGTCTCACCAATCAGCGGGGTGAGCAAGCGAGTCATATAACGCCGCGCAGCCCGCTGCAGGGTTTCCTCCTGGTCGGTGCCCAGCACGCTGGCCAGAAACTCCACCCGGGCTCGACGCCCTTCATCGCCCGCCTGCTGGTGGAGATAGCGGAAGGCGACCTGGCGTCGCCAGTCCTCCTCGGCCGGACCGAGCGAGCGCAGGCTTTCGCCACCCTTCTGGTCGAGCAGTTTTCGAATTTGCTCGAGCTTGAACCCCTGGGCCTTTAGCTGCTCGATACGCCGCAACCGGCGCAACGCATCGCGATGAAAATAGGCCACTCTTCCATCGGCGGATGGGAATGGTTTCTTCTCCGGTCGAGGCACCAAGCCTCGGGAAGTATAGAACTTCAGTGTTCGCTCGGACAGGTCGAGTCCAAGCTCGCGGGCCTGCTCAAGTAGCTCGTCCTGGCTCAGGTAGTCGCGGGCCATTCAGGCTGGGTCGCCTGAGCCGGGCCCAAAATCCTCCTCGGAGCACCACCCTTCGAGCCGCTCCCAGAGTGATTTGGCACGGGCCGGGCAGCGAAGCTGCACCCCGCAGGTAGGGCCTAGCTTGCCGAGAACTGGCTCAACCACTGCTTGTTCTGCTCGATGACGTACTCGATCGAGCTGAGGATGTCGTTTGCCTCTTCGGCTTTCAAGACGGACTCGGCCAGGCGGTCGCGCTCGCCGGTTTCGACGTAGGCCTCGATGCCCTCAACGGCATCGTAAAAGAGCTGCAGGGCCTCCAGCATGAACTCGCGGATGACCTCGGCTCCGGCTGGTGCGGGGGCCTCGTACTGGGCATACAGCTGCTCGAGGGTGTTCTTCACCAGGTTGAGCGAATTTCGGATTTCCTCCATCGGCAAGGGGGTGCCCAGGGCCAGATGGTCAGCCAGGTTGCGCAGGAACGTAAGAAGGTCGGAGGCCACCTCAGTCATCGGCGGGCCCTTCGGCGGCTTTCGACTCCGTTCCTGGAACCTTACCCGAGAGCTTCTTGAGGTGGCCCGACAGACGGCTGAGGTAGTCGCCGTACACGCCGGGTTGGGTGGCTTCTCGGGCCTGCTCTTCCACGATCATCTGCAGGGCTTGCTCGGACTGAATCTGACCGGCCTCGAGCCGCTGCAAGATTTCTCGCTGGTTTTGGAGCCGCTCCTCCAGCCTCTGTCGCAGCACGGCGCTCGGCCTGGATTTGCGCGGCGGAACGACCGTCAGCTCCAGCAGAGCGGTCTGGATTTCGGCTTCGAGCTGGCGGTAGAAAGCCAGCGCTTCCTCGTTCAATCGAGTCTGGCCTCCTCCTCGGTCATGCGGTCGAGGGCGATCAGAGCAATCTTGTGCAGGTCTTCAAGCTGCATCGTCTTAACCACAAACTGGCACCGTTCCACCGAAGCGACGAAAAGGGGGCACTCGCGGTAGCACTCGCAGTCTTTGAAGGGGCACCAGGGCATTGGGGAACAATTCGGCGCCAGGGAGAGGACTCTTGCCGGAAGGAGCCGGCTTGTCAGGCTGCAAACCCTTCAGTGTGGAGTATGAGATCAGCCTGGAGCCTGGCAAGGTCCTGGTGGTGGACGACGGTTTGATGAATCGAACCCTGTTGCGGCATCATCTGGGCGAAATGGGCCACCTGGTGGACGAGGCCGAAAATGGTCGCCAGGCCCTGTCAATGATCCAGGCTGCTCCGTTTGACCTGGTCTTGCTCGATCTGACCATGCCCGAGATGGATGGCCACGAGGTGCTGCAAGTGCTGCGGCAGAATGCCCTGTTGAGCACTCTGCCGGTGGTCGTGATCTCGAGCCACGAAGAGGTCTCGGTGGCGGCATCCTGCATCGAGCTAGGGGCCGAGGATTATCTGAGTAAGCCCTTCGATCCCCGTCTCTTGCGGGCCCGTGTGAACGCCTGTCTTGAGAAGAAGCGGCTGCGCGATGCCGAGAAGCGCCACCTGAGAGAGTTGACCGAACTGCGCCACGATCTCGAGATTCGCAACCGAGAGCTTCAGGCCATGAGCAAGAAGTTTGAGAAGATGGCCTTTACTGACGCTCTTACCGGTCTCCCCAATCGCCGGTTCGCGATCGAGCATGTGACCCAGTTGTGGGAGCTGTTCCGTCGCAGCGAGCAGGTTTTTGCCTGCACCATCTGTGATGTGGACCACTTCAAGCAGATCAACGACGGTTTCGGCCACGAGTGCGGCGACCAGGTCCTGGTGCATGTGGCGGCACGTCTGCGCAGCCTGGCTCGGGCCTGCGACCAGGTGTGTCGCTACGGTGGCGAGGAATTCCTGGTGATCTCGCCGGGCACCGACCTGGAGGGTGCCCGCCTTCTCGCCGAGCGCCTGCGCAGCGGCCTGGAAGGCGAAGCGATCGAGTATCCCGGTTTCAACCGCTCGATCACAGCTTCGTTCGGGGTAGCCCAGGCGGGCCCGGACCTGGAGCGGGCCGACCTGCTCCTGAAGACAGCCGACGAAGCCCTGTATGTCGCCAAAGAGAAGGGCCGTAACTGCGTCGGCACGGCTGCGCCCTGATCTTTGGGCTCCGGATGGAGATTTCAACATTGCCCGCGGACTTGACGATCGACCAAATATAGACACTTTAAAGTGTCAACATAATTGATCCAAACCTAATATATATAGCGTTTATCTTCAACTACTGGGCCTTTTTAAGGAGTCGTTCATAAAGTGTTTACTTTTCCCTATTTACTTCCGCGGACCGGTCCGGCATAATAGGTCCAGAAGAACAAAATCGTGGTTCAAAGGAGACTTCAGCCGTGAGCGACATCACCGGACTCGGACCCCAGCGCGTAGTTATCAGTCCCCAGATGCGCGAGGCGCAGGCTCTCCGGATGGCTGCGGTTCACCAGGCGCTGGAGTCGGGCCTGGTCCCGGTGCAAGGGATGTCGGCCCAGCAGGTTCACGCCCACCGGGCCTACTACGGCCAGTGCACCAGCGACATTCAGGCCGTGCGCTACTGCTGCCCCTTCCCGCAGATGCCGGGAATCATTCCGGGGGCCGAGTACTCCTGGCAGGGCCCTCCCGGACCCAACATGATGGCAAGCCTGTTCGGGTTCCCAGGCGGGATGCAGATGGGGCTCCCGATGGGCCAGATGGGGTTCCCAGGCGGTGGCTTCGGGATGGACCCGATGCTGATGATGATGATGATGCAGATGCAGCAGAGCCAGAATCAGTTCGGATTCATGATGATGATGATGATGCAGCAGCAACAGCAGCAACAGCAGATGCAGCAACTGATGTGGCTGCTCCAGCAGTTGCAGCAGCAACAGCGGCCTCCCCAGCATGGTGGCGGCGGATGCCCGCAACCTCCCCAGCCCCCGACCCCCCCCCAGCCCCCCCAGCCCCCCCAACCGCCCACCCAGCGCCAGCCGATGACCGTGGCCCGGGCCGCATCCCTCCTGCAGGCCAACTTCGACCTGATGGATACCGCCGCCGGAATCGGCTCGCGCGACGGTATCATCGGCAAGCCCGATCTGGAGGCCATCGTCTCCGGTCGCGCCCCCAATGCTTCCGAAGAGCTCAAGGAAGCCTGCAAGTACCTGCTCGACAATCCATCGATGTTCAACGCGCTGGAGACAGCCGCTGGCCAGGGCAACTGTGACGGCAAGATCGGTCGCAACGACCTGACCGCAGCCGTTCAGAAGTACTCAGGTCTCGACGCCACTCCCGACCCTGAGGGGCAGATGACGCTCGGTCGGGCCTCCGTCATCCTCAAGCGCTACTTCGACTTCCTCGACACGGCTGCCGGGCAGGGCGGAAAGGACGGCCTGATCGGCAAAAACGACCTGGAGGCCATGCTCGGCAATCCCGCCTGCCCGCCCGACTTGAAGAAAGCCATCGAGTTCCTGCTCCAGAACCCGGCCATGCTCGACGCGGTCGACACGGCGGCTCACGGCGGCAATCGGGACGGTCTGATCGCGATGGTCGACCTGGACGCCGCCATCGCGCAGAACCCCGCCGATGCAGTGGGCCCCCGAGACCAGCCGACTCAGCCCACTCAGCCCACTCAGCCCACTCAGCCGACTCAGCCCACCCAGCCGACCCAGCCCACCCAGCCGACCCAGCCCACTCAGCCCGTCGTAGACCGGGTTGCCTGCGACCAGGATGCGGTGCGCATCAACTCCTCACTGGGCACCTTCAGCAACGATTATTCGGCCATCTTCGAGGTGCTCTCCAACCGCAGCAACGCCGAGATCGCCGAGATCAGCGCCGCCTACCAGCGCCGCTTCGGGAAGACTCTCGAGCAGGCGATGCAAGACAGCACCTCGGGCTGGGCCGGAACCCTGGCGGTCAAACTGGCTCAGGGCGGGCGTGACGAGAGTGGCCAGGTCGACCCCCTGGCCGCCACCCAGGACGCCCAGCGCATCTATGACGCCGCTTACAACCAGACGGGTACCGACGAGCAGGTCTTGATCGACATCCTGGCCACCCGTTCCAAACCTCAGATCGACGCCATTGCGGCGGCCTATCAGCGGATGTATGGCCGCGACATGCTGGCCGACATCCAGAGCGACACCAGCGGCGCTCTGGCAACCGGCCTGACGGCCCAGGTGCAGCGCCGCAACACCAGCCGGGGCTAAACCCAGGTGAAAACCGAGAAGCCCGAGCCTGACAGGCTCGGGCTTCTTTCATAGCATGCAAACATTGCCAGACTTAGAGCCCGTCCAGCGAGACCGACTCCGGATCCCCGCCGCCCGCGGCCTGGTAGCTGTTGGGGTCGGGCACCAGAATCTCGATGTGGCCGGGGGTGAACAGGAAGATCTGGTCAGCCACCTTCTGGCTGTGGCCGCCGATGGCGTAGGAGATGCCTGACAAAAAGTCGATAATGCGGCGCGCCAGCTCCTTGTCGGTCTTGCGCATGTTGAGCAGAATACTCTTCTTGACTTTGAGGGCTTCGGCGATCTCGCGCGCATCAGCGAAGGAGGCCGGCTCCAGCACGACAATCTCTTCCTTGCGAGCCGAGGGCAGCCCCACCACGTTGTTGTTGCGTCGCGGTTGGGCCAGGGCGCCGGCGGGGGGACTGGGATTGGCCCGAGCCGCCGGCTGGGCCGCGGCTGCCGAGCCCGAAGTCGAGACAGACTCGGAGTTCAAGACATCCGAGGAGAAGCTGTCCTCCTCCAATGTGAAAAACTTGCGGATGCTTTCCATGATGCGAGCTCCCACGACGGGCCCACCTCCGACCAATACCTGATTGAGAAGTATTCAACAGACCGGGCGGGTCCCCTCTTTGACGGAAAAAAAACAGCGACACAGGAACGGTCGATCCAGCCGTCAGGGCACGGTACGTGGCCCAAAAATGGCGGTTCCCAGCCGCAACAGGGTTGCCCCTTCCTCGATTGCCGGCACATAGTCGGCGCTCATCCCCATCGAGAGCTCGGAGCCGTTGAAGAAAGACTGGCTCTGCTCGAGCAACTCACGCAGGCGACGAAAATGGGGCCGACTCTCCTCGGGCTTGTCGGGCGGCGGAGGAACGGTCATCAAACCGACCAGCTTCAAGCGGGTTGGGGGGCTCTCGGCGACCTTTTCGAGCAAAGGAAAGAGTTGCTCGGGCTCGATGCCGCTCTTGGTGACTTCTCCGCCAAGTCGAATCTGGATCAGTCCGGAGAGGTTCTGGCCCCGCTCGTGGCAACGCTCTTCCACTCGTCGAATCAACTCGATGGAGTCCAGCGTGTGGAGCATCTGGAACAGTTGCACCGCCAGGTGGACTTTGTTCTTTTGCAGATGGCCGATCAGGTGCCACTTTACGCCGGGTATCTGGGTGGCCTTCTGCCGTGCCTCCTGCACATAATTCTCGCCCAGATCCTCCAGGCCGGCTTCCACGGCCGGTTTGATCTCCTGGGCGGTGTGCAGTTTGGTCACGCCGATCAGCCGCACCGAGCGGGGATCGCGCCCCACCCTTACGCATGTCCGGGCAATGGTCTCCTTGATCTCAGCGAGGCGGCCCCGCACGCCGTCGACCGGAGCCACCACCGGCTCCGACTCGGCGAATGAATCGCCAAAGCTGGCAAAACCGAAGGCCACGCGCTACAGCCTGCCCGATTCCCGGGCGCTACGGGTGTCGTTCAAGGCTCAGAGCCAGTTCATGAGGGTGTCTTCGGTCATTGAGGCAGACGGCAGTTGGGCACCGGGCTCCGAAGGCCGGGTATCAGCCGGTTGCTCGGCGTGATAAGCGGCCTCCTCCTTGCTGATCAGACCCGCTTCATAGAGTCGACCCAGGGCCTGGGTGAGGGTCTGCATTCCATCGGCAGCACCCTGAGCCTGGTACTGCCCGATCTGGTGGGTTTGACCCTCCAGGATGTGGGATGCGACCATGCTGGTTCCGGTCAGGACCTCGACTGCCAGAACGCGCCCCTGGCCGTCGGCCCGGTTGAGGAGGCGCTGACCGAGAACCCCCCGCAGCGAGGTGGCCAGCATCTGTCGAACCTGTCGCTGAGCTTCGCCCGCGGCAAAGGCGTTCAGAATGCGATCCACCGCGGTGACCGCGCTGAAGGACGACATTCCGGCCAGAACCAGTCTGCCGGTGGAGGCGGCTACCACCGCGGCGCGGATCGATTCGCTGTCGCGCAGGTCGCCCACCACAATGACATTGGGATCCTGTCGCAGCGCCTGCCACACGCCTTCGGAAAAGCTGGGCACGTCACTGCCGACTTCGCGCTGGGTGATCATCGAGAGCTTGTCGGTGTGATAGAACTCCACCGTCTCCTCGACGGTGAGCACGTGTACCTTGCGGTTGTTGTTGATGTAGTCCACCAGGGCAGTCAGCGTGGTGGATCTGCCCGAGCCGGTGGGGCCGGTGACCAGCACCAGCCCGTTGCTGAGCGTGGCCAGGCGCTTGGCTACCGCGGGTAGGCCCAACTCATCCAGGCTGGGCATTTCCCCTCGCAATGCTCGGAGGGCGGCGCTCACGTTGCCGCGCTCGAAGAAGGCATTGATCCGGAAGCGAATTCCGGACAGCGAGAAGGGGTAGTCGATCTGACGGTTCTCCACCAGCCGACTGCGCTGGCTCTGGGTCATACTGGAGTAGACCAGGCGTCGGCAGTCGACCTCATTGAGCACACGCTCGCCGACCGGAATGAGCTCGCCATCGAGTCGCACCATCGGGGGCATGCCCACCTTTAGGTGCAGATCGGTGGCATTGTGCTTGATCATGACCTGCAGCAGATCGCCTACCTCAAAGCCGAGGTCTTCGGTTCCACCGGCCTCCGTGGGGTCAAAGAAGTCCTCACCACCGCCAGTGCTCCCGCCACCGCTCCCGCTCCGAGCATGGGCGCCGCGGGCCTTCTGGTCCAGCTCCTCCACCAGTCGAATGGCCAGATTGACCGTTTGCATTTGTTTCTCGGCTACCGAGGCCGCCTGGCCTACCCGCTCAGAGATTGTGTTGTAGCGACTCTCAAGGGTGCTCACGGCGTCAAGGGCGGTGCGGGCTCGCTGAGCGAGTCCATCGGCATCGCCCACGCTCGACTGCAGGTCGCTCATGGCCCGGCGCACCTCGTCCAGACTGTGGGCCGTGTGCTCGCGCTCTTGCTCGAGGGCGCGACGCATCTCGGAGACTACCGCTTCAGATGGCCCCGCCTCAATCATGGTGCGCAGCTCAGTGATCGCCACCTCGAGCTCGCTCGTCAGAGCCTGGAGGCGCTGATCCACATCGGTCAGGCGGGCCATCTGGCCCAGCTCCTGGCCCAGTCGCTCGGTCAGTTCCTCAAACTCCTGGGCTACGGCCGCGTGCATCTCGTCGAAGCGCCCGCCCAGCTCAGCTCGCGCGCCTTCGAGGCGCGACTCCATCTGGCTGACCGACCGGCCCACCAGATCATTGATTTCGGCAGGAGCCACGCGGCCCGAGGAAAGCTCGTCGCGCATGGCCCCGGCGTGGGCCATCAGCTCACTCAGACGGGCGTCGTACACGCCAAAACGAGAGTCGAGCTCCTCGCCCACCCGGGTCATCAGTTGCTCCAGTGCCAGAGCCGCCTCGGCTCTGAGCTCCTCGACCTTCAGATGGGCCGCCTCGACCTGCGCTCCGACGTTGCCCAGGAATTCGCCTGACTCGAGGCGGACGGCCAGCTGGCCCAGCTGCTGGGAGACATGGGCCTGGGTCTGCGCCAGGGCGGACATCTGACGCTCGAGCTTCTCGACATCCTCGACCAGCTCGTCGTCTTCCGGGGTCTCCAGGGACAGGTCTTTCAGCTCGCGGTGGAATTGCTCCATGCGGGCCCGCATGCCCTGAGTATCCTTGGACTGGACCTCGGCCAGCAGCTCCACCTCGCGGACTCGTGCTTCCAGGCTGGAGAGCACGTTATCGAGCTCGTCGTCCTCGTCGGACCCGAGCTCATCGCCACCGTCGAGGAGGTTCTCCTGGCTTTCCCCGATCCTCGTGCGCCTGCGCCGTCTGGCCAAATGCGTGACTCTCCTTGTCGGCCCCTTCGTCAGTCCGCAGCGCGGGCAAAAACAATCCAGGGCTTGATCTGGCGCGCTCTTCGGCGCGTCATAAACGGGTTCCTACTCCTTTCAGGGTAAGGGGCCGACCTGGGCCTCCACCCGACCCAGCGGCTCCCCGTTGCGAATGAGGTCGCGAGCGGTGGTCAGGTCCTCGGCCAGGACCCGGTCATTCTCGAGCGCGGGAACGCGTTCTCGCAGGCAGCTCAGAGCGGCCTCGGTTCCCGGTCCAAAGGTGAGGGGACGGTGGAACTCCAGCGCCTGGGCGGCGCAGATCCATTCACAGGCCAGGATCTGCTCCAGGTTGTCCACCAGTCGCTCCAGCGCGAAGGCCGCGGTCGGTCCCATGCTGTTGTGGTCCTCCTGCCCCGCCGAGGTGGGGATGGAGTCGAGACTGGCCGGATGGCCCAGAACCTTGTTCTCGTTGGCCAGAGCGGCGGCCGCATACTGCACCAGCATGAGCCCTGAATGCAGGCCGCCCTGTCGGGTCAGAAAGGGCGGCAGTCCGCTGGTATCCGGGTTGAGTAGCCGCTCTGAGCGCCGCTCGGAGATGGTGCCCAGGTAGGCCAGGGCGACTTTGGCGCAATCCAGGGCCAGGGCCACCGGCGCGCCGTGGAAGTTTCCGCCGCTCAACACCTGGCCACCTTCCGGGAAGACGAGCGGGTTGTCGGTTGCCGAGTTGATCTCGCGCTCGAGAATGCCCACTGCAAAGGCATGCCCGTCGCGAGCGGCCCCGTGCACCTGGGGCATACAGCGCAGCGAGTAGGCGTCCTGGACCCGAGCGCAATCTTTGTGCGAGGCCACCAGGGCCGAGTCGGCCAGTAGCATGCGCAGGGTCTGAGCCGACTGGCTCTGGCCCGGGTGGGGACGAACTCGATGGATATCCGGCGAGAAGGCCGTGTCGGTGCCCATCAGCGCCTCCACGCTCATGCCGCCGAGAATGTCGGCGATGCGCAGCAGTCGTCCGGCGCGGGCCAGGGCCAGACCGCCGACCGCGGCCATCATCTGGGTGCCGTTGATCAGTGCCAGGCCTTCCTTGGCCTCCAGGCAGACCGGGTCCAGACCGACCTCGGCCAGGCCTTCGGCGGTGGGCAGGCGGCGCCCCTGGTAACGGCACCACCCCTCTCCCATCAAGCCCAGGGCGATGTGTGACAGGGGCGCCAGGTCGCCCGAGGAGCCCACCGAGCCGCGCGAGGGCACCTCGGGAGTCAGTCCGGCGGCCAGCCACTCGAGCAGCCGCTCCAGCACCAGCAGCCGCACCCCGCTGTAGCCCCGGGCCAGCGCATTGACGCGCAGACCGATCATCGCTCGCACCACCGTCTCGGGCAGGGGGTCGCCCACGCCGGCGCTGTGGCTGCGCACGAGATTGCGCTGCAGTTGTTGGATGTCGGAGCGGTCGATCCGCTGGCTCACCATGCGGCCAAAACCGGTGTTCAGGCCATAGACCACCTCGCCCCGGGCCACCAGGTCGTCCACCACGGCGCGCGAGGCGCGGACGCGCTCGCCCACCTCGGGACCGAGTCGGATCGCGACTTGTGGCCAGGACATGGCTTCCAGGTCGGTCAGGGTGAGCGAGCGTCCGTCCAGGACGACTTCACGGGAACGGGTTTCGATGGTCATAAGGGGCGTCAGAGCTTCTTGATCATCTGTTTGCGCTCCTCCAGATAGCCCAGCTCCTCGTAGAAGCGCACGGCACGCTGGTTGGCGCTGGTGACCCCCAGGCCGATGCGACTGAGGCCGCGCTCGGCGACGAAATGCTCGGCCGCCGCTACCAGCGTGCGCCCTACGCCCTTGCCCCAGCAGTCGTGGCGCACGGAGACATCGAAGATCCAGCCCTGAGCTTCGCCGGTGCTGGAGTCGATCTGGCCCGCCAGCACCACGATGTGGCCCAGCAGGGAGCCATCGGGGGCTTCGGCCACCAGCACCCGGGCCCGGTCGAGTTGAAGCGCGTCCTGCAGCGTGCGCAGGTCTTCCCGGCGATAGACCCGCACCATTTCAGGCGTGGAGTCGCGATAGGGAGAGAGCGAGTGGACCACCATCTGCACCGCCAACTCGATGATGGCCGGTAGATCGTCGGCGCTGGCCGGACGCAGCCGGAAAGCTATCTCAGGCCGGGGAGCCGGGGACATCTCGAGTCAACGCAACAATCAGCTCGGCCCCGCACCCCGGGCAAGCGCAGCCTTCGTGCACAGCGACCTGGCAGAGTAGGCAGAAGATCGAGCCTTCGACCGACAAAGTCACGGGCCACACCTCCCGGGCGATGAAATTCTATCGACCGCTCCTGTCGTCGCTGAATCAGGGTTTGCGCTGCCATGGTCTGGCTCCTCCCAGGTGACCCCCCAGACTCGTCCCAACTCCCGGGCCAGCTCCTCGGGTCGGAGCTCGGCCAGACCCAGGGCCTGGAGGTCGATGACCTGCTGGCCGTCGCCCCAAAGCCGCCGGAGATTCTCCCGGTCCAACCGGCGGGGCAGGGAGCCGTGTTGAAGCAGGGCGTTCCCCCGCCGTACCTGAGCGCTGCCGGCCAGCTTGCAGCCGCGCGCCGACAGCTCTCCCAGGCGGGTGACGGCCATGCAAGAGGGATTCTGGCGCCCCGGAGGGATCTGATCGGCAGCGCAGGTCTCCACCTCGCTCGCTCCCAGCGCCCGCAGGGCCGCCGCCAGTCCGCGGGTCACTCCGCAGAAAGCCTCTCCCACCGAGAGCCGGTTGCTGTCGGGCAGGACCAGGGCGTAGGTGATCTCCTCGGCGTGCCACAGGGCGCGCCCGCCTGAGGGGCGGCGCACGCAGGGCCAGCCGGGAAAGGAGTCCTTCTGGAAGCATCCCAGCGACAGGGTGGGCTCTTGCCAGGAGTAGAGGCGCAGCACCGGCAGCGGGCTTTCGAGCAGAGCTTCATCGCGCTCCATGTTGGTCCGGGCTGGCAGGGGCGGGTCGAGCACCAGCCCCCAGCGCTCGGGCCGGGTCGCAAGATAGTCAGCGAAGGTCAATCGCGCGACTTGGCCAGGAAGACGCGGGTGCCCTGACCGGGTCGGGACTCGATCTCGACCCGGTCCATCAGATTCTTCATCAAGAAGATCCCTCGGCCGCGCTCGGAGAACAGGTCCGGCACCTCTTCGCCCCTGCCGGCCGGCTCGAAGCCGACCCCGAAGTCCTGCACCTCCACTGAGATCTCGGTGGGGGCGAAGCGATAGATCACGTCGATCCCGCGCTCCGAGCCCCCGTGCTCGATGGCGTTGTCGCACACCTCGCCCACGGCGGTCACGATGTCATAGATCTCTTCGTCGGTGAATCCGCTGCGCCGGGCGATGGCCTCGGCCTGCAACCGCACGGTGGCGGCGAACTCATTCTCGCAGGGGATCTTGAGGCGGATCTCGGAGGCCGAGCGCACCACCTCTTCCCATTTCAGGAGGGCTTTCTCCTGGCTTTCGATCACATCCCGGGCGCTCTTGACGTAGGCCGAGGAGACCTCCACGAAAAACTGGTCCATCAGGCCGTTGAGGCGACGCTCGAGGCGGAAGAGGTCTTCCGAGGCCACCGGGCGGGGGAGCTTCTGGGCCAGGGTGCGCCAGGTCTCCTCATTGAGGAAGGAAAGGCCATACATCAAGTCGGTGAAGTCGATCTGCATCTTGACCCGGCGGGCCGCGATGCCTTCCTCGAAGCTGACCAGCTCGTTGTGCCAGCGCCCGGCCTCGTCAGAGGTGGAGGCGTTGCTGCTCTGGCGTAGATGCCCGACCATAAAGGCTACCAGCCGCTCGACCGTGCGCCGCGACTCCTCGCGGGCCATCACGTCGGGCTTGTAGGAGGGAAGCTCGGCAAAGCAGCGGTCGGAAACCCGTTCGGCCAGGCCCTGCAGGTTCTCATCGAGAACGGCGGCGGCCTGGCTGAAGATGGTCCCCGTGTCGACGTCGCTACTTACGGCCCTTCCCCCTCCCAGCGCAATATGGGCTTGCGGGCCGCCCGGGCTTCGTCGGCCCGACCCACCGGCGTGTGATGCGGCGCGGTGGTGACCAGGGCAACATCCTCCTGAGCGATCTTGAGCAGCGCCTCGGCAAAGGAGTCGAGGGTTTCCAGGGCCTCGGTCTCGGTGGGCTCGATCATCAGAGCCTCTTCCACGCAGAGCGGGAAGTAGACTGTGGGAGCGTGGAATCCGTAGTCGAGCAGACGTTTGGCCACATCCATGGCCCGCACGCCCTTCTTCTCTTTCATGGTCCTGGCCGAGAGCACGAATTCGTGCATGCAGAGCCGGTCGTAGGGCATGTCGAACGCGTCCTTGACCCGCACCCGCAGATAGTTGGCGGCCATGACCGCTCCCTCGGCCACTTCTCGCAATCCGTCGGGGCCGTGGTGGCGGATGTAGGTGTAGGCTCGGACCAGCACCAGGAAGTTGCCCCAGAACATGCGCACCCGGCCGATGGTCTTGGAGGGGGTCTCGAAGGCGTAGCCCTCTCCCTGGCGGGTGGCTCGCGGGCCGGGCAGGTAGTCGACCAGGGCCCCTCGGGCCCCCACCGGGCCGGCCCCAGGGCCACCGCCTCCGTGTGGAGTACTCATGGTCTTGTGCAGGTTGAGGTGCACCAGGTCAAAGCCCATGTCTCCGGGACGGGCCACCCCCAGCAGGGCGTTCATGTTGGCCCCGTCATAGTAGAGCAGTCCGCCGGCCTCGTGCACAAGGCGGGCCACCTCCACGATCTGCTGCTCGAAGAGGCCCAGAGTGCTGGGGTTGGTCAGCATCAGGCAGGCCACCTCGTCGTTGAGGTGCAACTTGAGCTGCTCCAGATCCACATCGCCCACCGCATTGGTGGGGATGGTGATCACCTCGAAGCCCGCCAGGGCCGCGCTGGCCGGGTTGGTGCCGTGAGAGGAGTCGGGAACCACGACCTTGGTGCGCTTCTCGCCCCGGTCGCGGAAGTAAGCCGCGGCCATGAAGAGGGCCGTCAGCTCGCCGTGGGCTCCGGCGGCCGGCTGGAGGGTGAAGCCGTCCATGCCGGTGATCTCCTGCAGGTCGTTTTGCAGGTCGTGCATCAGCTCCAGGGCGCCCTGCACGGCTTCCACCGGCTGCATGGGGTGAAGGCGAGCAAAGCCGGGCATCCGGGCGGTGACCTCGTTCACGCGCGGGTTGTACTTCATCGTGCAGGAGCCCAGCGGATAGAAGTTGGTGTCGATGGAGAAGTTCAGCTGCGACAACCGCATGAAGTGGCGCAGGACCTGCAGCTCGCCCAGCTCGGGCAGGGCCGGGGGGGTCTCGCGCACCAGCCCGGCACCGAGCACGGCGACCGGGTCGACCACGGCCACGCCGCCCGAGGGGGGGTGACAGCCGCGCCGACCGGGCGAGCTTTTCTCGAACAGGGTGGGCTCGAGTCTATCCACGGGCGGCCTCCAGGGTGCGGCCCAGCGCGGCCAGATCGGAGAGCAGGTTGTCCAGCTCGGCGGCTCCGTTTACCTCGGTGAAGCAGAACAGCATGGCGTTCTGGAGCTCGGGGAAGTCGCCCGCCAGGGGATAGCCCCCCAGTATGCCCCGGTCGGCCAGCTTGCGATTGAGCTCGACCGGGTCCACCGGACACTCCACCGCTACCTCGTGGAAGCTGGGCGAGCCGAACAGCACCCTGTAACCGGGGATCTCGGCAACGCGTTTCTTGAAGCTCTCGGCCAGGCTCAGGCAGGTCAGGGCCGCCTCGCGCAGGCCCTGGGGACCCACCAGGGCCAGGTAGGAGGTCACCGCCAGGGCGCACAACCCCTGGTTGGTGCAGATGTTGGAGGCGGCCTTCTCGCGCCGGATGTGCTGCTCGCGAGCCTGTAAAGTGAGGCAGAAGACGCGCCGGCCGGCGCTGTCCACGGTCAGGCCCGCCAGTCGGCCCGGCAAGCGGCGCAGATACGGCTTCTTGCAGGCCATGAACCCGACGTAGGGCCCTCCGTAGGAGGGCGGCAGTCCCAGCGGAGCCGCTTCGCCGGCCGCAATGTCGGCCCCGCATGCGCCCGGAGGCCTGAGCAGGGCCAGGCTGACCGGATCGGCCACGCTCACGATGCCCAGAGCTCCGGCCGCGCGGGCCTTCTCCATCAGAGTCGAAGTGTCTTCCACCAGTCCCAGGAAGTTGGGGTTCTGGATCAACACCGCGGCCGCATCATCCGCCACCTTCCCGAGCACGGTGCGGCCGTCTTCCAGGGGCAGCTCTTCCAGCGTGACGGCATGGGCCGCCAGGTAGGTCTTGAGCACCTCGCGGGTGTGCGGGTGGACGCCCCGGGATACCAGCACACGGTTGCGGTTGGTGGTGTTGAGGGCCATCAGCACCGATTCCACGTTGGCATTGGAGCCGTCGTACACCGAGGCGTTGGCCGCATCCATCCCCGTCAGCTCGCAGATCATGGTCTGGAACTCGAAGATGGCCTGCAGAGTGCCCTGGCTCACCTCCGGCTGATAGGGCGTGTAAGCGGTCAGGAACTCCGAGCGCGAGATGACCGTATCCACCACCGAGGGACTGTAGTGATGATAGGCGCCCGCGCCCAGGAACGAGCCTCGGGTCGCCAGCTTGTTCTTGGCTGCCAGGCCCTCGAGGTGGCGGATCAGCTCGTGCTCGCTCAGGCCAGGAGGCAGCGCCAGGGGCCGTCCGAGCTTGACCGCATCCGGCAGGTAGCCGAACAGGTCGGCCGGCATCGCAAGACCGACAGCCTGAAGCATCTTCTGCTGGTCCTGGGCGGTGTGCGGAATGTAGTTCATTGACTCAGCTCTTGGCGAGCTCGCCGTAGGCTCGGGCGTCGAGCAGGGCGTTGACTTCGTCGGGGTTGTCTAACTTGACCTTGATCATCCAGCCGCCCCCGTACGGGTCCTGGTTGATCAGCTCGGGCTGGAAGTCGTCCCCGTCCGAGCTGAGGCGGGTGTTGATGGCCACCACCTCACCGTTCAGCGGGGCGTAGAGGTCAGAGACGGTCTTGACCGACTCCACCGTGCCGAAGCGCTTGTTTGCTTCGAGCCGGGTGCCCACGGGGGGCAGCTCGACGAACACGATGTCGCCGAGCTGGTCTTGAGCAAAGTGCGTGATCCCGACCTCACCTACTCCGTTGGACAGCCGAACCCACTCGTGCTCTTTGGTGTAGCGAAGATCATCTGGAATCA